>JAISBD010000022.1 GCA_031266345.1 Puniceicoccales bacterium | reverse complement strand
GTGGGACGCAGAAGTTGAAGCGGGGAACATGGAATGAGATATAAAGAAAAATTTTCCCCAAAATTTAAAAGACAGTACAAGAGGCTCAAAAGCCGTAATCCCAGGCAAGCTGAGGTTGTGATGTTTTTGGTTGATGATGCTTTGGAGCATCCCACCACAGGTTTAGGCCATCCAGAGCGCTTGAAGCATAGAGGCGGCAAGGAGTATTCGCGGGAAATTGATAAAAAAAATCGACTAGTGTATAAGATCCTTAGCGACAATAGTGTGCTTTTTGACAGCTACGACGACCACTGAGTAATCGGGCTGCGAGTATTTAAAAAATTTTCACAAATTATAAAAAAGCGGCATTGCTCGCCTTTGCAGTCCGGCCTTGGGAACCCAAAAATTGAACCGCATACATATTAAACTAACAATGTTAGTTTAGCAACCATCCCGCGGCACTTCTTTATTTACTCCCTTGTTGCGTGGCAGCCCCAAGATGGGAATAGTTTTGGGGAACTTTTCCAGAGCCACCGTGCAATGGAAAGTTTTCAGCACATGAGGCAGCCCCATGTCAACATAAAGATGCTTAGCCGGGAAAATTTTCACCCCTCTATGATTTTTATCCCCGAGCGATTTCTACTTATTCCCTATGGAAATCCCAAAAAAACACCTCCTAAAAACTAGTGGGGCCATTCGGATAAAACCTGATGTAACCAACGAAATGCCCTATTTGGCAGAGTGAAGTAGGGAAATTGGCGCTTCCGTTGGGACTCGAACCCAAATTGCCGATTCCGGAGACCGGTGTCCTATCCATTGAACGACGGAAGCAAAGTTGCGCACTTTATAAAAAGTGACTTAGGTAATATTACATAGCAGGTTTTCGGGTGCCCAGTCAACAATTAACGGTGAAATCAAGAGCCTTTGTGCGAGAAGTTGGCAAGCCCCTCACTCCCAATGGAAATCAGCCAAATTCGTCCATTGGATAGAACTGATTGCTCCCCGATTTGGCGAATCAAAGTTGGGTAGGGTAAAGGCGAAACTCAAAGCTAGGAAAAAAATTGAGGGCAATGATAGTGGCGTAGGTGACAGAAGGTGCAGCCACGGAGAATCTGAAATGGAAAAATCTTTCGCCGAAGAACCGCTTAAAAAAACTCAAAGTTAGGAAAAAAGTTGAGGGTAATAATAGTGGCGTAGGTGACAGAAGGTACAACCACGGAGAATCTGAAGTGGAAAAATCTTTCGCCGAAGAATCGCTTAAATTCACCGATTACGGTTTCAAGGCCGGAACACTCCTTCAATAACCTGGCTCCTTCATTGCTCCTAGCGCATCCCTTTGCCCTTCTTCACCTCCAGTTTTGCAGGGTTTTTGTAGGGTAATAAAAATATTCCCTGTTCAGTGCCCCTTCCGAGATAAGCAGGCTGGCTAGCTCGCCGATGAGCAATAGGGAGCCAGTCACAAAATAAGTCTCATTGGTGGAATGGGTTGAACTGTGTGGCAAAGCTGATTGCTCCCCGGTTGGGAAAAAAATTTCATTTGCCGGAGGGGTTAAAATGGCGGCGGAGCTAGCTATCTCCCCGTTTGGTGAGTTAAAAATTGGCCCGATTTGCTGGCTAATTGTGGTAAAATCGGCTAAATTCGTTGGTTCGATGAGGTTGGATGCTCCTCGGTTTGGTGAGCCAAAGTCGGCTAGATTCGTTGGTTGAGCGGATTCAGGGCGAGCTAAAAATTTAGCCAGGGATTTTATGTCGATGAAGCGGCCCTTGGGAGCATATTTATCCGCTAGTTGGCGGAGCAGTGCGTCGGAAATTTTCCTGTCCACGTCCGAGATATTCGTCACAAATATTCTGTGAAAAAGAGGCTCCAAGGCGGCGAAACAGGGTTCGCATTGCCTAATTTTCGTTGAAGTGAAAATCAAAGTCGTTGAATTCCCATGGACGGTGCGCCTAATGTGGGCGAGCTGGGCCGCAATTGCCTCCCAATTGTGGGCGCCGTCGAGGATCATTTTGCTGCCGTTTTTCAGCGGGACGGTTTGATTGCGCGCCGGCCAAAAGGCAGTGGCGAAACCGCGCTTGATTGCTCCGTCGGAAACGGGCAAAATTTCGCCAAGATCCTTCAATACCATGTGGGCTAATTTTGCATTTTTTCCTTGGAAATCCCCCTCTAAGTTTGATTCGAAATGTCGAACACCGCCGCTAATTTTTACCAGTCGTGCCCCTATTTCTTTGGAAATTTCCGCCACGATGGTTTCGGCAGCCACCGGCATGTTGCCAGTGAAAACCGCCATCCCAGGTTTTATGATGCCAGCCTTCTCACGGGTGATATCTTCGATGGTATCGCCCAAAATTTCTTCGTGATCAAAGGAAATGCTTGTTATCACAGCAGCGGCGGAATGCACTATGTTTGTACTGTCCAAACGACCGCCAACCCCGCATTCCAAAATCACCACTTCAACCGCGCATTCCTCAAAGTATGCAAGTGCAATTAGGGTTAAATATTGAAAAAACGATAGGTTGCCCCGCTCCCGCTTTTTTATCGCCAAAAAAATCCGGCAAAAATCGCTTTTTCCAATTAGCTGCCGATTGATTTGGATGCGCTCCCGGAGGTCGAGTAGGTGGGGCGAAGTAAATAATCCCGTCTTGTACCCAGCGGCGCGATAGGCCGACTCGAGTAGGGCGCAAACTGATCCCTTCCCATTCGTTCCGGCAACGTGAATAATCTTGCTGGGGCTGTTTTTTGGCAAAAATTTTCCCGCAAAAATTCGAAACTCTTCGAATGTGCACCCCGCTTCGCGCCTCTTCGCTAGCAGTTCGTTGGCGATTTGTCTGAAATCAGTCCCTAACATCCGCTGCTGAGTCGTAGTGGGGAAAGGTCTTATCCACAACGGCCACCGCTCCATCACATATCCACTCCCACGCCTCTTCACAAAATTTGTGGCGGAAATATTTGATATTTTTTCCCAGAGCACGCCCAAATGGCCGGTCAAGCAAAATTGCGAGCTGATCCTGCGTAGCATGCACCAAAAATGCAATGCGCTCAACGTGAAAACCGTAGCGAAAAATGAAAATGACTTCATCTAAAGTTGCGTTAGCCGCCCAGCCTTGGAAATTATCAAGCTCGATCAATAGTCGAATTTTTTTATATTTTTTTATGAATTTTGCCAAAAATGGCACAATGTCAGCGTAATCCGCATGGGTAAGCTTGCCAGATAGAGTCATGACAACCACGTTCCCCGACGTTAATTTGCGAATATTGTGCATAAATCGACCTTCCTTCCATTCCTATACTAAGCTACCGATAAAAAAAAGCAAAAAATGATGATAGGCTTCGAAATGTCAGATCTCTTGGATGGCTTCCTTCAAAGTATGCCAAGCCATTGTTGCGCATTTTATGCGCATCGGGAACTTGCGCACGCCAATCAATGCCCCCACATCCCCATATTTGTTCAAATCGACATCTTCGCCGGCCAAACCTCGGCAAATATCGTCAATGATGGCTAAAATTTCAGCCCGCGGCCTGTTCTTCAATAATTCTGTCATGAGGGAGGCGCTTGCCTGGGAAATTGCACATCCCTCCCCGGAAAACGCCAAATCGGCGACCCTATCTCCGTCGAAATTCACATACACGCTGATCTTATCGCCGCAGGACGGATTATATCCATCGGAGTGGGAGTGGTAGGCGGCGGGCACGCGCTTATTGCAGGGCACGCGGTTGTGCTCCAAAATAACGGCCTGGTAAAGCTCTTGCAAACTGTCATCCATGGCCATCATATTAGGCTTGACTTTTCCTTTGGCAAGGATTCCTTGCACAAAAGTGAGAGTGTTGGCGAGTACAAAGCGATTTTGTCGGGCATTGCTGGATGTGCTATTTCCCCGCACCTGCGTGACTTGTGGGCGTCTTCTCTCCCTAAGTTCCTCCTCTGATCACATTTGCGACACCTGTTTGAGCAACATGAGTTGGATAAGTCTGCAGGGGATCAGGGATTTATTTGAGCGCTACAGGCGTGAAGCGGCCGACCGCGGGCAAAGGGTATTTTTCAATGGGGGGATGACCTGCTGGGAGCACAGCGGAGTTGCGCGCAAGCTCATACTTACCTTAAAATATGGCGGTGGAAGTTTTCTAATCGGTGACATCATTTCGGCGATTAAAAAAAATGGCCGCCACGCATTGGATTTCGTAAAGAATTCGCTACTTGTCCCCGTACCGACACACTATTTTAAGCGCGTGCAGCGGGATTATAGCCAAACCGAGCTAATCGCCGATTCGCTTGCTAAGTGCAGCGGAGTGTGCGTGGCCAAGAAGCTTTTAAGGTGCAAGAATCACGCCGCTCAAGCTGGACTTTCACCGAATGAGCGCCTGCGAAATGTTAAAAATATTTTTCGCTGCAGTGAAAGCAAAATTGACAGGACTTCTCGCATTGTCATCGTCGACGACGTAATAACGACAGGCGCAACGCTGCTTTCCTGCTGCGAAGCGATGCACAGGCGTGGATTTCGCGACATCAACGTTTTAACTCTATCCCACGGTTAATCATGGCCCTATTTAGCAAACCAGAGTATTCCACAATCTCCGTAAAAAAGCGCGACATGCCGAAGGGGCTGTGGACGAAATGTCCCATGAGCGGCGAGCTGGTTTATAACCGTGACTTGGAAAAAAATAACATGGTTGTGCCGAAGAGCGGGTACCATTTCCCACTGGGTGCGCACAGGCGAATTAATCTTCTGTGCGACCGCGGTTCTTTCCATGAGATGTGGGCGGGACTAGAAACAGTCGACGTTCTCGGGTTCGGCGGTGGGATAAAATATCTGGATAAATTGCGCAGCCATCGGGAAAAAACGGGGATGTGCGAAGCTGCCATAGCCGGTTCTGCCCGCATCGATGGCATAGCGGTGGCGATTGCCGCCATGGATTTTAATTTTCTTGGTGCGAGCATGGGGTCCGTGGTGGGCGAAAAAATCACGCGGACAATAGAGCTTGGGCTCGGAAAAAATCTGCCCGTAATAGTAGTTTGTGCATCGGGGGGTGCGCGCATGTACGAGGGCATTTTGAGTTTGATGCAAATGGCAAAAACTTCGGCGGCGCTGGCCAAATTGAAAGCGGCAAACGTACTGTACATAGCGCTATTGACCAATCCAACGATGGCCGGGGTCATGGCCAGTTTTGCGTCGCTCGGCGACGTCATTCTTGCCGAGCCCGGGGCGCTAATCGGGTTTGCTGGCCCGCGGGTGATCAAGGAGACGACGTCCCAGGACCTCCCCAATGGCTTCCAAACTGCGGAATTTTTGCTTGAACACGGCTTGATAGACCAAATTGTGCAGCGCAACGAGTTGAAGCAGCGATTGAGCTACTTTCTTCGCGCATTTGGGTACAAGTGAAGACCATTGGGCAGCTTTTTGACGGCATTGAGCACAGTGCGAACCGTGTCAACTTCGATGCTACCGTTGATTACATCGGCCACGACTCACGGGAAATCCCCCCCACCGCTCATCCGCTTTTTTTCGCAATAAGGGGCAAGCACCGCGATGCAAATTTATTTGCCAATGGCGTGCGAATTGCCAATAAGAATGCCGTCATTGTGAGTGAATTTAACCACGATGGCGGCATAAAAGTTTCAAATTTTAGGGAAGCGATGGCGATCGTCGCGCGTAGATTTTACAATTTTCCCGACGAAAAAATGAGCATTATCGCCGCGACGGGGACCAATGGAAAGTCCACAATTGGCTTTTTACTGAGACATTTGCTCGGCGGGTGTGGCTTACTCGGCACCATAGAATATGACCTTGGCGGACAAATTTTGCCCGCCCCAAATACCACCCCCATTGCCCTAGATTTTTATAAACTTCTGCAAAAATGTGAGCAAAATGGGTGTAAAAATGTCGCTTTGGAAGTGAGTTCCCACGCCCTCGACCAAAAGCGCGCATTCGACCTCGCCACCGACGTTGCCATATTTACGAACCTCTCCCATGAGCATTTGGACTACCACGGCACGCTTGAAAACTATTTTTCAGCAAAAAAGAAGCTTTTCTCCGGAGAAAATGGTCCTTCGCCTAGGGTTAGCCTGGTCAACGTTGATGACGGGTATGGGCTCAAGTTGTTTGAAATTTTGAAGGCCGATGGGAAGCAAGTTTACGGCTTTGGTTTCGCTAAAAACGCAGATTTTTGCATCACCCAGGTAGGGAGAAGTTCCCTGGAAGGTTCGACGTTCACGCTGAGGCACAAAAATTGGAGCTGCGAATTTGAAACAAAACTTTTCGGCGATTACAACCTCTCCAACGCCGCCGCGGGTTTAGCCGCCGCTAGCATCCTAGGATACGATTTCGACCAGCTCAAACCAAAGCTGGCGACCTATTGCGGCACCCCGGGTAGGCTTGAAGCTGTGCCGCTCAGGACCGGCGCAGTGGCGTTTATTGACTATGCTCACACGCCCCAGGCCCTCAAAATGGTGCTCTCCACGTTGCTTAAACAGCCGCACCGGCGCGTGATCAGTGTGTTTGGGTGCGGCGGCGAGCGGGACCGGGCGAAGCGCGCCCCGATGGCGAAAATTGCGACCAGCCTATCTGATCACACAATAGTCACCGCCGATAATGTGCGGGAGGAGCCGCTGGAACAAATATTTGACGACATGCGAGTTGGCGTAGCTTGCCCCAGCGGTGCCGTGGAGTTCATCGCCGATAGGTATGCCGCCATCGAGCGTGCCCTAGAGCTGTCCCAAAATGGCGATATCGTTCTGATTGCCGGTCGTGGACACGAAAATGACCAAAAAATTGGGGACAAAGTTGTGCATTTTTGCGACGGGGAAGTTTTAAAAGAAATTAACGGCAAACCATGATAAATTTTTCAGACTGGGTATGCAGCGGCGCTGGATATTGGTTAGGGGGCAGGATGCCGGCCACCGTTGGGAAAATCTGCAATGACACGCGCAATTTATCGAAAAATTCCTGCTTCATTGCCATCAAAACTGAGCGCGCCGATGGCCACGATTTCCTCCAGCAGGCCGAGCAAAACGGGGCATCATGTGCGATCGTTGACCACGCAATGGGCAGCGCTAATTTTCCCCAGTTTATTTGCGAAGATACGCTTGCCGGACTCAGCAAAATTGCCGCTTTCACGCGCAAGAATTTTCGCGGAAAGGTCGTTGGGATCACGGGCAGCATGGGAAAAACTTCGACAAAGGATATTCTGGCACTCCTGCTCAATGTGCAAAATAACAAAACTTTTTTGAGCGAAAATGGACACTTGGGCATCCCCCTCACCTTGGCAAAATTCACAAACGGTGAGTCGATCGGCGTCCTGGAGGTGGGTATCGACGGGGTTGGGGCGATCGAAGGTTTGCTGGAGATTTCACAGCCGACGGACTGCATAATAACGGGTGTGTCCCCCATTCATCTCGGAAACTTTGGCGACGAAAATAGCATAGCTTCGGAAAAAGTCAAAATGGCTGAGTATGTCCTGGATAATTCTTGTAAGTGCATATTGGCAAAAGAGTTACTGCGCTTTGAATGTTTTAAAAAAATTGCAAAATTTTGCATAATTCCGGCAGAGGACCCGGGAGCGAAGGTGTGCTTTAGCGTCGAACAGAGGCCCGCTGGCCGGTGGTTAAATTTTCAAATCGAGGGCCAAAAGTGCGCCTTCCCGATTCCGCATCTGATGAGTGGCGGCATGGTAAAAAATTTGGTCCTTGCCCTAGCATTCGCATTGCTAAGCGGGGAAACGTTGGCCAATATTGCTGCGCGACTGCAAAATTGGCGGCCGGGCGCCATGAGGGGAGAAATTTCGACGGTCAATGGGCGCACATTTTTTAGCGACTGCTACAATGCCAATCCCGCCGCATTTTTGGATTCATTGAAAAATTTTGACCGGCTCTTTCCACAGGGAAACCGCCTATTTGTGGTCGGAAGTTTTGGCGATCTTGAGCTTGGAAAATGCAGAGCTGATGAGAATATTCGGCTTGGTCAGAGCATTCCCGTGCGCAGCGGGGACAGGGTCGTCATAGTTGGTGAGTGCGGCGGCGAAGTGCAAGCTGGCCTACTGGGAACATCGCCGCACGCCAAGGGCGTGCATTGCCTGGAAAAAACTGAGCAAGCCCGGGAATTCATCCAAGCCCACCGCGGCGCGGTCTACCTCAAAGGGCATAGGGCCTATCGCCTGGAAACGTTGATTTGTTGAAATGAATCTGCTAATTGATTGCCCTGCAATAGCTTATGCCCGAATTTACCTTCGGGCTCAGGGGGCTGTTTTAAAGTGGAGCTTCACAAAATTTCGCATCCCATCCCCGCCGAGGCATTTTTTCAACTCCGCTGCCTGCTCGGTCACAAATCTGCTCGCTCCCTTGCGCAACTGCATATCGGCGAGCTTGGAAAGTTCCTCCATCCGGCGAACGTACTCGGCGCGGGCAACAATCGATGCGGCCGCCACAACCGGGTCACTTTCCGCCTTGGTCTGCATCCTTAGGTCAAAATCTGGGTCTCGGAGCATGCCCTGCACGATGGGTTTTTTGGAAAATTGATCCAGCAAGCCCCAGCTAACACGCCTCTCCGAAAGCGCATCCCTGAGAGAACAGGCATGCATCCAGCCGAGCAAAAGATTCATGTTACTGTTGAACTTTACGTACAATTCGTTGTATTTCGCCATGCTTAGCTGCATCGTTTTTACGACGCAATCGGAGGCACGAATCTTCCCATCCAGATTCAAAATTTGGGCATCGCTCGTAATTTGCTTACTGTCCTTGACCCCGCTGGCAATTAATTTTTCCACCGTGCTTCCACCGGCAATGACGCAGGCGGTCACGAGCGGGCCAAACAAGTCACCCTTCCCGCTCTCATCCATCCCGGCATGCTCCTCAAACCATTCTCCGCGGTCAGCATCGCCGCGGGTTAGGCCGGCAAAGTGCGTGATCTCCGGCTCGAGCACGAACTCGACGAAATCATCCGTTTTTTTCCCCTGCACAACAAGCTTTCCACTCTTGTACATGACAACGTTGACGCCATCGCCCTTAAATGCGAATTGGCTGTGCACCACGGTGTAGGGCTTCCAGCCGTGCGCCCATAGCCACTGGCACAAATTATCGCTTTGCTCTCCGTCGAGGGTGGCGGTGTGCAGCACCCTCCCCTGTGCAGGTTTTTCGTCCATCTCACTTCTTGGCAACGGATTGGTCAACTTTCATGGTGAGTTCGTGGCATTCGTCGCCGCGCATGACCACGATGTGCATGTCGGAGCCGGGGTGTGCAAAAAATAGAGCATTGTGCAAATCTTCCCGATGCTTGATTGAAAAATTATTCATAGATAAAAGTACATCGCCGGCCAGTAGGCCACTTTTTTCAGCGTAGGAATCGTGTACGACGCGGGAAACTATTATTTGCTGCCCCAGCCCTAGCTTATACTCGGCGTGGATATCAATGCCGATTGCCCCGTAGGTGACCTTGCCCAGTTTGATGATATCGTCGCAGATGCGCTTCAGTGCGCGCTTTGGCAGAATAAAGCTGGAATGGAGTTCCGGTAGAGCTGCCACCATGCAGCCGATTAGATCCCCATCTAGGTCGAAAACCGGTGCCCCGCTTTCCCCGCCGCAAAGTTCTATGTCCGAGCGCAGGTATGTGGTCACAAAGGTGCGCTCCCCATAGGCGATATTTTTGCCGACAATGTTGCCAATTGCCGGTGCCGGATCGAGGTCCAAGCGGCAGCCGATAAAAATTGCAAATTCCCCTATGCGCGCCAGAGCGTGCTCATCGCTGTCGCCTATGCCGACTATTTCGAAGGATTCGGGCGGCTGCAATAGCCTGATTATGGCGATATTTGTTGCCGCATCGTAGCCAACGCACTCCGCCGCATAGGAGAGACCGCGGTACTCTACCCACAGGACCCGCGCGGAAGATACTATTGAAGCTGCTGTCAGGACGTGTGCTTTGTCCGAAACAAAAAAGCCGGTGCCGGATAGCACATGCTGGGTCTGCGGTGCCGAGTCATCTTCCTGCTTGCCCTCCTCCGGAAGACTGACGACCCCAACAACCCGCACCACACTGTTTTTGTAGCGCTCGAAAGTGGTGCTCACATATTCCCCAAATGCCGCCCCTTCGCAGAGATTTGCCAGGCTAAACTTCTCCTCTGCCCCGTTGCTCCGCTCCACCTCTGTGGCACAAAGCAGATTTCCATAGAAGAAAAACACGGCCGCCGCGAAAACTCGCAGAAATTTTTTCAGCATGATAATTCTCACCGCACAAACGCACCTTTGCTCAATATGGAATCGCAAACGTAGGCGACCCCATGGGAAATGTGATTAAACTGTGTCCTAAAGTCCACATTCTCCACATTGCACAAAATATCGTCGCGGACGTAGGATAGCCTCCTATCCCCCCCCGAACCGCTGCAGGCATATTGGAGGGAGTAATATTCGCTGCTGCGACCAATCCCGATCGTAGCAATGATGACTAGGCATAAACCGGACATCGCGCATGCAAAGCGTTTGCTCCCGAATATTGCCAAAATTCGTTCGCTCACTGAAACCTTCTTTTCCATCATCGCTGACAGACGCTTCCGCTCGAAGCATCGGTCAAACTTTACCCACCGCTTGCTATCCGGACGTTCAAGACGCTTGATCCGCAGCAAATCGTGCAAACGCTTATCGCTTCTATCGTCAAAACCCTGCTTCATTCCACATAGTCCTTCAAAAAAACTTTCAATTGCTCCTTCGCATAGTGCAACCGCGAGCGCACCGTCCCCACCGAACACCCCAATACGGAAGCGATTTCACCGTGATCCAAACCTTCAATTTCGTATAGCACAATCACAACCCTGTGCCTATTAGACAATTTTTGCAATGCAATGTTCAAATTTTCTTGCAATTCTTTTAGAAAAATTGACCTGTCTCCCCGCTGCTTATCCAGCAAAAAATTGTCAATGTACGCCTCTTCAATGCCCTCCTCCTGCATCTTTTCAAAGCTAAAAAACCGCCGCAACTTATTCTTCCTAATAAAAGAGATGGTGGTATTTACGGCTATGCGATACAACCAGGTGAAAAATGCCGACCTTCCGTTGAACTTATCGATGGATTGAAACATCTTTATGAGAACATCTTGGGTTAAATCAAAGGCATCATCCCTATTCGATGTCAAGTTGTAAATTACGGAATACAGGCGCCCGCGATATTTTTTTACGAGTGTGTCGAATGCCGCTGTATCGTGGGCACGGATACGCTCCACTAGTCCGATATCATCGCTGTCAAGCCCCTCCGTGACCTGTTTGCCCCGCACGGGACACCTGCTACCCACAATGTCCATTATTGCTAGCAACTATAAATATATTTGCAAATAATCAAGCACTGATTATATACTTTTCCATGGTATTACCACTAAGTGTAACAATTATAGCTTCCAACGAGGAGCAAAATATCGGCCGCTGCTTGCGCTCAATAAGGGATTTGGCCGATGAAATTATCGTGGTCGTCAATGATTGCCATGATAAAACGGTGGAGATAGCAAAGGCTTTCAATGCTAAGGTGTACGAGGAAATTTGGCATGGATTTTCCCAGCAAAAAAATTTGGCATTGCACCATGCCTCGCAACCATGGATTCTCTGCATCGACGCCGATGAGGAAGTGGACGGCGAATTGCATGATTCCATTGCATCGTTCATAAAAGCAAATGACCACGCCTATTCCGGCGCATACTTCGCCAGGAGCACATTTTTCATCAACAGGTGGATAAGGCACGGCGATTGGACGCCAGATTATAAGACAAGGTTACTCCGCAAAAAACATGGGAGTTGGACGGCGGATAGGGTGCATGAAAAATTAAACATATCCGGCCAAATTAAAAAGCTGGAGGGACACTTGCTCCACTATTCTTTCAAGAGCGTCGAGGATTACATGAAAAAAAATGTGAAATATGCAGAATTATTTGAGTCGCCACAGGAGAGATCCATCCCGATTATTCTGCTGCACTCCTGTTGGAAATTTATCCGCGGATATTTATTTAAATTGGGATTTTTGGATGGTTTTCCCGGCTTTTATATCGCTTATACTCAAGCATTTTTTACCTCATATAAATACATGCGAATCCTGGCTAAAAATCGCAACAAATGAGATGTTTTATAAAAAAATTTTAAATTTAAAGGTGAAGATATAAAAATTTTAAAAAAATTTCCTAAAAAAAAGATAAAAATCTTGACTTTGCCGCCGCTATGCGTAGCCTATAGTCTCGTTGGTTGCTTATGCGACCAAGTCCTGAATTAAAACTAAATGGAGGTATTTACTATGAAGAAAATAGTTATGGCAGCTGCCACTTTACTGGGGATTAGCTGCTTAGGGGCATTTGAGGTGCCCGCATTTGGGTTAGATACCCGCGTTAAGCTTTCGACGGAGCACGTTGTTCGCGGCCGTGAGCAGGGGCATAAAGTATTTGCACCTAGGGCTGAGGTTAACTTGTCAGTACTCGAAAAGGCCAAAGTTTATGTTGGTACCTACGCATTTTTAGGTTTGGACGGCGATGTGCATCCGAATACAAAATTTCCAGCCACAAGGAATGAGGTCAATCCATACCTGGGCGCGTCCTACGAGATCACCGAAATATTTACGGTGGATGGCGGATATATTCACCATTTTTTCACAAATATGCCCACGGTGCTTGATAAGCCTAATGGAAAGGAGGGGGAGAGCTTTGCCTTTGAGCCCGGCGTTTCTCCCTTTAAACGTAATACGAGTGAGATATATGTGGGCCTATTGGGAGATGTGTTGCTATCCCCATCGCTATACTTATTCTACGATTTCGGCTGCAGAGAGATAGCCATTGAGGGGCGCGTGGCCTATACCTATGACCTTGGGCAATTTGGCGTGGGTAATGTTGCCGTCGAATTGGGGGCAAAGGTTGGCTACGACAAGGCGAAGAGGTATTTTGCATCCAACGCAAGCGTTGGGAGTCAGGGAGGCAAAAAGGATTATTTCTACTATGGCTTGAACGCTGACTTGGTGTATGGCTTAAATGAGCATGCTAAAGCCCGTGCCGGCGTCGAATTTGCTGGGAACAATGCTTCCAAAGACACGTGGGTTAACAGTGTTGCCGGTGGCGGTTCTGCTAGGAAGAATTTCGTATGGTTCAACGCTTCCGTTGATTGTTCGTTTTGAACTCGTAAAAAATTATTCAAAAGAGCCCGCCCTTCGGCGGGCTCTTTTTTTTCAGAGAAGTAAATTTTTTCACCTTTGCCCAAGGTTTAATTTAGCGGAGCTTGGCATGTTTTCCCTTAAAAAAACGCATTGAATTCCGCTCTCCTTTTCAGTCCTTCCCTGCCTTCGCAGAAGGTTTGCCCCCTAGCGAATTTGGGTCAATCTTTTCCATGCTGCACAGCGGTGGACTTTATGAACAAGTCGCACCACTGCTTTTCCGTTGGGATCGACGGGGATTGGCACATTAAATCTTGGCCTTTTTGGGTTTTGGGAAAGGCGAGAACGTCTCGGATGCTACTCGTTCCACAAATTATTGCCCCTATCCTATCCAGTCCAAGGGCGATTCCGCCGTGCGGTGGCGCACCGTACTTGAACGCCCGCAGCATGTATCCAAAGCGACTATCGACCACATCGCCGTCAATTTTCAAAATATCTTTGAGCACTTTTTCCTGCACATCGAAGCGGTGAATCCTTATGCTTCCGCCGCCGAGCTCCATGCCATTCAGCACGATGTCATAGTGCTGCCCCCTGACGGCGTGGGGATGGGAAGCGAGAATGGGCAAGTCTTCCGGGACAGGTGCCGTAAAGGGATGGTGGGTAGCGACGTAGCGATTTCGCTCCCCATCGAAGGTCATCAGCGGAAAGTCCACCACCCATAAAAAATTGAATGCATTATTCGGGATGGATAGCAATCCGTACTTCACGGCTATGTCGCGGCATTCCAGACGCACGCGTCCCAAAATATTGCAGGAGTTTTCCCACTTCCCAGCGGCGAAAAATAGGATGTCTCCCTCCTCGACACCTAGCTCCGAACGCAAGCACCCTTTCTCAGCCTCGGATAAAAATTTCAAAATGGGCGATTTCCACTGCCCATCTTCGGCCTTGATAAAGGCCAACCCCTTTGCTCCCATTGCCCGTGCGGCGTCCTCAAGCTGCTTCATTTCTCCCTGGGACAAAATAGCTAAGCCTTTAGCATTAAATGCTTTAACGACGCCCCCATCGGCGACACTCTGCGCAAAAACCTTAAACGCCGATGAGCGGAATGCATCCGTAAAGTCGTGAATTCTCATCGGGAAGCGCATGTCGGGCTTATCGGAGCCGTAATCGTTCATCGCGTCCCTGAAAGGCATGCGAAGAAAGGGCGTTTTCAGATCGACGCCCAAAGTATTTTTCCAGATACGCGCCAACATCCCCTCCACTAGGGCGTAAATATCTTCCCGGTCGATGAATGACATTTCCAGGTCAATCTGGGTGAATTCCGGTTGGCGGTCCGCACGCAGGTCCTCGTCCCTGAAGCAGCGTGCCAGTGAATAGTAGCGTTCGATCCCGGCGACCATGAGCATCTGCTTATATTGCTGCGGGGACTGAGCCAGAGCATAGGCGCAGCCGGGATTCAGGCGACTTGGCACTAGGAATTCGCGCGCCCCTTCCGGCGTGGTCTTGAACAAATAGGGTACTTCAACTTCCAAAAATCCATTTTCATCGAGATAATTGCGAGCGGTACGGGCAGCAATGTGGCGCAAAAATAAGCGATGATAGCTATTTTTTCTGCGCAAATCGAGGTAGCGGTAGGTTAGGCGCAAATCCTCACTAACCTGTTCCGCCTTAGAATCTTCCATGGGGAAAGGCAGCGGCTCGCACAGGTTGTGAATGGTCAGCTCGTCGGCGAGCACCTCCACTTCCCCCGTGGCCAGGCGAGGATTGACCGTTTCCAGTGGCCGCCGGGTGACGGTCCCACCTACTTCGATGACGGACTCATCGCGCAGGGAATGGACATCGCGAAATTTCTCCAGCTTCGGATCAAAAACAATTTGAGTGATGCCTTCGCGGTCGCGCAGGTCCACAAAAAGCAGACCTCCATGGTCGCGAATCGATTGAACCCAGCCAATTAGGCGGACATTTTGCCCGACGTGGGACGTATCCAGCTCATTGCACTTATGCGACCTTTTCATAGATTTCTCCAAATTTGCTAAAAAAACTCATTCGCTTAGGGAAAGAAATTTCTTGATATGGGCAAGTTTTTCTTAGAAAGTAGGTACGTTTGACAATGAAAAATGGAAAAAATAGGCGTGAAAATTTGCTGGTAAACGTCGGGTTCAACATAATTATTCCGGCGATAGTCATGATGATGTTTGATGATTGGTTTGGCATTTCACCGGCTCTAGCTCTTATTTTAGCACTGATGTTTCCGCTGGGCTACGGTGGTTTCGCCCTATTCAAGGACCGCAAAGGAAACTTTTTTTCGATCGTCGGATTTTTCAGCGTGCTAATAACCGGTGGCATAGGTCTGCTCCAGCTGCCGCGGGAGTGGGTTGCGACCAAAGAGGCCAGTGTCCCCGTAATATTTTTTATGTTTGTTATAATATCGTCCTTTGGCAGGCGCACATTCCTTGAAAAGTTGCTATTCGATGAGAACATTTTGAACAGCGGCGTGGTGTATGCCCATTTGCAAACCAGCGACCAGAGGGCAAAGTTTCACAAAATTATGCTGCGCGCCTCCATCATATTGGCGCTATCTTTCCTATTGAGCGCGGTCCTGAATTTTTGGCTAGCGGAGACGGTTGTGTGCAGTGAAAGCGGAACCTTGGAGTTCACCAAAGAGCTGGGGCGCATGGTTGCGCTAAGCTACCCGGTAATCGTGCTCCCCTGCACCCTTGTGCTTTGCTACATGCTGCACTACATCGTGAAAAAACTTGAGTGCCTAACGGGATTGAGTGCCGATGAAATTCTGCACTTAAAGTGAAGTTTATGCCGGGGCATGGGTGGAATGTTTGTCCCTGCTTCCAATGAATGAGTTTTCTTCTATGAAGCCACTGAGGTTTGTGTTTGGGGCAATTTTGCTTCCGCGGGCTAGTACTGCCCCAGGATTTAAAACCGAATTACAGCCGACTTCCGCATAGTCGCCTAAAATGGCGCCAAATTTTCGCCGCTCCGTATCAAATCGCTCTTCTCCGTCAAAAATTTTTATCGATTTACCATCCAAGCGCAGGTTTGCCAAAATGGCACCGGCTCCCAGGTGGGCGTGATTGCCGAGAATGGAGTCACCGATGTAATTAAAATGAGGGACTTGCACGCCGTTTAGTAGGATGGAATTTTTAATTTCCGTGGAATTCCCCACCAGGCACCGCTCCCCGATCACACAATTTTCGCGAATGTACGCAAATGGACGAATTTCCGTCTCCCTGCCAATGTAGCAGGGGCCACGAATCACACACATACTTGGGAGCTTGGCAGACTTGTGGATGAAAACATTGGAACCGATGTCGCAATTTTTCGGAAAAGTTGCCAAAACTTCACCGGAAGTGGCGAGAAACATTATCGCCTGCGGAATTTTGTCTAACCACTGGACGGGTGGTTCATCGGCGAGAAAAAATTTGCTAAAAAGTTCCCCATCGGGGAGGCTGAAGAATCGTTTAGCGGGGACTTTCATAGCTCATCCAACTTGTCCTTCAATTTTTGAAAAAAATGAGCCCGCTTGTTCACCGACACATCCAGCGTAGCGGCAAATTTTTCCAAAGCTTCCCGCTGATCTCTGCTCAATTTTTTTGGGACATCGATGTCGATGCGAACGTACTGACTCCCTCGCACTCCGCTGGCCACGCGGGGCATGCCTTGATCTTTCATGCGCAGAACGGCGCCGCACTGCGTCCCCTCCGGAATTTTCAGCGAGCATTTGCCGTCAATGGTTTCCACTTCCACCTCTCCACCCAGGGCAGCGATAGCGAAGGGAATTTTCTGGGAACAATATAAATCATCGCCATTGCGCTCAAAGAAGCGGTCATCGGCGACATTGACCACCGCGTAGAGATCGCCCGTTGGGCCGCCATTTTGGCCCGCTTCGCCGTATCCGCTCAGGCGCAGTTTTGAGCCACCATATATGCCGGCGGGAATCTTAATTTTGGCTTTGCTTTCTTCAATCACCGCACCACTGCCGCCGCAAACATTGCACGGCTTTTCCAGGATCGAGCCGCTGCCGCCGCAGCGGGAACATGTCTGCTGCATGTGAAAAAATCCCTGGCTTATGCTCGTGAAACCAGAGCCGCCGCAGGTTGGGCAAGTTATTCGCTTGGAGCCTTTTTCCGCTCCCATTCCGCCGCAGGCCTTGCACTGCACACGGCGGCGATATTTGATATTTTTCTCCACACCGGTGAATGCCTCTTTCAGTGAAATTTGCAAACCATATATCAGGTCACTGCCGCGGGAAGCACGGCTGTGCGACGCCTGAGAGTGGCCACCAAAGCCGAATATATCCCCAAATCCACCGCCGAAAACTTCGCTGAAAATATCGGCTGCATTGCGAAAATTTCCGCTATGTGAGTAGGTGCGTTGTCCGCCGCCGTCGCTTTCGAATGCGGCGTGCCCATAGCGGTCATAGGCCGCACGCTTGTCCGCATCCTGCAAAATATCATAGGCTGCGGAAATTTTCTTGAAATTCTCCTCCGCTGCTTTGTCTCCAGGATTTTTATCCGGATGGTACTTCAGTGCCATTTTTCGATAGGCTTTCTTTATCTCATCGGCGGAAGCACCCTTAGCCACGCCGAGCAGCGAATAATAGTCCTCCTTACCCATTGATTTCCGGTTGCTGTTTCGTCGATACGGCCACCATTGCGGGGCGGATCAGGCGATTGTTTAATTTATAACCCTTTCGAATCACGCATGTTACCGTGCTTTCCGGCAGAGTTTCCCCATATTCGCGGCGCACGCACTCATGCTCGTGGGGATTGAATTCCTGGTGCAGGGGGACAATTTCGCTTAGCCCATAGGAGGTCAAGATTCTTTTCAATTGTTCAAAAACCATGCTAAACCCCGCCACAATTTTGTCCGCTTTGTGGTCTTCTGCGGATTGTAGCCCGAGCTCGAAGTGATCTAGAACCGGCAAAAGATCTTCTAGGATGGCACTGGTAATTGCGGCACGGATCTCTTCCCGTTCCCTTTGCATGCGCTTCTTAAAGTTATCCAAGTCAGCCAGTGCACGCATGTAGAGGTCGGTTTGTGCATCCAATTTTGCTTGCAAATCAACCACTTTCGCCGCGTCTTCCGAAACACTATCCTGGAGAATGGCTCCATCGCCACCCTCACGACTTTGGGTTTCACCACTTTCGTTAAAATTTTTATAATCCTCACTCATAGCAATTTTTGGAAAAATGTAGCAAAAATTATGCCAATCCCCCGCCTAGCACCCCTTGGTAAAATGCAAAGCATGTAGACTGTCAGTAAAGTGGCAGAGATTCACCGAAGTGTAAAGATAATTTTGCTAAATAATAAAGATAGATGGCAGCCCATAGCTTTCGAATGGTAGCGAAAAACTCCAACTTCAGAACTGCGAAGCATTTTATCTCCCTCGATTTATGGTCCTGCCACTAACTTGAAGTGCTAATCGTAGCGCTCAAAACGCATCCCTGAAATTTAATTTCACCCAACCTATTCGGGCTTGCAATCCGCAAAAATTTTTAAAGAAACATCGGGCAGTGGAAGATATTTCGAGGATAAGAAATTTTTGCATCATTGCCCATATTGACCATGGCAAGACGACCCTGTCGGATCGCCTGCTCGAACGCACCCAGACCGTGGAGCAGCGCAATATGCAGGATCAGCTGCTTGATTCCATGGACATCGAGCGGGAACGCGGCATCACCATCAAAAGCCACCCCGTCTCCATGCACTATTCCCACCCGACTAAAGGGAAGTTCCTCCTTAACCTCAACGATACCCCCGGACACGTAGATTTTTCCTACGAAGTGTCGCGCAGCTTGGTGGCCTGCGAAGGTGCACTGCTGCTCATCGATGCTTCCCAAGGTGTGGAGGCGCAGACCGTTGCAAATGCCAACTTGGCCCTGGCCCAGGGCCTGATTATTATCCCCGTCCTGAACAAGATTGATCTGCCAAGTGCCGATGTGGAAGGCGTTTTGACACAACTCGAGGACGTGTTGACAATCCCGCGCGAAGAAGCAATCCTAGCCAGTGCAAAGGCAGGCATCGGCATAGATGAAATCCTGAATGCCATTATAGAGCGCATAGCACCGCCCCCAAAACAGGGAATTACCCAAACCCGCGCCCTGATATTTGACTCCGTTTTCGATAGCTACAAGGGGGTAATTTGCCACGTCAGGGTATTTTCGGGCGCCTTGAAAGCGGGCGATGAAGTATTATTGATGCGCATGGGACAGGGGGCAGTGGTGCATGAGGTGGGCTGTTTTTCGCCTAAAATGCAAGTTTTGGCAAAATTATCCGAGGGATGCATCGGCTACGTCGTCACGAATATCAAAAATGTTTCGGAAATAAAAATTGGCGACACGATCACAAGAACTGCCGACCCGGCAAAGGAAATGTTACCCGGATACAAGGAGGTCAAACCCATGGTCTTCTGCGGCATCTATCCCATTGACACCTCCGATTATGAGAGACTGAAGTCCAGTTTGGCGCGACTGCAACTAAATGACGCTTCCCTGGTCTACCAACCGGAAACCTCCATTGCCCTTGGATTTGGATTCAGATGTGGTTTTCTCGGGTTGTTGCACATGGATATCATCCAGGAGCGCGTCCGCCGCGAGTACGACCTCGACATAATATCTACCTATCCCAGCGTGGTTTATAAGGTTAAGCTAACCGGTGGGTCTTGGATCACCATTGATAATCCGCTGCGCTTGCCAGACAGTTCATCCATCGACGAAATTCACGAGCCAATGATGATTGCTAAGATACACATCCCCAACGATTCCATAGGGGACGTGCTAGCCCTCATCAGCGAGAAGCGCGGGATCTGCTCCAATACCGAAACGCTGGATTCCACCCGCGTCATTCTAACATGTGAACTGCCGATGAACGAAACGCTGATCGACTTTAATGACAAGCTGAAGAGCATCACCCGTGGCTATGGCTCCATGGACTACGAGCTCGGTGAGTACCGCGCAGCGGACCTAGTTAAGCTCGACATTCTTGTCAATGGGGAATCTGTGGATGCATTTTCGTCCATCGTGCACAGATCCAAAGCAACATCCCTGGGCCGGGAAATTTGTGAGAAATTAAAGGATATTTTACCAAGGCAATTGTTCAAGATAGCTGTACAAGCGGCCATCGGCGGCAATATTGTGGCACGGGAAACCCTCGGGGCGCTGAGGAAGGATGTCACGGCAAAGTGCTACGGTGGCGATATTACGCGCAAGCGCAAGCTATTAGAAAAACAAAAGGAGGGCAAGAAACGCATGAAGCAGATCGGAAAAGTTTCGATCCCGCAGGATGCATTTTTAAAAATATTGAGGACAGGGGAATGATTTTTTTTTAATTTTTGCTTGCATTTGAAAAAATATAAAACCATGCATCTAAAACATAGAACCTCACCTAATGATCATGAATAAAAATTTAAATTTATTTGACAGCGACACCTGGAAAACACTCGAAAAAAAACCTCTTTTATACGTTGGCTTTCACGAACTCAATGGGGCCTCCTACATAGTCGTATCCACGCAAAAAGAGCTGATGCTGGTGCAAAAGTTTGACACTGCTAACCAAACCCGTAACAAGGTAATTGAGCAGCTGCAAGGCCTAACATCGGGTGTCCCCGTAATCTTTAACCCGAGTAAGACAGCGTCTTTCTTTAAAAGCTATGCCATGTAAAACGGTAATGCTAAATTAAACCACGCATTCGGCGATTTTTTCAACGGGGCCTATCTGCAAAATTTCTCCGTTTTCCATTTCTTCGAGATGTAGAACTCCGCCGGCCATGTGAATGGAGACTTTTTCGGCACATTGGCCAAGCATGCGGGTTACGGCGAACACTCCGCAGGAACTGGAACCCGATGCCAGCGTGGCCCCTGCTCCCCGCTCCCAGATATCGATTTCAATATTGTTCCCATCAATGAGGTGGGCGAACTGCACATTGGTTTTTTCAACAAAGGCGGGATTATTTTCCAGAATCGGCCCGTCGCTCATGGTGTGTTCGTGGACCAATTCATCGACAAAAATCACACAATGCGGGTTGCCCATGGACACAGCGTAGTACACATAGGGTCTGCCATTGGCCACAATTTTTTGCCCGGATTTGGCTCCGATGGGTAAGTTTGGCGCAGAGAACAGTGGCATGCCCATGGCAACGGAAATTTTTTTTGGAGAAATTACTTTGCACCTGACTTGGCGCTGACCAGTGCTGACGCAAAACTCTTCGCCCACCGACGCATGGCCGCAATCGAGCATCGCCCGAGCAAAAATGCGCAACCCATTCCCGCTCATCTCCGCCACGCTGCCATCGGGATTGATTATCGTCACCGAAAAACTTCCCCCACTCACCCCACCGTGCAAAATACCATCCGCGCCAATCCCAAAATTGCGGTGGCAAACCCGTTTCACAAAACTCAGCTCCGGGAGGGATTGCTCCGCGGAATCCATGAACAGGTAATCATTCCCCAGGGCATGGTACTTAATTAATTTCATCCAAAGTATGCTCGACTTTAGTTTCGCAGGCCTCTTTGGGTCTATGATCGCGGTAACTTTTGGGCGAAAATCCGGAAATTTCTACGTTGATCTTGCCAATGTTATCCAGGCCGAGATCATTGGACAAAACATTGCTCACACGCACCTGCACATCCTCACTTAGGGCGGGTATGTTGCAGCAAATATCAAGCTTAATGTGAATATTAATGTAAATTTTCCCGTGCCTAATTGTGAGCCGGACGCGCCGACCGCATATCCCCTGGATATTGTTGATGAGGCCATACAGGATTGCGTAGAGGGCCCGGCGCGACATCCTAACCTTGCCAAATCGCGAAGTGGAAACCAAAATCCAATGCTTTTTTAGGAAAATTTTGGCGAAAAATAGCAGTGCCAGCAGCGAAACTGCCCCGATGAAATAGTCACTCGTCACAAACTGTGCCGCATACTTTGATAACCCTGAATTCATATTAATCATAGCGAATGTTAGCATTAATTAATGGCGTAGTCCGTGTTCGGTTGGGTCGAATCAACATCCGTATCTTGCACAATTTTTTCGATGGTGACATTGACTTGCCCCACACTTTTCATCGTCATATCCGACACTTTTTGAGTAACGTTTTGCTGGATATCCAGTGCCACCTTGGCCAGCTCGACACCGAAGCGCAAAACTACCTGCACATCTATTACGTAATTTCCATGGCCGTCTTCGCCCACGCGAATACCGGAGCACGACCGATCCTTGCCGAGGAGCTTGCCAAGGCACGACAGGACGGATGCTCCCCACACATCCACTACGCCTTCCACTTCCAACGCGCTCAATCGCACTATATTAGCGACAACCTTATTATTTATGCGAATATCTCCCATGCTGCAGACTGCCTCGTCGTGCACATTGGGGATGGAAATTTTATCAGAATTTTGATTGGCCATTTGGTTCTCCTAAAGTTTCGGTAAGATAAAGGTTTCAACGGGTGTGCGTGCTAAAAATTCTTCCATAAATTTTGTGGAAAACTTGCCCTCCCTGAAACCCTGGTCGAGCATAACTGCACGTGAAAACGGAATTGTTGTGGCTACCCCGCGGATAATATATTCACTGAGGGCCCTGTACATGCGGTTTATGGCGATATCTCGCGTATGTCCGCTGGCAATTACTTTTCCTATTAAGCTGTCGTAGTGCTGCGAGACGCGATAGCCGCTATAGACGTGCGAATCGATCCTAACTCCATATCCACCAGGATGGTAGCAGAACGAAATCTCCCCTGGACAGGGAGAAAAATTGCGCAGAGGATTTTCCGCATTTATGCGACATTCGATGGCGTGCTTGCAAATTTTAACATCTTTTTGATCGATTGTCAACTTTTCCCCCGCGGCGATCAGCATCTGCCACTTTACGATGTCAATGTCGGTCATTTCCTCCGTGACGCCGTGCTCCACTTGTATGCGCGCGTTCATTTCGATGAAGTAAAATTTTCCATGCTTATCCACGATGAACTCCACCGTGCCAGCATTGACATATCCGCATTTTTCAGCGATCCTGACGGCCGTGCGTCCCATCTCATTCCTCAAGCGCGGGGTCAAAAATGGGGATGGCGCCTCCTCGATTAGCTTTTGATAGCGGCGCTGAATCGAGCAATCACGCTCAAATAGGTGTATAACTTTGCCGTGCTTATCGGCTAAAATTTGTATTTCTATGTGGCGCGGCTCCTCGATGTACTTCTCGACGTACACCGAGCTATTCCCGAATGATTTTTCCGCCTCTGCCCGTGCAACGCGATATTCCTTAGAAAATGAGACGGAATTGTTCACCAGGCGCATGCCCTTACCTCCGCCCCCTGCAGCAGCCTTTATGATAACCGGGTAGCCAATGCCATCGGCGACTCGCTTCGCCTCCGCTTCGCTTTCAATGACGCCGTCGCTCCCTGGAACGACGGGAACTTTTGCCTGCTTAGCCATTCCCCGCGCTATGGATTTGTCGCCCATGCTGGCGATGGTTTCGGGGGAAGGGCCGATAAAAGTGATGTTACAATCGCGGCACTGCTCAGCGAAAGTCGAATTTTCGGCCAAAAATCCATAGCCCGGGTGGATAGCATCGACGTTTCCCACCTCCGCCGCACTAAAAATTCTATCCGCGCGCAAATAGCTTTGGTTGCCTTCCGCCGGCCCGATGCAGATCGCCTCGTCGGCAAATTGAACGTGGAGAGACTGTTCATCGATCTCGGAATAGAGTGCCATCGTGCGAATTCCGAGTTCCTTGCAAGCGCGGATCACACGCACCGCAATTTCCCCTCGATTTGCGATTAGCACTTTTTCAAACATATTGCTCAGATTTTTTTCACCTTAAATAGTGGCTGTCCGTACTCGACGGTCTGCCCATTTTTTACTAAAATATCCGCGATAACCCCCCTAGCATCGGCCTGAATTTCGTTCATCACCTTCATAGCCTCAACGATGCATACCACTGTGTTCGTGTCAATTTCGGAAGCTACTTCGACGTAGTTTGGAGCATCCGGTGCCGGTGCGCTATAGAATGTGCCGACCATGGGGGATTTTATGAATGAAAAACCCTCTTCCTCATCCGCTCCACCGCGCCGGTGCAAATCCTCCGCAGCATTCGCCGATGCAGCCGTACCGTAGCCATGGGCAAGTGCGAACTGATTCTGGGCAACGGGAGCGTCCGGCCTAAGGGGTCCAGTTTCGCCATTGGAAATCCGTAACTTCACGCCATTTTCTTCAATCTCAATCTCGGACAACCTCGCCGTTTTTACGAGATTAACCAATTTATTTATATCATCGAAGTTCAAAAAAATCCTCCTAAATCAACTTTGGATAAAAAAATATAAAGTTTCAAAATTTTGCAACCATAAAACGCAGCAACGCACTTCAATTTTAGCAAAAAAATGTTGTATGTGCGCCCAATTCGGTTGGCGTTGCAAAAATATAGCAATATCCATGCCGCGTTCATTTTTTTCAAAACACCACTAAATATTTCAAAGGTGGCCTAAATTTCTAGGCTATCATTTTCTTTATTTTGATGCCTGCGCCCTTTCCTCTCTTCTTGCCAATGATTGGTAGGAGGGAAATTTTTAGCCAAAAAATCTTTGCTCCAAAGACAGGCAGAGGGTGTGATAAACCGGCAAGTGTAACTCTTGGACCTTGAAAGTTTCGCTTTCCGGGACGCGGATGCATGCGTCGCACTTGCCCGCTAAATTTCCACCAGATTTACCGGTCATTCCTACCACGGCCATGCCCTTGGCTCTGGCGACAGTGGCGGCTAAATTGACATTTTTTGCATTCCCCGATGTCGACAGGCCAAGCAAAATATCCCCGGGGAAGCCGAGTCCGTAAACTAACTGAGCGAAATTATAGGTGGAGTCGCAATCGTTGGCATAGGCGGTATTTATGGCCACCATATCCGGCAGCGAGATCGCCGCTAGGGCCCCCTGCAGGTTATCGGCAATGGCGTCGCCCACGCTGTGCCTGAACTCGCCCGCAATTAATCGCTTGCACTTGAAACTCTTGAGTAGCTCGCCGGCGATGTGTCCGCAATCGGACGCACTCCCACCATTGCCGCATAGTAGCAATTTTTTCCCGTTCTTGAACGCATTTTCTAGCAAGTCGCAGGATTTTAAAATGTCATTTCTGCAGCATTCGAGCATCGGGTAGCGCTCAAGGCATTCGGCTAAAAAGTTTTCCATGGGGAAAAGTTCAGCATTTTGCGGGAAAGGCGCAATATTTTTCAACCCTAAACTGGCACTTGGGAAAGAAATTGAACGGAAAGCAATGAAATACAATGGGTTAAAAAAATAATAAAGTAAAAAATTTTAAATTATTACCCGCACGAGGGACAGGCTGGGGACACATTCCCATAGAAAGAGGCGCCGGCCTAGAGTTCAAGGGCTTTGGATATGGGGTTACACATATATTCCGCCGCCGAGGAGGCGTTCGCCGGAGTAAAATGCGATGATTTGCCCAGCTGCGAGGGCACGCTGCTTCTCTTGGAAGTGGATGAAAGCTGTGCATTCGCCGGGGATCTCAGATTTGTGTGCGTAATTGAACGTTATTTTCTGGGATGGGTCGCGATACCGCGGCTTAGCCAAAATTTTTGCCCCATCTCCTATCGGTTTGTTCGTAAAACTTAAATTGCGCACACCGACTTCGTTTTTATATAGCATGGGGGAATCCTCGCTCTCTATTTCGACGATTAACTTGTTGCACTCCAAATCCTTGGCGATAACAACGTAGTGCCTATTGTCGCGATTGGAAGGGATGTTCAGGCCATGTCGCTGGCCGATCGTGAACCTGAATAATCCGCTGTGACGCCCCAATACTCGGCCGCCAATTGTTACTATATCTCCCGCAAAGTCCTCCACGTACTGGGCGAGAAAATCTTGAATTTTAACCTTGCCTAGAAAACAAATACCCTGGCTGTCTTTTTTCGCAGCGGTGCGCAAATCAAGGCCGCTTGCAATCGAGCGGACTTGGGGCTTTGCGTAGGTCCCCAGTGGAAATAGTGCATTTTTGATTTGCTCCTGATTCAGCAGTGCCAGAAAGTATGATTGGTCTTTGTTCTTATCATCACCTTCGCAGATGTCACAGGAACCGTCAGGATTCTCGACTTTTTTACAATAGTGCCCCGTGGCGATCATTTCACAGCCACACGACTTGACATGGTCGAATAGGGCACCGAATTTTATCCACTTGTTGCACAGCACATCCGGATTGGGGGTGAGGCCCGCTCCATAGCCGTCCACAAGCTCCCCCACAACGTGTTCTTTGTATCGCTCAATCATGCTTACAACTTCGAAGCTGATGCCCAGTTGTCCGGCCACCGCCCGAGCATCCTCCAAATCTCGGCGCCAGGGACATTCGGACAGCGGGTTGGCATCATCATCGGCATTCCAAGTGCGCATGAACACGCCGTGTAAATCATAGCCCGCCTCTTTGAGCAGATAGGCCGCAACGGAACTATCGACGCCGCCGGATAGCGCAATTCCTACCCTTTTCCGCAACATTTCTTATATTTTTTTCCGCTGCCGCAGGGGCATGGATCATTGCGCCCAACATTGTTTGGCGGCCCTACGTTGACCGAAACTCTCGGAGCGTGCCTTGCTCCCTGCTTTTGTGCCCCATTTGCTCCGGATAGGGTGAAATTGCCGGTGATTTTCGCCATCATGCCATTGAAGGCATCCCTGTTGCTCGACAGGCGAAATATGCGGAAACAGACATCGCTCCTAATCGCCTTCAACGTCGATTCAAAGCACCTAAAAGCTTCGTTTCTGTACTCATTCAGCGGGTCGCGCTGGCCATACCCCCGCAGGCTGACACTGCTGCGCAGCTCATCCATCTCGGTCAAGTGACTTTGCCAGCGACTATCGATTGCCCGCAAGATTGTAAAACGCTCCAAAATGTGGATGCTATCGGGGTCCTCCGCTTCCTCCTTGAAAGCATAGGCGGCTTTGAATTTTTCTTCGATAAGCGAAGCGGCGGCATCCCGAGACAACTCACATAAGTCGTTTTCTGCTACGGCGATCGGGAAATTAATACTCGCCCAATTGATGAATCCTTGAACGTCGTCGGCTGCGAAATATTCCTCCGATTTTTCGGCGATGGCATCACCGACCAGCTCAAAGAGGATGTCCCTAAGTGACCCGCTATGCAAGGCATCATTCCGCAGGGAATATATCACTTCCCGCTGCTTATTCAGCACATCGTCGTACTGCAGCAGGCGTTTGCGCATGCCGTAGTGGTACTCCTCGACTTTTTTTTGCGCGGTTTGGATAGATTTGTTAAGCAAGGGGTGTTCAAGTACCTCCCCCTCATGGAACGACTTGTGCAGCAGGGCCGCAATTGGGCCGGAGCCGGCGAACAATCGCATCAAATTATCTTCGAGGGAGACAAAAAATTTTGTGCAACCGCGGTCACCTTGCCGTGCGCAGCGGCCGCGTAACTGCCTATCGATGCGGCGCGATTCATGGCGTTCGGTGCCGAGAACAAGCAGCCCGCCGAGTTCATCTACCCCCTCGCCGAGCTTGATGTCTGTCCCTCTGCCGGCCATATTCGTGGCTATGGTCACGGAAAACTTCCGGCCGGCCTGGGCGATGATGTCCGCCTCTCTGGCGTGGTATTTTGCGTTGAGGACATTGTGGTGGATGTCATTGCGCTTGAGCATCTTGCTTAACACTTCCGAGGCTTCCACGGAAGTTGTGCCAACCAAAACTGGCTGCCCTTTCCCGTGGGCAGATTTTATATCGGCGACCACGGCATTATATTTTTCGCGGCGCGTTTTATAGATGCAGTCATTCAGGTCGAGCCTCTGGCAGGGCTTATTGGTGGGGATCACCGTCACATTTAGCTTATAAATATCATTAAATTCTTGGGCTTCCGTTTCGGCGGTACCGGTCATGCCAGCCAATTTCTCGTACATCCTAAAATAATTCTGCAGGGTAATGGTGGCGTAAGTTTTTGTTTCCCCCTCTATTTCCAAGCCCTCCTTGGCTTCTACCGCCTGGTGCAGGCCCTCGCTCCAGCGCCTACCCGGCATCGCCCGCCCAGTATTTTCGTCGATAATGACAACTTTGCCCTCGATCACGGCATACTGCTCATCCCTATTGTAGAGGGAATAGGCGCGTAAAAGTTGATTTAGGCAGTGAATTTCGGTGCTAATTTTTGCGAAAAGAGCTTCGGCGTCCTGCTTCAGCTTGGCTTTCTTTTTCCCATCCATTCCCTCGGAGTCTATTTTGGAGAAAATTGAGGGCAAGTCCGGCAACAGGAAGGCATTGGGATTATCGGGCTGCAGGGTCTTTCTTCCGACCTCCGTCAAGTCGGCCTGCTGACCTTTTTCGTCGAGGCAATAGTACAACTCCTCCTTGATTTTATATTTTTCGTCGCGGGCAAATTCCGAACTCATCTCCAGATCGAACTTATCGAAATTTTTCCTGACCGCATTGTCCTCCATTAGCTTTAGAAATTGCCGATTTTTAGGCATGCCCAGTTTAACTTGCCACAACTTTTTATAGGCATCCTTACCGGCGTCACCCCCGTCGATGGAATTTTTTGCCGCCGATACGAGGGCGTTGCAGAGCCTGTGCTGCAGGGAAACGAGGTTTTCTACGACCGGCTTGAGCTCTAGGAATGGTGCGTACTCGTCGGAGTCTGCGCTTCCGGATATTATCAGTGGCGTCCGCGCCTCATCGATGAGAATGGAATCTATTTCGTCAACTATGCAAAAAAAATGTCCCCGCTGCACCTGTTCTTCCGCGGAATTCGTGGTACCATTGTCCCGCAAATAGTCGAAGCCAAACTCGGATGCGGTCCCATAGGTGACATTGCACAGGTATGCGGCCTTGCGCTCCGCGTTGCCCATGTTGCTTTGCAGGCAGCCCACAGTGAGGCCCAGAAATTTATACAGGTAGCCCATCATGGTGGCATCTCGCAGCGCCAAATAATCATTCACCGTTACGAGTTGGCAATTTTTTCCGGTTAGTGCGTTCAGGTACAGGGGCAGCGTGGCGACCAAAGTTTTTCCCTCCCCCGTTGCCATTTCTGCTATCTTGCCCTGGTGCAGCGCTATCCCGCCGACCAATTGGACATCGTAGTGCACCATATCCCAGGTGACGCCATGTCCACAAACGGTACAAACCGTGCCACACAGCCTGCGCGCCGCATTTTTAACAGCCGCAAATGCTTCTGGGAGGAGGTCGTCCACACCTTCTTTCGCCGATAATCGCTCTCCGAATTCATTGGTTTTCGCCCTCAATTGTTCATCGCTTAGCTTTTGGTATTCCGACTCAAATTTGTTTATCTTTGCCACAATTGGCTGACATTTTTTCAAAAATTTTTTGTAATGCCTGCCGGCAAACATCTTGAAAATTTTCCCTATCATTGACTAGCTATCTAACTCAGAACGTTCCGCTATGCTACCAAAAAAATAAAAATTTTGTGCAGTGCCGAAGAATCAAGGATTGGAAAGTTTTACGTAAAACCACCACCACCAATCGGCTTTACTGTAAAGCAAAACCTTCGATTCAGTCTTCTCGGGGCAGTTTCACTTTCGAGCCGTCCAGCCATCTTCCACTCCTATCCCGCTGATTTTGCTTTTTCAAATCAGCTTCAAAACACATTCCACAATAGCGTGTGGTTGAATTGCACCACCGCGCAGAACCAAATTTTCCCGCTGATTTGTTAGAAATTTTAGTTTTGAGCACGCAAGGAGACGACAATTAAAATCCCAGCAAAGGAGCTACCACTTCCTTTTTCTCCATCCCACGCATTGAGAATTCACCACCAACTAACAGGGGAACCATTCGAACCATTAGGAATTTCCTAATAGTTGCTTTTGCTCTATGTTTTCTCTCAAACGTGTTTTTGGTATAACAGTGGCATATTGCAATTTTCACACCGCTCATTTTTCATTTCCCCTGATCTCCTGCGATCCCTGTGTTTAAGCGGCATAAAAATTGGGTGCAGGGGTTGGATTTGAACCAACGACCTTCAGGTTATGAGCCTGACGAGCTGCCGAGCTGCTCCACCCTGCATCAATGAACGAACAATCTCTAAGAAATAATCAGAATAATTTTGTCAAGAAGTTTTTAAATATTTTTCCCCGAATTAGGACTCTTTTGCTGCTCAAAATGGATAAAAATTTCACAGAAATACTATCACAGGAATACCTTAGCCTAAACCTTATCACTGTATTTACAAAAGAAATAAAAAATTATCCCATGCATCAAAGCGGCCGCTAAATCACAAAATGAAGCGTTTCAATCATATAAATATGCGTGTTCAGACGAGAAATACATCCCCACTATAGCAAGGGTACACATATGTTTAAAAAGAACTCACGCATCTAAAATCCGTCACTTCAAGCTCTCATATTTTTACGAAAACTCCGAAATTTCCCCAAATAATCACGATTTCCGCTTAACTTTAATTTTCAATTTCTTGAAAAACGCGTAAAAAAATCGAAAAAAATCCCCTGGAGGAGAAGGAGAAGCAGGCCAGTGAAAAGACATTCGGGGAAGCTTATCAGGAATACATGGAAAAATATGCCAAGCTGGGAATGAAACCAAGATCATGGAAAGATGCTGAACTGCGCCTTAAAAAAGTTTTACCATATTTGTCTCAAAGAAAACTTTCTTCGATAACCAAACAGGATATGCGAGAAGTACACAATCAAATCGGGCAAGAAAATAGCAAATACGAAGCCAACAGTGTTTTGGAATACATTCGTGCAATTTTCAATAAAATGATCTCCTGGGGCTGGGAAGGGACGAATCCTGCCATTGGTGTAAAAAAATTTAGGGAAATAAAACGCGATAGATTTATTTTAAAAGACGAATTACCGAAATTTTTGGAGGCTTTAGAAAATGAGCCGAATAAGAATACACGAAATTTTTCCTTGCATGCTTATACACAGGAGCCCGTAAATCCAACGTTTTATCCATGCATTAGGGAGGACATAGACTTCAGCATAAGTGAGTGGCGCATAGCGGATACGAAAAACAGTGAGCCCGTACGCGTACCCTTATTAGATGAAGCTTTAGAAATATTAAATAGTCGCATGCATCTAAGGGAATCATCGCCGTGGACATTCCCAAGCAATGACAGCAAAAGTGGGCATATCCAGGAGCCAAAAACGGCATGGAAAAGAATCCTAGAGCGAGCAGGGCTGGAAAATTTACGCATCCACGACCTCAGAAGAACATTGGCGAGTTACCAAGCAACAACAGGTTCAAGTTTAACAATAATTGGGAAATCGCTGGGACATAAATCGCTGCAGTCCACAGCAATTTATGCACGGTTGTCCAATGATCCGGCGCGTGCTGAATTAGAAAGGGCGTTTAGCTTCACGTAAAGGGGGAGAAATAAGTCATAAAGGGAGCTTATTTTCCATTTTTTGCTAAAATTTCACAAAATTTTATCATAAAACCTTCACAAATGCAAAATATTCTTTACATATGGAACATGGTTAGTAAAATTCGCACAGCAGCACAGCAGCACAGCAGCACAGCAGCACAGCAGCACAGCAGCACAGCAGCACAGCAGCACAGCAGCACAGCAGCACAGCAGCTACAGTAAGCTATTAAATGTTCAAGAAGCGGCAGCGTTTCTTAACATAAAAAAGCACACACTGGAAGATTGGATATACTCCAATCGCTATCCCGGACTAAAATCAGTTAAACTGGGCGGGGCCCGGAGATTCCGAGAGCGAGACTTGATTGAGTTCATCGAGTCACGGATGCAAACCACTACCGTAGATAAAAGGGGCGAAAATAAATAGCAAGCCCCGCGCTGCCACCCCATTGAGCCCGACTGAGGTGGCCCCTTTGCGCCTGCCGCGCTCGCGGAGATGAATAGCGGATAAGTATCTCAATATCAAAGATATAAACCGAGGTGCTATGAATTTGCCCATGAGGATGGAAGGCGGGCAAGTATTTCAATATCAGAGATATAAGCCAAGATGTTGCAAGTTTGCTCGTGAGGATGGAAGGCGGGCAAGTATTTCAATATCAGAGATATAAGCCAAGATGTTGCAAGTTTGCTCGTGAGGATGGATAGCGGGCAAATATCTCGGCATCAGAGATATAAGCCGAAGTGCTATGAATTTGATGACCTACAACGCTACCCCTTTGCGCATGCCACGCCCGCGAGAATGAATAACGGACAAATATCTCAGCATCAGAGACATAAGCCGAGGCGCTATGAATTTACCCATGAGGATGGATAGCGGGCAAGTATTTCAATATCAGAGATATAAGCCGAAGTATTGCAAGTTTAATGACCTACAACGCTCCCCCTTTGCACCTGTCACGCTCGCGGAGATGGAAAGCGGACAAATATCTCAGTATCAGAGATATAAGCCAAGATGTTGCAAATTTAATGATCCCATACGCGCGAATTTCCGGCGAGCACGGAATGCTGGCGGCGAATTAGGTCGCTGACCCGCAACGCTACCCCTTTGCACCTGTCACGCTCGCAAGGATGGAAAGCGGATAAACATCTCAGTATCAGAGATATAAGCTGAGACGTTGCAAATTTAATGACTCCACGCGAGAACTTCAGACGAGCACGAAATGTTGGCACTGGCGATAGGCGCTGGATATTAATCTTGGCGGCGATTTCAGACGAGCACGGGAGGCAGCGGCGGATTGGGTCGCTGACCCGTAGCGCTACCCCTTTGCACCTGTCACGCTCGCGAGGATGAATAGCGGACAAATATCTCAGTATCAGAGATATAAGCCGAGGCGCTATGAATTTACCCATGAGGATGGAAGGCGGGCAAGTATTTCAATATCAGAGATATAAGCCAAGATGTTGCAAGTTTGCTCGTGAGGATGGATAGCGGGCAAATATCTCGGCATCAAAGACATAAGCCGAAGTGCTGTGAGCTTAATGACCTACAACGCTACCCCTTTGCACCTGCCACGCCCGCGAGGATGAATAGCGGACAAATATCTCAGTATCAGAGATATAAGCTGAGACGTTGCAAATTTAATGACTCCACGCGAGAACTTCAGACGAGCACGAAAATATGTACTTGTGGAGATAAGAGCGGTGTGTGGAAGGACTTCGCCACGGGGGAAAGCGGGGATAATCTGCTTGACTTGCTCTATAAGGCGAGGAGCGGTGACTTCCGGTGAGCACGGGAGGCGGCGGCGAATTGGCTCGCTGACCTGGAGCACTACCCCTTTGTGCCTGCCACGCCCGCGGAGATGAATAGCAGGCAAACATCTAAGTATCAAAGACATAAGCCGAACTATTAGAAATTTCCTAACAGTTGCCCGAGTCGAGTTGTTCGGAGTCGCCCAGCGGCTAGCAGCTAATAGGGATTACCAGGAAAACTATCCAAAGCCCCAGAGTAACTGGAGAAAGGTTGTTCGAAGTTTCAGAATAACTGCCCGCTACTCTTCTTTGCTCTAACTTTTTCTCTCAAAATGAAATTTGCGGCAATGAAATTTTCACGCCGCTCTTTTTTTGAGCTTTCTTGCAGGCAATTAATTTTTGGGCAATATTGAAGCAATGGAGCTTTTCTAATGTTTAATTTTCGTTTCCCCTGATCCTCTGGAAGCTCTGTGTTTTGGCGGCCTTGAAACTGGTGGAGTCGATCGGATTCGAACCGACGACCTTGTCATTGCGAACGACACGCTCTACCAACTAAGCTACGACCCCACTGTGTCCATAACAAAGCCTTTCAAAAATATGTCAATAAGAATTGCTTGGGAAAATTGACCCCAAAGTGGGTAATCTCTTCATTTTAAACATTTCTTTTCAAATCTTTACGCAAATTTTCTAGCTCTCCCAGCCGCTCGACAATGGCCACTTCCGCACCAGATTGCTTGGGGAAATAAAATTTTTCTTGCGTCAACATGTAGGCCTGCCCGCTGATGTTTTTACCCAATTCGTGGCTATATAGGTAATTCTTAGCATTGCCAGCCCTCTCATTCGCGGCACCGTGGGCATCGCGCAACCAAACGGGAACTTCTTGGGCTCCATTGGCCGCTATTCTTTATTTTAAACATTTTTTTTCAAATCTTTACGCAAATTTTCTAGTTCCCCCAGCCGCTCGACAATGGCCACTTCCGCACCCGATTGCTTGGGGAAATAAAATTTTTCTTGCGTCAACATGTAGGCCTGCCCGCTGATGTTTTTACCAAATTCGTGGCTATATAGGTAATTCTTAGCATTGCCAGCTCTCTCATTCGCGGCACCGTGGGCATCGCGTAACCAAACGGGAACTTCTTGGGCTCCATTGGTCATTATCGATTTTGTTGCCCTGTTTAGAGCCATATACGCGGAATTGCTCTTCGGTGCCGTGGCCATAAAAACAGTGGTGTGGGCGAGATTTAGCTGGCATTCCGGCAAGCCTATCTTTTCACAGGCTTCAAAGCAAGCTATTGCCAGTGGCAAAGCGCGGGAATCGGCTAAGCCAACGTCTTCGGAAGCAAAAATTACCAACCTGCGAGCAATGAAGCGCGGATCTTCGCCGCTGTTGACCATCTTTGCCAGCCAATATATGGCCGCATCCGGGTCGCATCCGCGCATGCTTTTGATGAAAGCAGAGATGGTGTCATAGTGATCATCTTCGTTGGCGTCATACCTCAGCATCCGCTCCTGGGCAAAACATTTCAACTCACGCTCCCTAATCGTACTCCCGCAGGGCACGCTTAGGACTATGGTTTCGAGCGCATTTAGGGCCCAGCGCAGGTCGCCATTCGACATGGCGGCGATATGGGTAATAACGTCGCCGTCTACCTGGCATTTGCAGGCACCAAGGCCGAGATCAACGTCGCTGAGAGCCTTGAGCAGTACCGCTGAGATCTCCTCCTTCGACAGTGGCTCAAGCTTGAATAGGTGACTCCTACTGAGCAGTGGAGAAATCACATAAAAGCCTGGATTGTGTGTTGTTGCACCTATCAGAGACACATTTCCGTTTTCGACGTCATAGAGTAACAGGTCCTGCTGCGCCTTGTTGAAGCGGTGAATCTCGTCGATGAATAGCACAACGCGACCAAACTTTCGCCCCCTAAATAGGACTTCGCGCAATTCGGCGACATTTGACAAAACGGCATTAATTTTGATAAATTTCGAATTTGTTTCATTGGAAATGACCTCCGCAAGGGTTGTTTTTCCGCATCCAGGAGGGCCGTATAGGATAATGCTGCTAAAATTTGCCGTTTTTATTATTTTCGGTAGCAGGCAATCCTCCCCTATGATATTTTTCTGGCCCACCACATCTGCCAGGTATTTTGGCCGCATGCGGACAGATAGCGGCACGTACTTTTCGCCTTCCCATTTCCCGGTCTCTTCGCTAAAAATATCGCCTTGCTCATAGCTATCCATAGCTAAGCAATAGCATATATTTGAAGTAGTTACAATCAATAATTTAGTCCCTTACTCGCTTTTTTCTCAGCTATTCCCCCAGGTCTCTTCCTATTAGGCTAGGGCGCGATACCTGAAAATATTCCCGAAACATGTCATATTTTGAAAACATTAAAACGGGCTTTTTCTTCCAATTCAAGTATTTCAATTCGGGAGAGACAATGTCGTAATTCTCCCGCAATTCGGCGATCGCGTCACTTGGAACATCGGCAACGGTGTGAATATTACCGTCCTCATCGTATTCAACACTAAATCCGGTGCACAAACTTTCCTTCACGGCAGGCGAACCCCAACTTGCTGCGTCGCTATCGCCTAATAGGGCAATATTTCCACTGGTCACCATTTGGGACATATCCAAAAAACGCTCAAGCATGGCTAAAATTTCAGGGGCGGAAATTTTCCCAATTGAACAGGCAATTAGTGTGTCAATGCGTGCCTTCAATTCCTTCTCGTAAATCGGAAATTGCAAATGCTGGGCAGCCAATTGGGCATATTCAGTTGGCTTCGGATTTCGACCGTTGAATTGTGCAAAATTTTCAACCGCCTTTCCAAGTGCATCGCGAGCTGTTTGAATTTCAGCTAATGCCTCGGGTGTGCACCCCAAAAATGCTGCCACAGATGCGGATATAACGGAAGGCATGCTGAATATGCACCCCGATGATGAAGCCTTATTCTTCCATGCATGCGCTAATTCTTCGGCGACTTCGTGGATATCTCCCGGAGCCAAGCATTGGTCGTTATCTATGCCAATAACGCAACTGCGATCCGCCTCCGCTGCAGGATTGTAAAAGCAATTGGCGGCATGCCGATCGTCCACACCTATTAAAATGTCAAGTATTTGTAAATTTGTCAAATCTCTGACAAATCGCCAATCATTGAGGCATTCAGGCCTGCAACTCGATATTTTCCGTCCCCCGGCGATGGCCATAGAAATCCCAACCCCAAGTTTCCCTGTTTTGGGATGCGCAGCATACACCGGTTGCGTATCAACCAATATCCCAAAATTTGGGAACATTGCATCGGAAATACTTTTAGCGGCGATATTTCTGCCTATGGCATGGGAAAATTTCTTTTCACTAACGCCCAAGTTTGCAAGAGAGCTATCAAGTATACCTTCATCTTCAAAGGAAATCATTTTCAAGCATATTGGCTTCCCTTCAGATATTCCATGCCATACGACAGAAAAAGCCCCGCTCCCAAGCTTTTTCCACCCTTCCTCGGGCACGGGGCATTCTTCGGCGCCTTCCATGATCATTCTCCGAATCAGCGCTTCCTCAAATTCTGGTGTGATGAGCGCCCTTGACCTTATTGCCTTATTCAATGCGGCATCAAAACCTTTGAAATAACCTTTGCCAATTTCGAATTGTGCGGAAACATCGGCTGATATTTGGGAAATTCTTTCCATGTGTTGGCGCAAGATTGCATTGCAGACATCTGGAGGTATTTTTGCTATGTCCGCTGGCGTGAGGAGATAAAGATTTTCCACAATTTCCTGAGCAGCTTGATCGGGCTTAGCGCCGTCAGCAACCTGGAAATTTTTTGGGCGCAGTGCACCAAAATCTTGCTGCAATTGTTCTAGCCTTTGCTGCCATTTTTCTAAAAAGCTTTGGGATGGCTCATCCACCGGTATTCCTTTCCATAGAAAAGAGGATAAATTGTATGCAAACTGCGAAATACCATAGCAACACGTGGTAGTATATTTAGTCAAGGCCACAACTTCTTGCACCAGATTAATTAGCGCTTCATTTGGCGGCTTCGATGGGCTTACAAAAATGCATTTTTGCAGATCATTTAGGAAGCTAAGGTCAATTTTTTCAGAAAAATGGCTTTCAAGGGAAAGTTTAATTTTCGATACGGCTTCTCCTAGGGATGGAAAATCTCCATCGGCAACCGCTGCAATTTGGCGAAGTAAAAAATCTTCATGCAAATCTCCAATGCTTTCACTTTGCGGTGCCATTGCCTCTGGCAATCTACTACGGCCCGTTTCTCTTTCTAGCATGGAGAGATATTATACTGCCGAAATAGCCAGCGTCAATAATATTTACGAAAATTTTATATTTTCGCCCATGCGATATGCATTGACAAAAGAGGGTTTGTTTCGTTAGCTCTTTAGCATAAATGAATTTCAAAATTGACGACTCTCCTCACGGGAAAGTAGATTTGTTGGTGATAGCGGGGGAATGTTCGGGCGATCAGCACGCCGCCGGAATTATCAAAAAGCTTAAGATGGAACATCCTAAATTGAATATTTGCTCTTTCGGGGGCAGATGCCTATCCGAAGCCGGCACGCGCCTCATCCTCGACATGACCAGATTTTCCGTGGTTGGTTTCGTGGAAGTGTTGGCGAAGTACTTCTTTTTCAGGAAGTTGTTAAAAAAAATAGTCGGCTGGATAAAGAAACATAGGCCGGCGGCGGTGTGCCTAGTTGATTGCCCTGGTTTGAATCTGAGGATCGCCCGCGCACTCTTTGAAAAGAAATTGTCCACAAAGGCTGGTGGAAACATTAATCTATATTACTACATCTCCCCACAAGTATGGGCTTGGCGAGGAAGGCGACGATTCAAATTGGAAAAATATGTGGATAGCCTGGGAACAATATTCGAGTTCGAAAAGAAGGTATACGGTGACACCAAGCTGGATGTGAAGTACGTGGGACATCCATTTGTCGGCATCAGCATAGCGCAAATCGTCTCCTACAAAGAGGATGGCCCCGTGCTGCTGCTCCCCGGGAGCAGGGAATCGGCCATAAAGAGGATTTTTCCGGCGATGTTGGCATGTTTCCATCATTTTTCACTGCAGGAACCGGCCAGGATGGCGACCATCCTCTACGCCTCCGATAAGACACTGGCGGCGATGCGTAAAATATTGAACAAAAAATTTCAGCACCTCGTCAACAAAGTAAGTTTCATCGCCGATGGCAAGCATGTGGAAGCCTCCGTAGCCCTGATGAGTTCGGGGACGATGTCCCTAAAATGCTGCCTAGCGGCCATCCCCGGGGCGATACTGTACAAGGCTAATTGCTTGACTTTCGCCATAGCTAAGCGCCTGGTCAAGCTAAAGCACATAGGCATCGCCAACATCCTTTTGGAGCGCGGCGCTTGGCCGGAATTCATCCAAGGGGCAATTAAGCCGAAGATTGTGGCGAAATACCTGCTCGAGTGCGTCGGTGATGGCGACATTGCCAGTCAGCACAAAGACGACGCAGAAAAGCTGAAAGCCATAATCAACGGGAAGCCGGAAATAGCCCCAGAAAAATGGCTTTACGGTGCACTAGGCTACAGCGACACGTCGGCATCGTAGTCAATGCCCCCGATGCCAAAGCCGAAAAGCTTCAAAAATTCTTTGCGATAGGCATCGATGTCCGTTATTCCGCGCAAATTTTCCGTCGAAGCCTTATTCCAAATCTCAATGACCGCCTCTTGCACGTCCTCCCGCATCTCCAAATTGTCGATTCTTATGCGCCCATCCGTGTCCACGGATTCATCGCTGCCGTACAGATGATTCTTAAATAGGCGGTACATCTGCTCTATGCAGCCTTCGTGCAGGTTTTTTTCCCGCATGACGCGGAAAAGTATGGCGATGTACAGTGGGACGACCGGTATGGCCGAGCTAGCCTGAGTTACAACGGCTTTATTTACGGAGATGTGGGCTCGCCCGCCGATATTCGCTAGCATGTGGGTTATCGCATCAGCCGCACGGTCTAAATCTTCCTTTGCTCGGCCGATGGTTCCCTCCGAATAAATCGGTTTTGTAATTTTAGGTCCGAGGTAGGAATAGGCAACGGTTTTGGCCCTGTCAGATAGAACATTTTCCCGCAAAAGTGTCTGCATCCATAGCTCCCAGTCCTCCCCGCCCATGACTTTCACCGTGCCCACAATTTCCTCCGCTGTGGCCGATTCGATCTCCACGTCGCCGATTTCCCCGCTGTCCACGTTTACCGTTTTACTTTTAAATTTGCCGCCGATGGGCTTCAAAACAGACCTATAAGTTTCGCCCGTTCTTGGATCAGTGCGCTTGGGGGAGGCGAGGCTATAGACCACGCAATCCACCTGTCCAAGCTTGCTTTTGATAGCTTCGATGGTTTTCTCCTTCACTTCATCGGAAAATGCATCTCCGTTGATATTTTCGGCGATTAGGCCTTCTTTTTCCGCATATTTTTTTAAAGCGGTGGAATTGTACCAACCCGCCGATGCCGGTTTATCGCCGTCCGCTAACCGTTCGAAAAAAACTCCGACCGTATTAGCCCCGCAGCCAAATGAAGCCACGATCCTGCTTGCCAAACCGTAGCCGGTGGATGCTCCAATGATCAGAACATTTTTAGGGCCACCGTCGATGGTCCCGCTCCTATTAACATAGGCTATTTGCTCTGCTACGTTGCGTTCACAGCCGACCGGGTGGGCGGTCAAGCAGATAAATCCTCTCGTTTTCGGTTTAATAATCATGCTCTTTTATACCGCGCGCTCAGGCATAGGCAAGCCGTTTATTCAAACACTTTTTAATGGCCGCTTCCACGTTGCAACCGTTTCTAATTGTGATGAATTTTAAGCCGGCTCGCTCCGCATCTTTGTGCAATTTGCTGGCCCACTTAATATCTATATTATTATGGATATTTGAGAAGTATCGGTCGTTCGAGTTGCAGAGCACGCAGTCCAGCGATTCCGCATCCTGCAACCGCAATCTGCCGATGGGAGGGATGGCCACGTCGATGCGGTCTGCCAACTGCACGCAGATGAGGTCATGGCGCTTGGATAGGGTTTTTAGGGCTTCCAGCAGATGCTCCCTTATCCTATCGGGATATAAAAAGTCGCTGACAAAAAAAACAATGGAGGAGGTTCTCAGCATATTTTGCAAAAATTTCACCGCCGCACAGGGGTTACTTTTTTGTCCAAGGTGGCGATTGCTCAAATTTGGCACGCATGGGTGGGGGCAGGGTGGCTCATAGAGCTCGATGTCTTCTGAAAACAGGAGCAACCCGACCCTATCTCCAACTTTGCGAGCGATATCGCCCAATTTTTCCGCCAATTTCAAAGCAAAATCAATCTTTGACAGCGCGCTGCCAAACATTTGAGATGAGCTACCGTCGATGGCGAACAGCACATCAAAATCGCGCTCCCCGGCAAATTGTTTGACGCATACTTCTCCGCGCTTCGCCGTGCAAAAGTGGTCCACATTGTTGACCGCGCAGCAATCGGAAGCTCGCACAGACTTGTCGAATACGAAGCACCTATCCCTAAATCGATTTTTGTAAAAACGTGCTAGATTAACCATTTGTAAGGGGAGCCTAGAAAAAAATTAAAAAAGTGCAATTTTTTTCTTGATTTCTTTCCAGCGCATGTGTAGGCGAAGCCTCAAATTACCAAAGAAAAATTTTAATCTTAAACGAGGAACACAAAATGAACGATCAGTTAAATAAGGCGAAGGGTATCAGCATCGATTGCTTGCATGAGTTTTTAGCCAAGTTCGTTACCGATTATGAGGAGAAGTTGCAATCTTCTATCTCCAAAGTAGCGGGAAAAGACCAAAAGGAAGTTACTCAAGGCGCTCTCCTAGAGATACAGGCCAAGGTGCAAACCTGGAGTACGATTACTTCAACTGCGTCGGGCATCGTACGCGCAGTTGGTGATGGTCTGAAAGCTATGGTACAAAACATTAGGTAAAAGTTTTCCCGGAGCAGGTCGTTTTTTCCCCGAATTTGACTTAATATCACACCCTGTGAAATGCCTGTAGTTTCTTGGGGGATATTAAGTGGGGAAAAAATACGGCAAGCGGAGTATCAATGGGAAGTGTTTATGAGCCCTTGGGCGAGTGCGTAAGCAGGCATGGAAGGGACACTTTTGCCAGTGGCGTGGCAGCGAAGGAGAAGCTTAGTGGGGATATCCCCATGGGGATGGGAACTGGGGTGCAAGGTTGGAGCGCTGCGGCATTGGCGGTAAAGGGTATTGCGCTACTTGGGCAATTGGCGACGATTTTAAGTTAAGTGTATCGAGCATTGGGTAAAAAAAATATGAAAAACATAAAATTTTCTTGCCTTTGCCAAAGGACACCTTAAGCTCAGCCCAAGTTTGTTGGCACTATTGCTAATGAAAAGTAAACTAAAACTAAATTAACAATTATAAAGGAGGTAAATATGCCAGGAAACGTTTCAACATCTACTACGGGCATGTTCAATCACGGATTTTCAATAGAAAGTATATACCAATCACTGGCCAGCTATATTAAGAACTATGAAGGCGAACTTGCGAGCTCCATACAGGGCATGGGCGGAACAACTGGGGAAAATATTGACCAGGGTACGCTGCTAAACATACAGGCTAAGGTGCAAACGTGGGGAACCATAGTATCAACGGCGACTGGTATCGTCCGCGCAATCGGTGATGGCCTGAAGTCTACAACCCAAAACATAAGATAGGAGAATATGAGTGAAAGTGCCAATGACGACCTGACGTATCCCGAGATTTGCACGGACTTGGTGAAAACGCTGCTAGAGACAGGGTATGTCGCCGTTGGTCGAGGATTGCAGGTTCACGCCGAAGACATATTCAACGGCCTCATTGCAGCTCGACCGGAAAGCGAGCTGCCAGTTGTCGGCCTATCTGTGTGTAAGATGAGTTTCGGAGATTTTGCAACGGCAACGGCTTTACTAACCAAGCAGGCCCTGGCAATAAACCCTTCCAGTGAGATAGCAAAATGTTTCCTGGGCGTAGTTTCCCATTACTGCGGTGCTGCTCAACAGTCACTATCTATTATGAGTGACCTAATAAGCAACGGCACCGATGAGACAGCAATTAATATTGCCAAGAATGTGGTCAACGAGATTAATTCTAGGTAGTAACAATTTAACCCAAATAAAATTATGTCAACATCAGATATAACTTCAGTGGTACAAGCGATAGAAACTCAAACTAAAGCTATAAGCCAAGGCCTTCCTGATAAGGAATTTTATGCGGAACTTCAAAAGGCAATTACCGCCAATACTTCCAATAGCGAGGTAAACAGCAATGCCATAAGAGTTCTGCTAGAAGAAATTAACTCAGCGAACAAAACTACCTCCTCAGAGGAAGCGATTTCCGAAAAGTTTTTTCGCGTGGTGAAGGGGGTACAGGAACATCTGGAAGATCTCCGCCTGTATGTGGAGGGATTTTCCCGGAGAAGTGATATTAGCGCTGGCGATCTGTTTGAAATGCAATTCAAAATTACCCAATTCTCGATTGCGATGGATATATCATCGAAGATGGGGGAAAAGTCATCGCAATGCTTTCAAACACTATTTAGGAACCAGGGATAATAGTTTCTTGTACACCGCGCAGGCATCCTGGTAATCCGTTGATGTCCCTGAGACAATGGCGACGTGGCTGAATCTCTCGGTTTCAGTCAAGGTGGGATCATTTTCGTGCTCAATTATTAGCGAGCAGCAACCATTAGTCTCGGCTGTATTTTTCAAGGATTTTGCATTTTTGGAAAGCTTACCCCCCACGACAACGATGCAATCGCACCCATTTCTGCTGAGAAAAGCAACCTCCCTCTGCCTATTAGCGGCTGAGGGACATATCGTATTGCTAACAATGGCCCCCCTGAATTGTTTGCAAATCGTCCGGGCAATTTCTTCGAAAAGTTCACATTCAAAGGTAGTTTGGCTGAGTACAACGATTTTTTCATGGGAAATTTTTAAGCCAAACACCTCTTCCGTCGAAGATAAAACCGTTATTTTTTCGCCGGGAACGTAGCCGCAAAGACCGATAATTTCAGGATGATTTGCATCCCCAACCAGTATTATGTGATAGCCATCCCCCGCATATTTTTCTATCAATTCAGCAATTTTTAATACCTTGGGGCAAGTAGCATCGATCACTTTGCAGCCTAAAATGTGCAGCGCAGCCTTCCTAGCTGGTGTAACTCCATGGGCTCTTATTATTATGGAATCGTCGCTTTGGCATAATTTTAGCTCATTCGGTAGCTTTTTTATTCCAATTTGCTCAAGCCTGGCTAGTGTATTGGAATTGTGAACCAGTTCCCCATCGGTATATGCGTTGCCCTTGACATTTTTAACCGCATCGTAAGCAATTGCTATTGAACGTGTTACCCCGCCGCAAAAACCAATATGTCTGGACAGGGTAACCCTCATTCTACTCTTCAAAGTTTGGAATAGGGAGAAGCTTCAATTCATTGCAAATAAAGTCAATCGATAAAAAAGTAAAATTTTTATTTAAAAATATCTTGACAAACTTTTTACATACGTTTTTGAAAGTAGACTCCTCATAGAGATGATAAATTGAAGAATTGTTTGTTGCGATTAGCTTTGTCAGGGTATTTCGTAAACAAATAAATAAAAAGGAATAAAATGGTACAAATTTTGAACAGAGAATTTTTCGAATTTCTTTTACCGCCGTCACAGCGTTGGTTTTCCCCAAAAGAAGTAGCCTCCATAATAGGAAAAAGTTCCCAGTACGTACGCGATGCTTTTGACAATCAAAAAATACTGGGTCACACCCTAAGTGGGCGTGCACCAAGGGGCAAAGAAAAAAGAAAAACATACCAAATCCCTAGGGAAAGCGTGATCCTCTATCTCATAGAGACTGCCAATTACACTTCCGAAGAACTTTTGCTGAGGTTTCACGACATACTCAGCAATTGCTCGACTGCGCAGCTGTTAAAACTGCAAATGGCAATAGATCATTTGCTAAAAAGCAAATAAATTTTGCACAAACACGAAGCTTGGGGAGAATTTTAATATCCCCTAGCTTCACCTTTGTTCTATCTATGCCAACACTTAGCCGGCTTGGGGCATAAGTGCGGGCCTTTCAGACACAGGCGCAGGTGCAGGCCTTTCAGACACAGGCGCAAGCGCGGGCTCTTCAGACACGGGCGCAGGCTTTTCAATCACACCCACCCATCTCGCTGCTGCATGATGCAGCGAGCTAATAATGCTCTCTTTCAATTGCGCGATATGTGTAATGAATTTTTCCCTCTGTTCGGCATCGTGTTTCCATAGGACAAGGGTCAATTCCCACAGCAAGAGCCAGCAGTGGCACCATATACTCTTTAGTAGAGCAGCCATGAATATTGCCAACTCCATATACGTCTCTGCGAGGGAAATAATCGCTTCTGCTATGCAACTGCAAAATTTTAAGTATAATTTCACAAGGTCGATGCAGAGTGATATTACGTGTTTAAGTAAAAACGCTAAACGGCCACCAGCTGGCTTTAAAACCCTGTCAAGGATAGCCTTAGCAAACTTGCCAATTATGGAACCATTTTCTTTGCAAAAGAGTTTTACTGCTGCAATATTACTATCAGCGTGAGCATTTAATTTATCACACACACCCCTTAGACCGGTGAATGCTTCGGTGTAATTTCTTTGCAATTCCTCTATGGAAGAGTGAATGGGGGGCTTACTAAAAGTGCTGGAGGTACTCATGTTTTTTTGTCCTTTGTAAATTTAACTACCTGGATGACCTAGGGCAGAACCTTTGCGAGTCAAGCTTTTTTTTGTAATTTTGCCGAAATATTTCACAAAACAGCGAGGGAAAGTGAAGCGAAATAAGTGCTTTCAGCGCAGTGAAATGGGAGAGCTAAAATGCATGGGAATCATCCAGTTCGCTTCATTGGGAGCAGGTGCGATATTCCCTAATTTTCCTCCTATTTACTTTTTTTACCACGATTATCTCCTTCGCTAAAACAGAGCCAAAACTTTTTAGAAAAAACTCCCATCGGAGCCATAAAATTTAGGCGATGCGCCCTATTTTCTATTCTCCCTTGAAGAAGGAGAGTACGAATTTTAGGATGGACTTCTTTTCCTTCGCAAAGGGGCTTTTTCCCAATTTGTGCAGCTTTTTACCGTTGCCACCGAGTGGGTTCCCCGCTAAAATGTTCCCAAAAATCTCACCGTAATATTGGGGCCGGCGCGTAATATCCTTCATGCTCGCCCTAAGTATGCGGCAAACTTCATCGATGTGGAGTAGCTTCAGCGGGAAATTTTTCGCCAGCATATCTTCTAGGTTTAGTTTTGCTCCGGATAAAATCTTTTGAACCGATGCGCCTTCCAAGGGAATTTTCGCATTGCACAGCTTGCTCGCCAAAATTTTTACATCCATGGAAAGGTCATATTGTTCATAGATATGGGTTTCCGGTTCGCCGTGGACGATTGCTTGCAGGAGATTATGCCGCCTAACCAGCAGCTCGTGCTTGGGGAACAGCGGATTATTGAAATCAAAAATGTAGGGAAAGCGGTCCAGATGCGGCTTAGTATATTCGAAAAACAGATCGGACCTGATCGGCACCCAGCGGCCATGTTCCCCATTTATTTCAAAGCTCGCCACCTCCCAATAGTGGAAAATCGTGTGCCCATTTTTCACGTGCACGTAGTCGAATTCCTCTCCCTGCTTGTCGAAAAGCTTGTGTATAATTTCGTATCCGTCGTTGTACATCTCGTTCCAGCGATAGGGAACTTGGGAACTTTTCAGCCCGTATACCAGGTATTCGCTGGCGGGTAACCCATTGTAGACCGTAGCTTTACCGAACTTGTTTAAAAAAAATAGGCGCTGTTTCATCCAAACTTCACTGCAAAATTCCTCGCACATGATGTCGACCGTTGCCCCAACGAATATCCCCAATTGTTTGGCTCGTTCTATGAGGGTTTTAAGCGATAGGTGGGTTAAAAATTGGGCAGTTTTTTCAAAAATTATCCCATCGAACAGCTGCTTGCTTATCACGCCGCACGACCTGCGATTATTGTCCCTAATATCCGTTGGCCAGGAATGAAACTCTTTGGTACCGATATAGTTACTCAATATCGAGAACAGGGCGTGATTTTGCAGCCAGTAGCTATTTTTCTGCTCAAATTCAACGAAGCCCGCCAAAAGTTTACGGTTTTTAAAGTTGATGCAGTGCTGCACGGCGCCATTGATAAGGCTGGAGCGGGAAGCGGGCGAGGTATCCTTAAAGCCGATTTTTTCAATTATTTCATCGGAGATGAGCTGCGGTTCTTTGGCGAACAGGGAAGTGTTCTTAAACGAAACACTGTCCACGGCGTTCACATTCCCCAGTTCGAAAAACTTTATGCCGGCGGCCTGCAGGAAGGGCAGCAAATTTTCTGCAATTCCGCAGTGAAAAATTTGTTTATTTCGCCCGTCCACGAGGTCAAACCGCACACCGAAATTTTGTCCGGTGGAAATTGCATTCAAAAAAACGTCACGCTTATTACCCATCGGGGCCCATGATAATGTTTTTTTTTAAAATTAGAACTTTTTTTTAGGGGAAGAATTTTTTTAAAAAACTTAGCAAGTCAGGCATCGAATTTTTTATGGCAGCGGCGATTTCTCGATAGGCTTCGATGTCTCGGCCATATGGGTCGGAGATATCTTGGGAAATAACGCACTCAGCGAAAGTGAAGCACTTTCCTTCAAGGTTTTCAAAGTTGTGCAATAGGTGAAGCTTATGGGTGCCGGTCATGCACAGAATTAAATCGACCCCTTTTAGCAAATTCCGGTCCACTCTCCTTGCAGCGTGCTTATCCAGGCTAAGTCCGAGCTCACTGGCGACTTGCGCGGCATGCTTACTGGCGGGCTCGCCATTCTGCGCGGAGACCCCAGCGGACAGTACGGAAAAATTGCTAGTCGGCGCATTTTTTTTCAAATGATCGGAGATTATGACCATGGCTAGCGGGCTGCGGCACGTATTTCCCGTGCACACTATCAAAATTTTCTTCTTTTTCATGGTTTCGTTAAAAATTTCATGAGTACGCGCATTTTTTTGGGGAGTTCGCTGCGAATCACGGCACCGCTGTGTAATTTTAGCGTGGATAGGTGGGCGGCGATGCCGGCGTAGAGCGACCCATTACTGCCCCTCCTATTTGCTTTGAAATGTCGCTTTATTTCGGAGAAAGAGGGAATTTTCGTTCTGCCGTACAGCGTGTCGCCTAGCACGGCCAAGCCGGATTCATGGGCGTGCAGACATAGCTGATCCTTGCGCAAATACGTGCACCGAGCTTGCCAATGCTCACACTTGCCAACGCGGGCAAAGAAATTAAAATTGGTACGCGACTTTTTCCCAGTCCTCGCCGATATGAGCATCCTTTCCTTCGAAAAATGGCGGGCGATCGGCAGGGAACAAACCATTTCCCTCCCATCGTCACAGCCGGAGCCGGCGCAAAGTAGGTCGAAAGTGAACTCAAACATGTAGGACCCATAGGCATTTTTTAAAACTTTCGCCGATTCCCTGTTTTTTGCCAATATGAGAATGCCGCTCAAGTTGTCCTCCAAGTCGTATACGCTGCAGGGATGTTGAATCCCAAGGCTAATTATGGAGGGCTTTTGCAGACTCATCCACAATTGCTTCATTATCGAAAACTGCCCCGCTCGGCATGGAATTTTTGGTGGTTTTTCTACGGCAAGGCAGTGCTCATCGTCGTGGATGATTGGGAGCTCAATCGACTTGCCCGGATAGCTGGGGTGGTGGATGTAAATCGAGCTATTCATGATTTTAATGCGTATTTTATCAGCTCCTCCGAGGAGGCCGATTCGCCGATTTTCGCCAATCCATTCCTTACGCACTTGTCAGCTTCGGCGGGTTTATATCCGAGGGACACTAGGGCGTGCACGGCATCCTGGGCAGCATCGGACGGAATGATACCGCTCGCCGGTAGCGCCGGCGAAATGCTATCCATCTTGTCCCCCAGTTCGATGACGATGCGTTCGGCGGTCTTTTTCCCGATTCCGTGGCATTGGCTCAGCAGGGCAGTATCCCGCGAAAATATGGCACTTTTTAGCGTGTTCAGGGACAGCCTGCTCATGATATTTAGTGCGATTTTTGGTCCAATCCCCTTCACTTTGCTTGTCATTAGCTCGAAAAAATCCCGCTCATTTTTTGTCAAAAATCCGTAGAGGTCGTGCTGGTCTTCCCGAATAATTTCGCTTAGGTAAAGCTTGGCAATATCACCGATTTTTGGTAATTTTTCTATGGTTGTCAGCGGCGCATTGACCTGGTATCCAAGCCCGCCAACGCCTATGACGGTGCGCAATAGCCCGACTTCCATGAGAATTCCTTCAATGTAGGATAGCATAGCAAACCAATCAAAGAAAATCTGCCCAAAGGTCAATATTTTGACAAAATGTAATTTTATGAATTTTTAAGTTTCCAAAAGTATAAAATTTTCCTAAAATAGGACGAGTCATTGGAGGAATGAATATGAGTGAAGATAATTGTAAGTGCGGTAAAACTGGTAAATCTAGGAAGTGGACGGGGATGCATGCGGTGGCAGGTGATCTTAAAAATGCCATCACTCGCCATCTCCAGTGCTCCCTCGCCCGTGACCACGTATCGGCGGTGGCACATGATTGGTGGATAGCAACGGCACTGGCGGTGCGTGACCGCCTCCTGGAGGAGCTCATACGCACACAAAAGGTACACCACGAAAACGATGTTCGACGCATGTATTATATGTCACTGGAATATTTGCCCGGCGCCATGTTGCGCAATACCGCACAGGCTCTCGGCATTCTCGATGATTTGGAGATTGCCCTGCAGTCCCTGGGCCAGGACCTCGATGCCATTGTTGCCATAGAATCGGACATGGGACTGGGGAACGGCGGCTTGGGGCGATTGGCCTCCTGTTTTCAGGATTCCTTGGCTACGCTCGATTACCCCGCCGTCGCCTACGGCATTCACTACGAATTCGGACTTTTTCGCCAAGAACTCATTGATGGTAAACAAGTTGAGCGCCCAGATAATTGGATAATTTTCGGCAATCCTTGGCGAATTTGTCGGCCGGAAAATATTCAAAATGTGCAGCTATACGGCCGCGTGGAGAACTCCTACGACGAGGGCGGCCATTGGCGACCACACTGGGTGGAGGGAAAAATAGTGCAGGGGGTGCCCTGGGACATTCCCATTGTGGGCTACGGCGCAAGCACCGTTAATTTCATGCGCCTGTGGGAAGCGCGCACCGCATCGGAGTTCGAATTGGATGTCTTCAATCGCGGCGAATACCTCGACGCCGTACAAAAACAATCCGAATCGGAAGCAATCTCGAAAATCCTCTATCCGGATGATTCCACCTGCAAGGGTAAAGAATTGCGCCTCACTCAGCAGTATTTCTTCGTGAGCTGCTCCATAAAAGATATTCTGCGCAGATATACCAAGAAAAATAAGACGTTCGATAAATTCGCTGAAAAAATCACCATTCAGCTGAATGATACCCATCCCACCATTGCCATCGTCGAGCTCATGCGCCTGCTTCTGGATAGCTACAACGTGCCGTGGGACGATGCCTGGACGCTTTGCCGGAGTGTGTTCAGCTACACTAATCACACCTTACTGCCCGAAGCTTTGGAGGAGTGGTCCGTCGACCTGTTCGCCAAAATGCTCCCCCGCCACTACCAACTCATATGCGAAGTAAATAGACGCTTCTTGGAGGACGAAGTGGAGAAGAAGTGGCCCGGAGACAGCGGGAAGAAGGATGCACTATCCATCGTCCATGGTGGTAAAATAAGGATGTCCTACTTAGCCGTCATCGGCAGCCACTCCGTCAATGGCGTAGCGGAGATGCACTCCGAATTGCTGAAAAATTCCCTGTTCCCATTGTTTAACGAACTTTACCCTGAGAAATTCAAGAATGTTACGAATGGCATAACTCCCCGCCAATGGCTGCGTTCCTGCAACCCGGGCCTGTCAAAGTTAGTTGACCGCACCATTGGCACGGAGTGGACAAAGGATCTTTCCAAGCTCCGCAAATTGGAATCGGTGGCGGAATGCCCGATTTTTCAGGAAAAATTTCGGGAAATAAAGCTTGCGAATAAAATTAGACTTGCCCGCAGGATTTTTTCCCTTTGCGGGATACAGGTCAATCCCTATTCCCTATTCGACGTCCAAGCCAAGCGCCTGCACGAGTACAAGCGGCAGCACCTAAATCTGCTGCACATACTATATCTATATAGGAAAATTTTGGATAACCCGACGGATTCCACAGTCGTGCCGCGCACCTTCATCTTTGCCGCCAAGGCTGCTCCGGGGTATTACATGGCCAAGCGCATAATACATGCCATAAATATCGTCGCCGGGGAAATCAACGATTCCAATGCCGCTCGAGATATGATAAAAATCGTATTTTTGCCGAATTACAGCGTTAGTTTGGCTTCGGAAATAATTCCTGCGGCGGACCTATCCGAGCAGATTTCTACGGCAGGCAAGGAGGCGTCTGGCACGGGTAATATGAAATTCGCCCTGAATGGCGCCTGCACCATCGGCACGCTCGACGGGGCAAATGTCGAGATTCTGGAGGAAGTTGGCAGCGAGAACATCTTCATCTTCGGACGGACTGAAATGGAGTTGCGCACGATAAAAAATTACAATCCCTACGCTCACTATCACTCCAACAGTGAGTTGCGTGAAATTTTGGACTGGATTGGATCGGATTATTTCCGGCAGAAAGACGGCGATAACCCCCTGTGCGATGTGCGCAATAGCCTATTGGATGGCGGCGATCCGTTTTTCGTCTTGGAAGACTTTGACGACTACATCCGTGCGCAAGCCGCCGTAAACAACACTTTCAATGAAAAGGAAGAGTGGACGAAAAAAGCAATCCTAAATGTGGCTAGGATTGGGAAATTTTCGAGCGACCGCGCCATAGAAGAGTATGCCACAAGCATATGGCACCTAAATAAAGTGCGAACGAAATAAAGAAGATTGATTTTGGGCAAAATTTTATCAACATCATCGCAGTGTTATGTATTTAAAGTTTTTTGAGTTAAAGGAAAAGCCGTTTAGGATCGGGACCGATGCCTCCTATTTGTACATGGGAGACCAGTATCAGACGGCATTGTCACTGTTACAGTACGGCGTGGCGGGGCGCGACGGTTTCACCGTTATCACCGGCGAAGTTGGCTGCGGAAAAACCACCATTTGCCAGGCTCTGCTCGCCAAAATGAAAGCTTTAAAGGATGTCACCATTTTGCTCGATAACCCACCCGATACGGAGCATGAAATGCTGATCGAGATTTGCATGAAACTGCAAGCGAGCCGCGTGGGTGAAAGTGTCATCGAGAGCCGCGAAATAATTAAGCAAATCCTCTCAAAGGAACTGAAAAAAGGGCGGCATGCAGTCCTATTGATTGACGAGGCGCAAAATTTATCCTTCGACATGTTGGAGAAGGTGCGCCTGCTATCGAACTTGGAGCCAAGCGACGGCTCCGACAAGCTTCTCCACATCGTCCTACTCGGCCAGCCGGAACTCAAGAAAAAATTGAAGGCGAACTGCATGAGGCAGCTGCGCCAGCGCATACTCGTCTACTACGACCTGCGGCCGCTGAAAAATTTCGAAGTGGACTGGTACATCAAGCACAGATTGGAACGGGCAGGTAGCAAAGGGTTCCCCATTTTCACTTTTTGGGCGAAGCGGAAACTTTTTTTTGAAAGCAAGGGCATTCCAAGGATAATAAATAATTTGTGCGACAAGGCAATGCTCTCGGCCTTTGTCAATTCCTCGAAAGTTATTACCTATAAGGATGTTGCCAATGCGGTAAAGGACGTTAAACAGTTAAAATGAATACCATAAGTAAAGCCATTCAACGGCGGGACAGAGCGGGTAGCCAGAATCCTGCCACGGCCGCCATAGCCGGAGACGTTGACAGACGGACGATAAGCGGATGCTACGGCATTGATAGTCTGTTTGCGAAGAAGAGTCGCCGCCTATCTTTCACCGAATTTTGCGACGGATTGAAGGATATTTTCCTAGCCATACCGATTTTTGCCGGCAAATTAATTTCGGCAACATTCGGCGTAATAAAGCGTCCCATCTGCACATTTGGCATCATGTGCATTGCGGTGATGGCCATCTTTACGCATATTTTCACCGGCAAGCCTGCTCCGACTCCCCTAGCGATTTCGGTCCCCATCGCAAAAAACTCCGTGGTTGTGCAGGAGACTCCCGTGGCTAGCGCGCGAAAATCGCGGATCATCTCCGGCGCCGAGGGGCACACCGCCGCAGATATGGCGAGGGAAAAAGCGGAGAAAAAGGCAAATTTGAAAAAAATTGCGACACTGGAGCCTTCCTCCGAAGTGGCCCGTGCGAAGGCTGTGCACGCCTTTGAGGATAAGTTGCGCGAATTTTTTGCTGAACACGCCATTTCGGACGTTGTGTCCAGGAACGGTTACTGCCGATTGAAGCTGCAAGACGGCATTTTCACCGAGCATTCCACCCTGTGCAACCACCCAAAGATCGTGTTGGAATCGTCGACGGACGACGAGATCATTTTTTCCGATGGTGCGGGAATTTTTTGCGCACTAGCGATCGAAAGCTTGCTGCCCTAGGATCAAGGCTCCACGAATCGGGAAAGGCAAAAAATAAAGGGACGGGCGATAGGAAGGGAAGGGAAGGGAAGGGAAGGGAAGGAGGTGTGGATACGCCTGCCATAGCGCATGGCAATGGGGCACCGATCTTTCAATTTGCCAAGGGAGCTTTCTAGCCTATGCTTCTCTTGTAAAATGCTTCGCCGTGGGGAATCTGGGGTTTTTCCATTGCATTTTGAGGAGATAGGGGGCACCGCGCTTCATCGCCTTAGCGTTTCCCTAAACCAACTTGTGACTTTTTTTGATTTCCCGGCAAATACTTGTTTTCTGATAAGCTTTTCAACAATCAGCAAACGCTTTTATTAGCTTTTTTTGTGAGATCGGGACCTGGGCCGCATTTTTTAATTGCAAAGTGCGGAATAACGGCTAGGGATTAGACCACACATGGCTGAAAATTTTGGTGCACAGTTTACCGTTGCTCGCAAAGCGGCGGATTTAACGATAGGCGAAGTCGCCTCCAAAATAAAAATTGGAGAGGAGTATTTGCAAGCCATTGAAAGGGGGGATTGCGATTTTCAATTGCCCGGCGTTTACATCCGTGGATTCATCAGGAATTATGCGAAGTTTCTCAAGCTTGACGTGGACGCGGTCATGGCAGAATGCCCGATCCCGGAGGATCACATTGCCGATACAGTGAAGTACAATAACACCGCCTTCGCTGAGAGTGCCAACGAGGAGAAAGTGGGTGATGCGGAGAATGGCGCGGCTGGGCCAAAAAATAAAAAACTTCAAGGTACGCTGAGTAATTTAGGGAAGAAGCTTTTGAAATTTTCAAAGAAACGGTTGGCTATCCTGGGCGGGATAGGAGTGGCAATCTTGCTGATTTTAGCCGTAATTTTTGAGGCATGTGAGCGGAAGAATCCCTTAGATTTGAAGGGCATTACCCCCGTAGCTCCGGAGCTGATCCCCAGCAAATCCATAACTTTAATGGCGAGTGGCCCCGTGCGGGTTGTCGTGCGCACGAGGGAGACGCTAGAGAAGATTTACGCCGGAAATTTATCGGCGGGGACGGCCAAGGCCATATCCTACTATAGACCCGTTCAAATTTTTTACGACTGCGGCGAGCACCTATTGGTGCAGCAGGACAACGGGGAGAAAATTTATCCGCAGCCTGGCCGGGGTGGAATAGAAATTAAGTAGGGTTTTGCTATGAAAATTACCGTATTTGGTGCAGGCGCGTGGGGAACGGCGATGGCACTGTATTGCCACCGCATCGGCCACCAGGTCACCCTGGTTCCGAAGTTTACGGAGCAGGCTGACATAATGTTGAGCAAGCGGGAAAATGTCGATTTTCTGCCGGAGATTTCCTTGCCGGCAGATATGGGGATCACCGTCGACGTCGAACCTGCCTTGGGGAGTGCGGAAGTGGCACTCATCGGCTGCCCCTCCATCGGGCTCGTTGACCTGTGCGAGGATATCAAGCGGGCGGGCGGAAAAACGAGCAATCGCCCATTTCTGATATCGCTGTGCAAGGGGATACAATCGGCGAATCTGGAAACGGCTTCCGCCATAATCAGGCGCATCATCCCAGAATTTGAATTTGGCGTTCTATCGGGGCCGACCAATGCTCGGGAAATTGCCCTGGGATTACCTGCGGCGATGGTTCTTGCCGTTGATTCCGGGGATGGGCAAGCCCTGCAGCGGGCATTGGCATCCCAGTCCATTCGAATTTATACGAACAATGACGTGATTGGCGTTGAGTTAGCCGGCTGCCTAAAAAATGTCTATGCCATTGGGGCGGGCATGTGCGACGGACTCAAGTTCGGAGACAATGCCAAGGCGGCCTACCTGACGCGGGCGCTGAGGGAGATGGTTTCCATCGGATGCACCTTCGGCGGGTCGAGGGAGACTTTTTATGGCCTGAGCGGATTTGGGGATTTCGTTGCGACTTGCATGGGGCAGTGGAGTCGGAATCGCACTTTTGGGTCGCGTGTTGGAGCCGGTGAGAGCGTGGAGGAGATCTTCAAGACGCAGAAAGCGGCGGTGGAGGGATACCACACTTCCCATGCATTTTACACTGTTTGCCGGGAGCGGGGCATCGATGCGCCAATTATCAGCGCCATACACGCGGTGCTCTACGAGGGGCAAAAAATAGGCGATGTGGTCAAAGGGCTGGTCAACAGGCCACTAAAATCCGAGCTTTGAGACTTTCATGGGCGAAGGGAAATATGACAGGGAACATCCCTATGCTGCGCGTCTGATTGCCCGCGAGCGCCTGAGCAAGGTCGGCAGTGGGAAGGATGTTTACCGCTTAGTATTCGACATTGGGGATTTGCACTACGTTTGCGGCGATACCTTGGCTGTTTATCCGAAGAATGAGGGGAGCGAAGTGGATTCAATTTTGGAATTACTTGAGCTCCAGGGTGATATGCCCGTTGAAATCCGCGGTGTTACCCGTCCTCTCCGCGACGCCCTGATTGAAAATTTCTGCGTTACCCACCTTCCAAAGCGCTTCTTGGAAGCGTTTGTGCAAAAATTGGCGAGCCGGGATAGGGATGCTTTCAATGAAAATTTTAGCGGAGAGAGGGAAGATAACTATTCCCTGCTTGAGCTTTTGGCGCGGTTCTCCCATGTAAAAATGGATGGCGAGGAGCTGTGCAAGCTATTAAAAAAGATGCCGCCGAGGCTATACTCCATCGCATCGTCAAAGAATGTGCAGGGGGACAGGCTATGCCTCATCGTCGGTACCGTTAGCTATAAAAATTTTCTGGGGAATGTGCGCTGCGGCGTCGCTTCAACCTACCTTACATCACGCTTGCAAATAGGGGATTGCGCCGATGTTTACGTCGCCACTTCCGCTTTCAGGCTGCCATCGGATACGGCTGCGGACATCATAATGGTTGGTCCAGGCACGGGGATTGCACCCTTTGTGGGCTTCCTCCAGGAACGGGAATATTTGAAAAATTCCGGATATAAAATTGGGCGCAACTGGCTATTTTTCGGCGATCAGCACAGGGCATCGGACTTCTTAGAAGAGGGGGAACTGCTCCGCTTGGGGGGGATTGGTGTGCTCAACAATCTGGACTTGGCATTCTCCCGCGACCAGGATTACAAGATATACGTCCAGGATCGCATGTCCGAGAAGCGCGTGGAGCTATGGCAGTGGATGCGCGGCGGGGCCAGCTTCTATATTTGCGGCAATGCCCAGCGCATGGCAGTGGACGTGGAAAACGCGTTGAAAAATATCGCCGCTACGGTCGGCGGCATTTCGGCAGCGGAAGTCGATGGCTGGCTTTCAAACCTGAAGAAAGCGGGTAGGTATCAGAAAGATGTGTATTAATTGAGCTAGCTGTTGTCGGAGATGAACTTCATAATCGCCCCATTGAGCACGTTTTCGCCGGAAATTATCTCTATTTCTATTTTTAAAAAATATGTCGGCAACTGGCAAACGTAATGCCTGGGCATGCGTACGGCATCCTTCTCCGTCGCTATGACAAGATTCGCCCCCTGCCGAAGGGATGTGAAATGGGGCGCGGAGGATGTGGTCGGCGTCCCAGGCTTTCAGTGGCTCTGATCGGATGAGCAGCCCTATCGCGGCCACGCGTAATTTTGTCGGCGATGGCGCCACCCGGTGTTGACAAAGGAACCTATCCTTCCCCTTACCTCCCCGTTGAATTCTTCAGATTTCTTTGGACTTGCCCCGACTTAGAGCCTTTATTTTTTGCCGAAGAAGCGGATAATTTCGGCTTCGGCGGTTTCTTTGGAATCCGATGCGTGGGCAATGTTGCGCATCTTATCGGTGCCAAAATCCCCGCGAATGGTCCCCGGCAAAGCTTGCTGGGAGTCCGTCGGGCCGAGGAGTGTCCTTATTCTGGAAATTGCATTGTCGCCCTCTAGAATAAGGATAATGACCGGACATGAGCCCATGAAATCAACAATTTCCGGAAAGAAAGGCAGGTGGGCAAGATGGGCGTAGTGCTCGTTGAGAATTTTTTCATCGAGGCGCATGACCTTGCAGTCTGCGATGCTCAAATCAGCGCGCTCAAAGCGAGTAATTATTTTCCCTGCGATGCGCTTTTGCATGCAATCCGGCTTGAGTATAATTAGAGATTTTTCCATAAAACTATTCCCCGTGTGCTGTGTGTCGCTATCCGATGCAATGGCTACACTTCGCCCAATCAAACATGTGAGCACTAGTACAACTAAGCCCCATCTTCTTATCCCAATTTCCATGGGACAACTGTGTATTAAAAACTTGTCAAATGTCCATAAAATTTAGCTGCTAAAGCGAAAAATTGCGACATCCCCATCGACGAATTCGTAATCTTTCCCTTCAAGGCGGGCTTTGCCGACCTCCCGTGTACCATGCCAGCCCCCATGATTGATGATGTCGTCGCAGCTCACCACTTCAGCTTTGATAAATCCCTTTTCGAAGTCCCCATGGATTATGCCGGCACACTGCGGGGCTTTCATGCCTTTTTTAAACGTCCAGGCACGGGTTTCCTGTTCTCCGGTGGTGAAGTAGGAGGACAGGCCGAGTAGGGCATAGGCACTTTTGATCAGCTGCGAAACTCCGCTGTCCCCTATCCCAAGGTCTCGCAAAAACTCGGCGGCTTCCCCGGGGGCAAATTCGAGCATGTCGGCCTCAATTTGTGCGCAAATCACACAAATTCCAGCACCGCTGTGGGTGCGCACGTATTCTGCCACGGCGCAAACGTGCTTATTATCGGAAGGATTCGCCGCATCGCCTTCGCTGACGTTGCAAGCGTACAACGCGGGCTTGGCGGTCAAAAGATTAAATAGCTTAATTTTTGCGGCCTGCTCCTTGCCGCATTGCAGCGTATTTGCCGGATTTCCCGCATTCAAGTGGGTGTGCAGAAGGCTGAGCAATTCGACATTCTCCCTAGCTTCTTTATCGCCTCCCTTTGCCCGGCGTGAATTTTTTTCCAGCTGGGACGATAGGGATTCCAGGTCCGCTAGGATGAGCTCCGTGTTGATGATTTCCATGTCGCGAATTGGCTCGATGGAACCGGAACTGTGCACAATGTCGCTATTTTCGAAGCAGCGAACGACGTGGATCAGGGCATCTACTTCCCGGATATTTGCTAAAAATTTGTTGCCAAGGCCCTCCCCCTTGCTCGCTCCGGCAACCAGCCCCGCGATGTCGACAACTTCGATGGCGGCGGGCACGATTTTTGCACTGCGGGACAATGCTGCCAGCTTCGCCAGGCGATCGTCAGGCACTTCCACTATCCCCACATTGGGCTCGATGGTGCAGAATGGGTAATTCTGCGCATCCGCCTTATGGGAGTGTGTCAGGGCGTTAAACAGTGTGCTTTTCCCCACATTTGGAAGTCCAACTATGCCGGCTCGTAACATTTTTACAATTTATTCAAGTTAAAATCCGCCCATCGCGAAGCTCCCATTGCCACCGCCATTGCCACCGTGTTTGACGCAAATCTCTTTCACCATGCTTCCCGCATTGTATCCTAGGGCGCGGGCTTCGGCCGAGCACATCGCCACCACGGTCGATTTCCCGCCTTTCTCACCCGTGAGCACTATGACGTGTTCCGCAAATTTCTTCGCAAGCGAAGCGGCCATTGAACGAACTTCATCCGTGGAAAACCCACTGACACGTTCGTTTATCCCGTAAATATCCCCTTCGAGGGCATTGGCTTTGGCGGCTAAATTTGCCGCGACATCCAATAGGAGTGAGTTCCTCGCCGCCTTGACTTCCGTTTCAAGCCTATTGACCTTCCCAAGAAGAGCGGAAACGCGGGGAGCAACGTCGTCGCTTTTGCAGGAAAAAATCTTAGCCAAGTTTGCTAGGTTGGCAAACTGCACATTTGCCAGATTAATCGCCTCCTCGCCGCTAACTGCCTCAATGCGGCGAATGCCCGACGATATCGAACTTTCGCCAAGGATCTTAAAGAAGCAAATTTCGGAGGTATTAACCACGTGGCATCCGCCGCATAGCTCGCTGGAATAGTTGCCTATCCTAACGACGCGCACGATGTCACCGTACTTTTCGCCAAAATTTGCGATGCAGTCCTCGGGTTTTTCGTTGAATTTCGTTTCAAAAATCGACAGGGATGAACCCTCCAGAATCTTATCCTGCACCAATCTTTCCACCTTTGCTAAATTTTCCTGGGAAACGGCTTCGAAGTGATTGAAATCGAAGCGCAAACGTTTCGAGTCCACGCATGAGCCGGCCTGCTTCACATGCGCTCCGAGCACATTGCGCAGCGCCCAATGCAAGATATGGGTCGCCGTGTGATTCCTCGCCGAAGCCAGCCTCGCACGCCTATCTATGCTCGCGCTAGCCTTACTTCCTCCGAGGTTTTTCGAGACATTCTCCGCAATTTTATGCAAAATCTGCCCATTTTTATCCCTAAGCACGGATGTTACCGTGAAGCTTAGCTCCCCCACGTGGATCGTTCCCCTGTCGGAGACTTGACCACCGCACTCCGCATAAAATGGCGTTTTATCCAGAATCAAATAATTACCTTCGCCGATCACTTCCAAAATCGTGCAGGGGACATTTTGCGTACCGTTGGCATCGTAGCCAATGAATTCCGTCCCGCTTGATGGGCCAGAATTTAAGCAAATTTCGATTTTTTTCTGTGCGGAACGAGCCCGCTCCCGCTGCTTTTCCATCTCCCCTTCAAACACGGCCGTATCCACCTGGCACCCATTATTCCTAGCGATGAGCTGGGTGAGGTCGAGGGGAAACCCATAGGTGTCGTACAGTAGAAACGCGTCCTGCCCACTGATTATCCTGTTTTCGGCTCCGGCGATCAGGTCATTTAAAATGCCCATGCCCCGCTCCAGCGTCCTATTAAAGGCGATTTCCTCGCTGCATATTACCCTATGTGCAGTTTCGCCATTTTCGCTCAATTCGCCAAAAATTTTGCCCATTTTTTTTACGACGACGCGCGATAATTCAGCGAAAGAGCCCGCTTTCAAGCCGAGATTATGGCAGAAAGTGACGGCTCGCCGCAGGATTCTCCGCAGCACATAGCCCCGCCCCTCGTTGGAGGGGAATATGCCATCGGCCACTGCAAAAGTTAGTGCGCGTATGTGGTCGGCGATGGCCCTGAATGCGAAATCCACCGATTCCCCTTCGGTCATTTTTTCCCGCGAAGAGGGAAGGGAACCCCCATACTTTTGCCCGCACATGTTTCCTATGGCCTGGAAAATATCGGCAAACAAGTCGCTGTCATAGTTGGAGGGCAATCGTGAAAAATCGGTAAAATTTTTTGTTTTGCTCACTATGCCGACCACGCGTTCCAGGCCCATGCCCGTGTCCACATTGAATTGGGGCAGGGACTCAAACGTGCCATCGTTCAGGGCATTGAATTGCATGAATACGAGGTTCCATAGTTCCATGCACCGCACATCGCCACCGTTGACAAGCTCGCCATTCGTATCCCCATTTGGGGTGAGGTCCATGTGAATTTCCGAGCACGGTCCGCACGGCCCCGTATTGCCCATCATCCAAAAATTTTCGCTTTTCCCCCCATATTTTATGTGGACATCGGGGTCCAGGCCTTCTCCCAGGAAAATATTTTTCCAAACCTCATAGGAAGCTGAATCGAACTCTGCGGGGTCACCATTTTGTGGGCGATAGACCGTTGCGTACAGCCTATTTTTCGGAAATTTCCAAAGGTGAACCAGTAACTCCCAGGCCCATCCTATGATTTCTTCCTTAAAGAAATCCCCGAATGACCAATTGCCGAGCATTTCGAAGAATGTGTGGTGGTAGGTGTCGAAGCCGACGTCATCCAGGTCATTGTGCTTTCCTCCGGCGCGCATGCATTTCTGCGTATCGACCACGCGCCGCGCATCGGGCGTACGTTCGCCCAGGAGGTAGGGGACGAACTGATTCATTCCGGCGTTGGTAAACAGTAAATTCGGTGCTTCCGGTCGCAGGGATGAAGAACTTACCAAGGCATGGCCCTTAGATTTGAAGAAATCAAAGAACGACTGTCGCAGCAAACTCGAATCCATTCCGGCATGGTGGCGTAAATTGCCCCTGAGTGCAAGCAGAATCACGGGTGTTTTGCTTTCACTTCACTTTGCATTGCCTAATTTTTCGCAATCCACTGCCTCGCTAGCTGGGTGCTGCCCATTGGAGTATCACTCCGAAGCAGCTTTGGCATCACTAGCGGCAGGTTCCTTTGGGCCGCTATCACCTCTACCTTCCAGCGACTTACCCCCCACTTTGCCCCCCGCCACCATTTTTTTAATAGCTTCGCTAGGTTTACCGACACCAAACTGGCGACCGCCAAAGATCCCCTGTGCTTTTTCTGATTTTCCCACACCCGTGGTAAAATTAACTTTAGTTGCAGTTTCTGCCGTTGTAGTTTTTGTTGCTGTTATACTCATCCTTTACCTCCCAAAGTTTAGTTTAGATGGGTAAATTTTACGTAATTTTGAAAAAAAATCAAGAAAAAAATCAAAAAGCCCTTGGATGTTTTGCCATACCTCCGCTTGTTCACGAATTTATAAATTTTTTAGCAATATTCACTTTTCTTTGTGGATTACCTACTACAGTTGGTTTACCTGCCAATCCTCCAGGGAGGGGGGCGGGATAGAGATAATCTTGTCCATGGTCAAAGTAATTGCCGCAAATACTTGATCTACAGAGACATCTTTTATGGGAAACCCACCCTTAAGGGGGCAGCCTTCGGGGTAAATTATTGTTTTTTTGCCATTGAAAATCGGGCCCGTGTGCACCGAGTTTGTCGGCCCATATATGCACACTAGGGGCCGGCCAAACATGCTTGCGACGTGCATGCCGCCCGTGTCTCCGGAGACTATCAGATCATCGCCATCTATGCTCTGGATAAATTCGGTGAGGGTGGTTGTTCCGCATAGCTGTTTGACGCTATACTTACCCAGGCCCAGCACAATTTTGTCGGCCAATTTGGAGTCCGAAGCTACCCCGTAGAACCCAATTTGTATGCCCGGATAGTGGTTTAAAATTCGTTCGATAAGGACGCGCCAATGGTTCACCGGCCAGCGTTTTGCCGGATTATTCGCCGATCCGCAAATCATTCCTATGGAATGCCTTGAGAAGCAATCCGGTTCCACTTCTCGGCATATTTTGTAGGGCGTATAATTCACATTACTTTTCAGTCCATAGGCACGGAGGAATGTTCCCCATATTTTCGTCTGATGGACGTTGGACCGGTCAAACTGTGGACCGAAGTTGAAAATATCGGTTAGCAATGGCCGCGGATGGCTATTATCTATGCCGAGTCGAATGGGGGCATTGATTATGTACGCTTCGGCATCGCCGCGCAGGGAATTGGTAAAAATTATGTGAATATCCGCGTAGAGCTTCCTGTATTTAAAAAATTTGAAAAAATATCTCCCGTTCTTTTCCGGTAGAGGGATGAAATGTTCGGCGAGATCCAGTTTGGTGAGCATTTCTATGAATTGCGGCTGGCATAGCAAAGTTAGCTCCACATCGGGCCGAGAGCTTTTCAGCGTGCGCAGCACGGGAATGGCCATCACAACGTCGCCCAGCCAGTTCGGCAGCCGAACAAATATTTTTAATTTTTTGGGAAAGACTTTATGGCCCAGCAGCCGCTTGGTTTCTGGCAGCCAACTCCTTGCCCTGTTGAGGGATAGTATCTTAGGATTGTTAAAAGTGATTTTCCAGCGATCGTGGGCCCATAGCCAATCGGCACAGGCACTCTCACTCGCACACAGCTTGCCTTCTAGCCACTTGTTGGCCGCAACAATTAGTTCCACGGAATTTTTGCACGATTGATACAGCTTTTCTATCTTGATTTCCGCCCTCCATGGGCCGATTCTATCGGGATATAGGCAGTAGACGGGCACACCGTATTTGGTGGCGAGGATTCCAGGCAGCTCGGTGGACTGGGTGCAGCGGTCAAAAAAAGTGGTGGTGTATCCGCTGCAGCCCGCGTTCTGGTCAAAGAGCATCGCAACGATGCCATTCCTCTGTAAAAGTCTCATGGCTTCGATGATGCCGGACTTCCGCGAAAATAATTCTATGGCGAAGCGCCCCCGCGATTCTCTGATGAATTTCTCCAAGGCTTTATTCCTGAATGGGCGGTAAATTACGCCCATGGGCGGACATTTCACGGCGGCGATCTTTGGAATCATCGTCGCTGCCTCCATGGTGGATAGGTGCGGAACAAGAATCAATGCTCCCCGCCCGCTGCAGCTGATATTGTTTATCGTGCGCACAAGGGACGGCGATGCAATGAAGTTGTCGGCGATGCGCTCTTCGGGCAAATATTTGCAGGAGATAGCCAGCATGCCCAACTCCATCATCCTGATAAAACTTTCCCGCCCTATGCGCAAATACCACCTGCCATTTTTATCGGGGAAAGCGTGGTGCAAGTTAGACAGGGTTATGCGACGCCTCCGGGGCATGACCCAAAACGCCACTGTCCCGAGCACCACACTGATGCCCCTTATTACATTATTCGGCAGCCGCGATGTGATAAATCCAAGGCATCTTAACAGAAATAATAGTACCACACTATCTCCAATTGCTCAAAATTGACGATTGACCACTCCTATGAGGAAGATAAAAACAATGCAAGTTTTTTATGCATATATTGGTCATAAAGCCATCCAGCTTGGGCGACATTGTGCACGGATTGCAAGTTGCGGCGATCATGAAAAAACACATGAGCGGCTTGCAAATCGACTGGGTTGCCCGCGATTGTTTTGCCGACATTGTGGCAGCTTCTGGCATCGTGGAGCACACACACCTATTCCACCGCGCTACGGGAATTTCAACATTCTTCAAGCTGTTGAAAGCGATACGTAGCCGGCGCTACGATGCCGTCTTGGATATGCAGGGATTAGCCCGTTCCGGACTCATGACCTGCGCTGCGAAGGCCGCTAGGAAGATTGGCCGCTGCGATTCCCGGGAGCTATCCCGCATCTTTTATGGGGAGAGGATAGGCAAATCCGATTCTCCACATGCCCTCGATACTTTGCTGCAATTTTTACCAAAATTTGGCATCATGCCCAGCTTTGAATATGCACTAAACTTTGGCACCATTGAAAATTTATGCAATTTCGCTGAGCAATATGTTCTGCTATTTCCCGAGAGCAGGAGGGTGGAAAAGCAATGGCCATTTTTCCGCGAGTTGGCTGAGGAATTGGCTGCCGCTTACCCAAAGTTAAAAATCGTGCTCCTTGGGCAAAATTCCATTGGTTGGAAATTTACCCGGGGTAACATTTTGGATTTGATGGGTAAGACAAGCCTGCTCGATACCCTGGGGCTAATTAAGCATTGCGCACTGGTCGTCGCAAACGATAGTGCCCCCATACACATCGGTGCGGCTATGCAAAAAAGGATTGTGGCGCTGTTCGGCCCCACGGATTTTCGGAAATATGGCCCCTACCCGCTAAACTGCACCCGCCATTCCGTACTCTCCCGCCGTGCTCTGAAAGAACTATCCGTGAAAAATGTTTTCGACGCATGCACCATTCAGAGTGATAATTTCTTGCACAGCTGTTAAATTTCGCTAAGTGTGCGCACATTGCTATGAAAATAGGTTTAAATTGGCTCAAGCGCTACGTAGATGTGGATGTAGATACCGCCGCTTTGCCCGATATTTTTACCTCCCTTGGCTTTGAAGTCGAGGGCATGGAATGCATCGGTCTGCGGCGGCAAAATACCCTAGTTGTCGGTGAGATTCAGGGGATTGAGCAGCATCCAAACGCCGATAAGTTGTCCCTGTGCCAAGTTTGTGTGGGTGAGAATGATGTGCGGCAAATCGTCTGCGGTGCGAAAAATTTTAAACTACTTGACCGCGTGCCGGTGGCTTTGCCCGGGACCATCCTACCCGGCGATGTCAGTATAAATAGCAGCATGCTTAGGGGGGTGCGGTCCGATGGCATGATGTGCAGCGGAGGGGAACTGGGCGTTAAAGATGACCACTCCGGCCTACTAATTTTAGATCCCGCTTCTCCGATTGGAGCAAATTTACACGATGTCTTGCCCGTGGAAAATGATGTGATTTTTGACCTGAGTGTAACTGCGAATCGCGGCGATTGCTTGAGTTACGTGGGAATGGCCCGCGAGTTGGCATGCAAGCTTGGCAAAGAGCTGAAGCTTCCCCCACCCAAGCCCCTGGCTATCTCCAATCCCATGGAGCTAATGGGGCCCATAGGCGTGGAATCGGAAGACTGCTCCTGCTACCACGCTTTTTGCGTGAGGGGTGTGAAAATCGGCCCAAGCCCGGATTGGCTGGCCAACGACCTGAGGGCCGCGGGGGTGAAATCCGTAAATAATCTCGTGGATGTTTGCAACTGGGTTATGCTCGAGACGGGTAATCCTCTCCACGCCTTCGATCTGAAAAAAATAGTGCACGGGGAACTGCACATCAGATACGCGTTGGACGGGGAATCCATGGTTGGGCTCGACGGGAAAAATCATGGGCTTAGCCGCACCGTTACCGTGATTGCCGATGCCGCACGTCCGCTGGTTATCGCCGGCATAATTGGCAGCGTTGATGCGGAAATAGATAATTCTACCACGGACATTTTAATAGAGAGCGCCTGTTTCAACCCCGCCGCCATAATGCGTTCCTCAAGGGCGCTGGGGATTTCCACGGATAGCTCCCATAGATTTGCCCGTTCGGTGGACGCCCATGCCTGTGAGCGCTCCGGGAACAGGGCCGTTGAGATGGTTCTTGACCTGTGCGGCGGAGAATATGTTCAAAAGATTAGTGCCAAAAAATATGAGTGCACACCACTGGAGATGAGGGTTGAGCACGGACTCATAGAGCGCCGCCTTGGCTTTGAAATCGGCGAAGAATTCATCGCATACACGCTCACCGCCCTCGGGTTTGGCGTAAATTTCGACGGCGGCACATATGCCATCTCCGTTCCTCCACATCGCCATGACATAGCGCTGCCCGTGGACATCGTGGAAGAGTGCCTGCGGGTGTATGGCACCGATAAAATCCCATCACACCCGGTGCAACTGACCAGTGTTCGCAGAAACGATGATGGGCCATACGCATTCTGCACCAAGACGCGCCACTTGCTAGTAAATCGCGGCTTCTTCGAATGCTATAACTATTCGCTGGGCGATACTACCACACTGGAGGCCATGTGCGGCGAAGGGAGCTGCATAAATTTGCGCAATCCCCTCCTGTCCGATCAGAATTGCTATCGCCAATCCCTGCTCCCAGGCCTGCTATCGACCCTCCTCTCCAATATTCAAAACGGCAATTTCGATGATCAATTTTTCGAAGTAGGCAAAGTTGCGGTCAAGGTTGGCGGCGAATTCAGCGAGTGCCTAGCCGTGGGTCTAATTTCGCTTGAAAGCAGTCTAGACCGTACCATTGGGAATGTCCGCACTGTGAATTTTTGCCACATGAAAGAATTGTGCTTCGATATTTTGGCTAATATCTTGGATACCAAGCAGATCGACCTGCGGGCGATTTCGGATAGCAAGATTTGGCAGCCGGGCTACGGCGCGGAGTATGGCCAACTGGCGCGCTCGGGGGTGGATGTCAGGTGCGGCTTGCTGAATAAAAAGACGCTGAAATCTTTCTTTGATCTTAGGTGCAATGTTTTCGCAGGGGAAATAATAGTAGCGGATTCCGTTTTCACCAGGAAGCCGGCGAAGCATGTCTACAAACCTTTCAGCCAGTTTCCAAGGATTTCAAGGGATATTTCCGTGGTCGTTTCAAAGGGGGAGCTGGCGGGCGACGTTCAGCGTGTGTTGGAGAAGTGCGTCAAAAAATCCCTGGCACCCCACGTGGAGATGGAGTACGTCAGGCTGTTCGATGTCTATTCCGGTGAACGCATCGCCCCCAGCAAAAAGGCGCTCGGTTTCGAGGTCGGCTTCCGCTCAAATGAGCGCACCCTCACCGATGGGGAGGTGCAGCTCCTGTTCGATGCTAGCCAGCGCGCATTGGAAAAATTTTACGAAATAAGGAAGGTCTCATGATGGAAGAAAAACACCTAAATATTGAGCATTTGATGACCCTTGCCCGCATTGAACTCGGCGGAAGCGAAAGAATTAAAATTGCCGATAGTTTGCGGGAAATTTTGGATTATTTGGAAAAATTATCCGAAGTTGACATTGAGGAAGTCGAGGAATCTGCCCACGTATTTCCCTTGTACAATGTTTTGCGGGACGACCTGGTTGGCCCCATGCTTTCCGTGGAAGAGGCGCTTATGAATGCCCCCGAGCAGCGTGATAATCAGTTTATTGTGCCAAAAGTTGTGGAGTAATTTTGCCATGGATGATAGAATATTTTTCAAGCCCGCCCACCAACTCTTCGCGATGCTTAGTGGGCGGGAGATTTCGTCGGTGGAGCTGGCAAAGGCGGTTATCGAGCGAACAAAGCAAGTGGACAGGGAAATCGGTGCATTTTTATCCTTCGACGAGGCCAAGACCCTGAAGGAAGCCGAAGAATCCGACGCTAGGCACAAAAGTGGCCGACCATTGAGCCCGCTGGATGGAATCCCCGTCGGCTTGAAGGACCTCATCGCCGAAAAGGGACAGCCCCTGACCTGCGGGAGCAGGATCCTTGAAAATTTCATCTCCCCCTATGATGCGACGGTGACCGAGCGCCTGCGTGCAGCCGGCTGCGTCCTGTGGGGGCGGCTAAACATGGACGAATTTGCCATGGGCTCGTCCAACGAAAATTCCGCTTACAAGCCGGTTTCCAATCCGTGGAATCTCAGTTGTGTGCCGGGCGGGAGCAGCGGTGGGAGTGCCGCTTCCGTGGCGGCGGGGGAAACCATCCTTGCCCTAGGCAGCGACACGGGGGGATCGATCCGCCAGCCGGCAGCATTTTGCGGCATATGCGGCCTTAAGCCCTCCTACGGCGCCGTTAGCCGCTACGGCCTCGTTGCCTTTGCCAGCTCCCTCGACCAAATTGGGCCCATGGGGCGGTCAGTGGAGGACATTGCCGCACTATTTCAGGTAATAGTTGGCGTGGATAGGAAGGATTCCTCGAGTTTTCCCTTCAGCTTACCCGATTACTCGGCCGAGCTGCCGAAGTTCAAGTCCCTGAAGAAATTAGGTGTGCCGGTGGAATATTTCCAAGACGGCCTTGATCCCGAAATCAGGGAGGCACTGGAGCGCGCCATAGAATTTTACCGGTCAGCCGGCCACGAAATAGTGGAAGTGTCCCTTGAGATGACGAAGTACGTGATGCCCGCCTACTACGTCATCGCCACCGCCGAAGCTTCTTCCAATCTTGCCCGCTTCGACGGGGTCAGGTACGGGCTTCGTTCAAAGGCTGCGAAAAATGCAATTGACATATTTTTCAAAACGCGTGAGGAAGGGTTTGGAGAGGAAGTTAAGCGCAGGATCATGCTGGGGACCTACGTTTTGAGCAGTGAAAATTTCGACTCCTATTACCGCCGCGCACAAAAAGTTAGGACCTTGATTAGGAACGACTTCATGCGAGTATTTGATGAAGTTAACGCCATAATAGCGCCGGTTACGCCGACCGTTGCCTTTGAGCTTGGCAAGAAAAAGTTCGATCCGCTGCAGATGTATCTCTGCGACATATTCACCGTGCAAGCCAACATGGTGGGGGCCTGTGCAATTTCGATTCCCTGTGGAATGTCCAGTGGAAACCTGCCCATAGGCATGCAAATCCTCGGTAAGCCCTTCAAGGAGCATGAAATTTTGTCCCTCGCCTATGAATTTGAATCCGCCCATGGGTACAAAGATTTGCACCCAAATATTTAGGGTTTGTTTGCAATCCTCGCCACCTATCCCGAGATTTTCCTTGCCCAAATTGAAATCATGGGCTGGCCGTTAAATTTTTACCAACGCCTGGTCCACATTCCGCATTCCCGCTAATCCTTTTTCTAAATTTTTTCTTGCCTTAGCTAAAAATTTTTATATCCTGAATTTTTCAAAATTAGAAGGGTTGAAATATGAGGGAGATATCGGGAGCAAGTTCAGCAAGCGAAATGGGCAATTCAGGAGCAGTGGAACGTACTTTTCCCCGTAGAATTGCAACGCAAAGCCATTTACCTCCGGGATCAAATCTGAATAGTAGTCGAATGTCCCAGACCCCGCTATCCAATCGCAGGCCAGGTGCGTCGTCGATTCCTAGCCCTAAGCATGGTTTAGTTTCTCCAACAAATACGCCATCGCGAACACCGCCCACGCAGCAAACATTGGCGCAAACCCCGCCCGCCCCGGCGATATTTGTGCCACAAACATCAAAAGTTTTATTGCCAAATGGGGAAAGCTTGCGGGTATCCACCATAGACCCAAGCAATACTCCTATCATTGCAAGTACTCTTCAGAGTGAAAATTTTCCGAGCCCTAATGCGGTTAGGGCATGGACAGCGCAGATTCTAGATAATTGCGGTGGAATACCAGATTCTCAAGGACTGCGCATAATAGGAGCTGCACAGGGACTTTGTATGGGGTACGAGGTAATGGAAGGCTATGTTATCGGAAATGAGACAAAAAGACAGCGCCAAGATCCTTCAGCTCCATATCAAACATATCAACTTCCCGACAATGCCAAAATAATTGGAGCTGAAGCATATAGGGAAATGGGAGAATTATTAGAGTCTTCTATGCAACTAGACCTACAAAATCCAAAGGATTTAAAAACTTTTGCCCAAAATTTATGTAATTTCTGCTCAAACCCAGAATTTGCTATTACAACATCGGAAGAATGCGTTGGCTACAACGATTCGCCAACTCCAAGGGATTTTTCTCCTCTCCTATCTGGGCCAATTACAGCTCTGCGAATTTTGCTTTCGGGAGAGGATGGTATTACAAAAGAATCCCTTGAAAATTGCCACAAATTGTTTGGAGAAAAGTGGGTTATCAAAGCTGTGCAAACTCTTTTTAAGGCCCCTATTTCTATTTCTATTAGAGAGCAACTGCTAATTGCATATGAGCAGTATTACAAAGAACATCACCGCTTTGGCAAACCTTCTGACTTGCAAAAAACTGTTTTCAATCCGGACTTGCGAAGCCTATTTGAAAAAAGGGACAAGATTATAAAAAAATTGAAAAACAGTGAGATGCCTGAAGCCAATGCAATAAAACAAGCTGATGATCAGTTGCAAGGTGAGTGGCAAAATTATTTAAAATCCTACACTTCTCCAACTAAAACTACCTTTGAAGATTTGCAAGCCTTTCGCGAAATAAGGAAGCTAAACATAGATGTGCTGGTAAGAAGCGAGGGCAAGTCTCTCCACGAGGCTGAGCAAATTGTTGATAGCCAACTGGAAAGTGATGGCGAATATCAACAATTCCTTAGGGCTCACCCCGAAATAGGGCCCGATGCCGTTAAAGTAGACCCCGATGTGGGAAGGCATGAAGGTGTAACACTGGATATCGGGCACATGAGAATTATGGTTAATTCTGACCATGAGCACCAATTAACATTAAAGGCCATATTGGGACTATAAGTAAAGCTTCGGGTATAAATTTACAGCTTAGATTTTGGTTGGGTATCGACGTAAAACATACCGTCTGCCAACTGAATTTCTGGGCTGAATTTCTCAAATTTGCGCGCCTGGGGTAGTAGGCGCGTTTCGGCGGATAGGGATGCTTCATTGTAGGATTTTACACTGGCAGATAGCGATTTTCCAACCCTGTCGAAATGGTCAAAAAACACCCGCAATCGCTTGTACATTTCCCGGCCGATTTCGGCAATATTTTTCGCCTCAGCTGCTACCTCGTCCTGTTTCCAACCATAGGCGATGGCCTTTAGAAGGGCAATCAACGTTGTCGGTGTCGCCGGGATCACGCGCCTGGAAACGCCGAATTCGATCAAATTTTGATCCTCCTTCAATGCGTCGCTGAAAAAATTTTCGCCGGGCAAAAAAAGTACCACGAATTCAGGGGAAATCGAAAATTGCTCCCAATAATTTTTCGAGCTCAAGTGTTCGATGTGTTTGCGGATATTGGAGGCATAGGAGTGCAGCATATTTGTCTTTTCCTGCTCGGTATTCTGCTGAATTGCATCGAGATAGAGCGACAGCGGGGCTTTGGAATCGACGACGATTCGGCGCTCGTTCGGCAGGCTTATTACCATGTCTGGGCGCAAACTTTGCCCATCGCTGGACCGCACACTTTCCTGCTCCTCGAAATCGACGTGCTCCATCATGCCGGATAGCTCAACGGTGCGCCTGAGCTGCATTTCTCCCCAGCGGCCGCGCACCTCCGGTTTGCGCAGAGCATTAACTAAGCTGGAAGTCTCGGTTTTTAGGGCCAAGTTCGCCTGGCTCATCGCCTTCAGCTGCTCGCTCAATTCGATGTAGGAAACATTGCGCTGCTCCTCAATTTTTTGAATTTTTTCATTGAAGAGCTTTAGGGAGTCGCATATGGGCTTAGCGGCGGAATTGAACTCGCTTTCCGCTTCCTTGGAAAGCCCGGAAAATGCGTTCTTAGCCAAAACGATGAACGCCTCATTGTTGCTCTTCAGCGCATTTGCAGATAAATTACTGAAGTTTTCCCGCAGCCTCTCTTCGGCCGCATTCAGTAAGTTGAGCTTCTCCTGGGAAACTTTTTCGGTGAGCAAAAATTTTTCCCGCTCGAATTTTAGCGCAGCTTCAGTCTTTATGAGGCTCGCTTTCAGGGAAAAACAGCGCTGCAGACCCAGCGCAAGGGCAGCTAGCAATATGAACAAAAAGGCGTGCTCAATCATGAAATTTTATACCTATAAAAGTATAGTATGTCAAACAAATCGCAGAGCAGATCGATGGCAATGGCGAAGCGTGCCCGCTTTCTCCGGGTCAATATGCTTGCCGGCTCGCGGTAAAAAATGCTCGATTGGCCGATTAGCAGTACTCCGCCGCTGAGTTTATCCGTCCAGAGTGCGTCGAATTTATCCCTGATTTCTTCGTAGGCAAAAATCCTTTTAGCAAAGTTCATGTCTTTGGATTGAAAAGTGATTTTTCTATCCAAAATTATGTCCCCCGATGCTACTATCGGCCGCCCCAGGACCCTCATCAAAGCCAGACCAAGCTTCTTGCGCATCGCGGAAAAATGCACTTCATTGTGCCAGTTCAGCTTGATTTGGGCAACCATGTTTGTCGCGATTCGGCTAGGACGGGCAATGAAAACTTCAACGCGCTTGCCGCGAATATTGCCCCATAGACGCCTAACTCTCTTGAAGCAGGGAAATAATGGCATGCCACCGTACTCCACTGCCAATCCCGCTAATTTAGCTAGTTTTAGCATGCACTAAAATTCCAGATACGCGGCACCGCCCATGTACGGCGCAAGTATTTCGGGGATTTTGACTTTCCCATCGCCCTGCAGATTATTCTCCAATATCGCCGCCAAGACGCGCGGCACTGCTAACCCGGAACCGTTCAACGTGTGCACATGCTGCGTCTTTCCATCGGACTTTCTCCTAAATTTTATATCTCCGCGGCGGGCTTGAAAGTCCGTGAAATTGCTGCAACTCGACACCTCCAGCCAGCGCTTTTGCCCGCCTGCCCACACTTCCAGGTCGTATTGCTTGGAGTGGGAAAAACCGATGTCGCCCGTGCATATGAGCAGCACGCGGTAGGGTAGCTGAAGCTTTTTCAATATCCCCTCCGCGTCGGCACGCAGCTTCTCCAGCTCCTCGAAGGAGCGGTCCGGATGGCACCACTTTACTAGCTCCACCTTGTCAAATTGATGCAGGCGGTTCAGTCCGCGCACATCCTTCCCCCAACTGCCAGCTTCCCTCCTAAAACAGGGCGTGTACGCGCATCTGCACAGCGGCAAGTCGCCCTCATTTAGGATTTCGCCGCGGAAAAAATTTGTGACGGGCACCTCCGCCGTGGGGATGCAATAGAGACCGTCCTGGTCATCGCGGTACATTTGCGATTCCTTGTCGGGGAGATTGCCGGTGGCGGTTGCGCTCGCGGCGTTCACCAGTATGGGTGTCGAAAGCTCCGTGTAACCATTGCCCCGTGCCTCGTCCAGAAAAAACTCCACCAGCGCCCTGACCAGGCGAGACATGGAACCGATATAAAATGGAAAGCCGGCCCCGCTAACTTTAGCTCCGCGGGAAAAATCTATGGCTTGGCTAAACCAGGGGATGTGGTAGTGGGGGACCGCATGGGGCGAGACCGAATTTGTATCGCCGCTAATCAGCAATTCCACATTATCTCCCTCATTTTTTCCGATGGGGACGGATTCGTGGGGCATATTGGGGATCGCCAGATAAGCTTCATTCCAAGCTACTTCCAGCCCGTTCACTCCCAGTTCCAGCTCCCTAACTTTGGCGGAGAGCTGCTTCAAAGCTTTGATATTTTCCGCAAACTCGGCGGAAGACTTATCCAGTGCCGCGACCTTGTCGCTTGCCTGTTTTTGCTCAGCCCGCAACCGTTCGTAGTCGGAAATAGCTTGTCTGCGCTTCCCGTCCAGTGCCAAAAAAACATCAATATCGACTTTAAATTTCTTTTTGGCGACGCCGGCCTTGACGGAGTCAACATTCTCGCGTAAAAATTTTAAATCTAGCATGGTGCTCTGGAACTTGCACAACGGCCGCAATTTGGCAATAAATTTGCATCACGGATTTTTCAAAGCAACGCTTCCCTCGGCGATCGATCTAGCCAAAATGTAGCGCCTTCGAAAGGAATCGCAGAGATTATTCTGAAATTTTAGGGCCTGGGCAATGTTTTCGCTGCGGAGCTTGGCAGCGACGCCACTAATAGTCTCCCCGTATTCCAGCTCCGATAGGTCGCACATGATGCTTTCCGCCGCATCCGCTTCGTGGAAGCGCCCATCCGCGCGGGCACGCAAAATAGCCCCCCAGGCCTCGACCAGCTCAATGTTATTGTCTATGAAAGCCAGCTTTATTATCAGCCCAGAAATCGAATATACGGGCTCGGTCCACTCGTCGTGCGACACGAAAGATGCCGTTGCTTCGTAAGGATTTAAATCCGGATTGACGCGAAATTTTTCATATTTTTTCTCGTAGATCGTTTTCAGGATTGGTGTTCTGCACATGGTTGTTTTTGCGGGGCCGCCATCTGTTCCGGCCTTGAATGCCAGCAATTTCTGCCCATCCATGGAAACTACGTATTCGATAAATTTTTTTGCCAAATCCGGCCGCCTTGCTCCGCGCAGCACAGCTACCGGGTCCGGCGAAGGCGCCCCGCCGCCATATGGCAAAATAAATTTGAATCTGCCATCCTCATTCCGCGCTTCGGAAAATTTAGGCTGGGCTTCCGTCCCTCCGCAGGGCACAACGAATTTCATGCGGTTACTGCCGCTGCGCTCTTCCAGGTGCTGCACTTCGGAAAGCCCGTAAAAATCGACCGAAATTCCCGCCAAACAGTTCCCCGTTGAGACATCAATTAGCGGTTTCGTGGCCGATTCGGTGAAATAGCGGCCATTGGCGGCGATTTTTTGGATGATTTTCAAGCCCGCGAGCCACCCCTCGCTCACCGCCTCAAATTCATCCCCAGGCGAAAGCTTGGCAACATTTTTTTCGGTGCACAAATTTTCGTAGGCTATCTGCATTTGCTGCTGTATGAGCATGCTGAACGCCTTTAGCATGGAGCTGCTCTTTGTGGGGTCGACGACGGCCAATTTGCGAAAATATTCCGGGCGCGCCAGGTCCCCCCACGCCCTTGGCCAGGCCTCGATTCCTTCCGATAGCAGGGCCTCGGCGTTGTATATTATCCCGAAGGACGATAGCGCCGAACCAAACCAGCGCCCCTCCCGGTCCCATAGCCGCCCACCGGCGAAAAATTCCGGTATTGTGTCGTTGGAGAAGAGGTCCGGCCGCTCGCGAATGATGTCGCAGGGGATGAGGTTGCCTCTGTCAGCCTGTAAAATAAACTCATACATGCCCCCACCGAACAGCAGATCGACGCCGCAACCCACATCGGAATGTGCAAATTTGTCGTATATTTCATCCTGCAAAGCGTTGCCTTTGCCCATATTTTTGGCACTGCGCGCGGAAAAAGCGGCGGCGTGTTCGCTGGTCCACGGCAAATTAAATTCGCCGATCCAATAATTCATAAAATTATTGGAAAGGGTTGATTCTATGTAGCGCGATGTTTCCTGCCCACCGCCCTGGTAGCGCCAATCAATGCTGATATCCTTGCCGGTTTCCTTCCCATACCATTTTTTAAAACCCTGGGTATACTCCTGCCTAAGTGCTTCATTGTGAGGGGTTAGAATAACGAGCACATCGAATTTGTCGTCCAACATCACCGACTTTCTTCCGTCGCGCAGGACGAAGGGCACGACGATTATCAGGAGTATTAGGAGTAAAATTGACAATTTGCCCAGCTTCGCCATATTTTATTCACTCAGGATTACCACGTCGCTGCTCGCTGCATGGACATACACCTCCCTTGCATGCCGCAGGCGCTCGAAGTTCGCCGGATTCAGCTCGGATATGCGCATATTTACGCCATTTTTTTTGAAGTCGTAGTGCGCGACTTCGCCGAAATATACCGCATTGCCCACGTTGCCACCCACGCAATTTTCACTCGTTGGCACGCTGCTCAATGACAAACATTCCGGCCGAATGGATAAATAAACCTTCTTGCCGGGCCTAATACTGTCGCTATTTGGGCAAATAATCCCACGGAAATTCCCTATTTTTGTGCGCGCAATCGCTTCCCCCGCACCGACTTGCATGATTACGCCCTCGACGATGTTGGTATCCCCTATAAACTTTGCCACAAATTTTGTTTGCGGGCGCCTGTACAGCTCGGTCGCACTGCCAACCTGCTTTATTTTGCCGCGGGAGAATACCGCTATCCTATCGGCTATGGACAGCGCTTCCTTCTGGTCATGGGTGACGTAGATTGTGGTCAATTTATGCTCCTTGCATATCGTCCGTATTTCGCAGCGCATATCATTGCGCAGTTGGGCATCGAGGTTGGAGAGGGGTTCGTCCAGGAAGAGGCAGCGCGGTTTGACAACGAGCGCCCGAGCTAGGGCAACACGCTGCTGCTGGCCACCGGACAACTCATTGGGCTTGCGGTCCGCAAATTGCTCGAGCTGCACCTTTGCCAACATGTCGGCAACAATGGCATGGATTTTCATTTTCGATAGCTTTTTTTGCTCGAGGCCAAAGGCGACATTCTGTGCCACGGTCATATGCGGCCATAGGGCGTAGCTCTGAAATACCATGCCGGCGTGGCGCTTATGGGGTGGCAAATTCACCACGTTCCTATCGCCGAACAGTATGCGTCCGCTATCGGGAACATAAAATCCCGCCAAGGTGCGCAGCAAGGTTGTTTTCCCGCAGCCACTCGGTCCCAGCAAAAAAAACAACTCACCGCCGTTGATTGTCAAATTGATGTTGTCAAGTGCAGCTACTGCCCCAAAGCGCTTTGTCAAATTTTCAATCTTGATGTCGATCATCAACAATCAGGCTTGATGCATTTATTGCACCCGTTGTCAAAATATTTTTTGTGCGAAAATCAAAAAAAAGAAGGGATCTTAGCTGAAATAAAAGGGATTGCGAAGCGAAGCAAACGCTGAAATTTAATGTTACAAAATTACACCTCAAAGATGATTTTAGACAAAAGTCAAAAATAGGAGGGAAAAGAAAGGGACCTTAAAAAATTGTCTGACCATAAATTTTCCCGCCTTAGGCCTCTCCAATCCGCTTTTTCTCCTATCCCAATCCCCATTTTATTTCTCAGTTTCTTCCCCTTTTAACTCTCCCGTACTTTTTGCTATTTTCCTAGCGAAAATATTTTCACCGCCGAGGCATCAAGTTATTTCCGTGGAGTGGAGGTCGACTTGCGCATTGGCCTTCAATTTTTCCCGCCTATGGTCGCCCTCTACCCGTCCCTTGTCGATTAACTGCCTGTCTAATTTATTTACCATCATGTCGATAGACTTGTACAGATCATCGCTAGCTGCCCGCGCATTTAAGTTTTGCCCACCTATTTTTATTTCCCCGTGGGCAGCAAATTCATTTTTTTTGGACCTGTTCTGATCATGCTCCAACTTAACTTCGATGTGTATAATTCTGCCATCGTGGGCGAATAATTTCCGTGCCTTATCGTTGACTAGCGCCTTTAGAGCGTCGGTCAATTCCACGTGCACACCCGATACAATCACTTCTTTGTTGCTCATGATAATAGCCCTCCTGGTTAGAATTAACAACACCACTAACACTAAAAATCTAAAAAGAAAAAACAATGATTTATTACCCCAGAAAAGGGATTGGCAATGGGCACCATAAATTTCTTGAAAACGGGCGAGTTTTATGCAAGTAATCGAAGATTGGAGAGGTGGCAGAGTGGACGATTGCACTCGACTCGAAATCGAACGTACCACCATGGTACCGAGGGTTCAAATCCCTCCCTCTCCGCCAAAAAAAGCCATATTTTCGCCTAATTTTGCAGGGGGAACAATTCAAGATTTGCCCATTTAAAAATTTTCATAGGATCGGCAAAGATTACTTGCCAAAAAATATTTTACTTGCGTTTTGCGGGCAAACATACTTTCCCCGCTCCGCAAAGCCCAGGTTAATTTTCCCGACTCTCCCATGTTATTTTTTTTAAAAAAACGTAATTTAATTATCGAATTGTCTTGCTAAAACTTCTCTGAATCGTAAAATCTCCTCCCTGGAGGTCGAGGTATGGATAGCAATGTTTTCATAGATGGGGGGGGATTGGCCGCCCAAGATGCACAAAAAGAGGAAAGGGCACAATTTAAAGATGTTTGCCTTTCTTCGGCAGACGCAGTGGCGCAGGCAGATAGAATGACTATCACAGCAGATAAAGTGGCTGCCGCTCGAATTCCAGGTCCACCCATGGCACATCGCACAGCCAGCTCGGGAGATGTTCAAGCCCAAGAAGTGCCCCATGTCCCCGGACCCAGGGTATCCGTTTGTAACCCGCAATCTACAGTGCACACAAGTCGCATGGAAGGTGCTCTAGCATCTGTCATTGCAGGCAATGATCCAAGCAAATATTGCTCAGCCCGCAATTATCGCATCCACCTCAATGCTGAATTGTTAGAAAAAGGTAGTCCATTTTTACTTGGAGATGCATTCTTTGAAGGTAGTCAGGTGGGGGTAGAATGGCGGAGAGCTCAAAATGAAATTCCAACTATCCCGGAAGATGCGAGCGTTGCTTCCAGTAATGCACCTGAGTTGCAAAGCGAACAGGAGGCAGCACTTTTCCGAGAAGTAGAGGCACTGTGGCCAAGGAATGCGTCGAGTAAATTCAGTGAATTTATTTTTGGCAAATATCATGGCATTGACGGTAGAAGGTGTGATTGCATCTCTGGCGAAGAAAGGCAACTCCTAAAAAATATTGTTCTCCAAGTTAAAGCTTTGAAAGGGGAATTGGACGGTCTCCAGGAGCAATCAAGGGCTTTGCTTTCTGGCAGCCAAGTGGTACCCAAGGAACTTGGGGAAAGGATAGAATCATTGCAAAGTGCGCTGGCAAGTATTGATATTATGGTACGTGGCCACGGTGACCAATGCCACGCTCGACTGCAAGAAATTATACGAACAGCTGCCCAAGAGATAGATCGAGTGGCAAGTGGATCGGAGGATATAACTTCCCCGGATGCAGTCACAAAGCAAATTCTAGCGCGATACCGCCTGAGGATCTGCGACAATGTAACGGCACCTTACGCCATAGAGGCAGAGAGAAGCTATCGCAGCGCCGGCGAAGATAGCAAAGCGGGTTCATTTTTTAGGGAAGATCATCGTTTAGCGAACAGGACAAAGACAGTGGTGAATTTTGATGCCGTTGCCAGAGGCAGTGGGAAAAATCAAGAAAAAGCATATCTCCGGGGAAAATTTGATGAAGTAAATCAGGCTGTTAGGTTAGTTGTGTCGGGTGCATGGGGGTTGCATGAGGCGCAAACTGCCACCAGTGAGTTGCACAGAATTCCCGAGTTTCAGTTTCGAGATTTTATTGATCCATTTGTTTGCCAAATAATGGAAGAAGAGGGAGGATTGCCTGCTATCGCCGCCTTTGCCAAAGAAGCGTTTGAAGGGGTAGGTGCTGCAACCAGGGTTGAGTTTGCAAAAACTTTTCTGGATTCCGAAATCACTTTCAAAGACTATTGCACCATCTTCGGGATAGGGGAAAATGAAACCCGACAAAAATTCGAAGCAATAATTGACGAGCGCCCTGAAGGAAGCTGCGACGAAGCTGAGGCCAGCCCCGCCAGCGACGATTTAAAACAATGGATGTCCCCGGGGGCTGGGAAGATGTCACTGAGAGATATTTCAAAAAAATTTCAAGATTTGGATTACATGATGGAGAAAGCGGGAGAATGCATCCCAGACTTACTTAACTCTTGTAGCGAAGATAACCCTCCCTCAGATTCCATGGCTAAGTTGCTTTTCCCGGCATACTTGTATCATGTTGGAGCGCTAATTCGTTCCGAAGATGTCAGAGTTGAAGATGCTTCCACACCCCATCAAATTTTTAGTCAGGAATTGCTGGATAAAACAGCAGAGAGGACAGAAGTAGATTTCTCCATATTTCCAGAAGTATTTAACTTGCATCCTTCATACCCGGACGAGCTGTACTTTGAAACACAAGTGGAAGATTTAAATTCCTGTGGCATACATGCATTGAACAATTTCATGGGAAAACCAATTTTTGATGAAGCAAGCACGGAAGGTGCCCATATTCTATACAAATGTTTCGCAGAAAGAGGACCAGATGATCCTCTCCTACGATTGAACGGCATTAAAGAAAAGTTAAGCGAAATCAAAGGGAAGTTAAGCAACTTAGAAGAAAAGTTAGGCAGCGCAATGGTACGGCGCATCGCTGAGGCCATCGATGGGGCATTGGGAGCACTTGAGCCTGCAATTACGGCTATTACCACAATGAGAGAAGAAGGGGACAGCATTTTAAAAAATAATCCGCTGGAACGCTACGCAGGTTTAGCGCAAGATATCAGTAAGTGTCTCCACGAACCAGATGAGGTGAATTCTAAGATCAAATTACTTCCACTTCGCCAACGTTCATCTTTAGGAATATCTAGTGCTGCTTATGGCATTACGGATGATGTGAGAGAATTGAAAGAATCTTTCTCACCTACTGAAAATGGGCTAGATCCGGTTGCTTTAAGGATTGTCTTGGAAAAACAAGTTGGGGTAACGCTACACGTTGAAAGTGGACGAGTGGATGAAATAGCGAATGAATCAAGGGAAGGCCTTCCTTCGGAAAAAGTGGATTTTCTAGAAGCTTTGAGCAGGGACCAATTGCCAGGAGATGTTGACCGCGCAATAATTGCCGATGGTTTGCATTTTAGGTGTGTTAGAAAATTAGCAGATGGCCAATGGGTTCTGCTAGATTCCGACCAAAAAAGCGGCCCGATTACTTTACCAGCGGGCGGTTTGGCAAAGCTACTCAGTGACCAACCGGGTTATTACGAAATAATGTACTGCAAGTCAGCGGAGGATCAACGGAAACTGGAAGATTTTATAAATCAAAGTCAGCATTGATTTGGCCAGTTGCTAATTTTGTGAGGCATTTCGATTAGGCTAGATGAGCCACTAATCATGGTTGACTTTTGGCAGCATTTCAATTTTTTGCCTCAAAGTGGTAATGAATGTTTCTTTTTTAAAAAATGCCTTAGAAACTTTGGGCGAAGCGTTGCATGCTTTGGACCAAGACCCTGAAAATTTGTTCATACGCGACTCTGTGATACAAAGGTTTGAGTATTCCTATGAGCTGTCATTTAAATCACTCAAGCGGCATTTGGAATTTATGTCGCAATCTCCTGAGGAAATAGACCGAATGTCCTTCAATGAAATTATAAGGCTAGCAAACGAAAAGAATTTGCTAAGTGGCGACTTAGAAGAGTGGGATGTCCATAGGAAAGCAAGGAATTCTACCAGCCATACATATAACCAAGATGTGGCAAATTCCGTTATTCAAGTCGCTCGAAAATTTTACGGAGAAGCGCTGTTTTTATTGTCGAAAATTTCCCCACGCCAATGAACTTTCATCTTGAGGAACGATATCTCAATATCGTTAAAACAATCCTTCAGGCGCATTTTGGCAACGACGCTCCGGCTGTGTATCTATTTGGCTCACGGGCAACTGGCAATCGCATCAAGAAATATTCGGACATTGATCTTGCCATAGAATTTAAAAATAAAGATTCACTTGCATCAAAATTGCTGCTCGAAACCGCTTTTGAAGAGAGTCTCTTGCCATATCGTGTCGACATTGTGGATTATAATTCATGCTCCGCCGATTTTCGCGAAATAATCGATCAAACGAAAATCAAGCTAAATTTATGATGGCCGGTTCAAACTTTCTAGCCCCGGAACTGGGATAAATTTCACCAAAATGGTAGCGTGCTACGCAACATCACAGCGCGATGGGGAGGTTAACTTTTTTTGTTCTGTAGTATCAGGTTCTAAAGAAAACTTTCTTATTTCAACGAGATCGGGATTAAACCCTGCTTCGCGGCGTTCATCGGCAAAACTTTTCAGAAAGACCTCTAAGTTAGTAGCCTCGGCATTTGGAAAAAGTTTTTTACCTGCAAAATAACCAGCACTCTTCCCTGGCATCGCCCAGAGTTCAAGTGCAAGCTTCACAATTCGCGGATCATTGGTGCAGCTTCTCTGCTCTAGACATGACATGTGCATTTTCTCTGCATAATCCGGAGTAAGCCTGACCACTGGTAAAATATGGTGGCACCAATTTTGATCATCAATGCAATCCAAATCTTGGAGTTCCACAAAACCAGCTTTAATTTCATACATGTTAGGCTCGTAAATATAAGCAGTTTTATTGCCAATGGACAGCTTTACCGCCATACGACCATGGCCATATGGCAGCTCAACTAAGTGAGCACTTCTAAGAGGTAATTGATAAATAGTTTCCATGATATTTCTCCTATGTAGTGTATTCTGAAGGCATGTCTTTGGTAGCAACGTAACGTCTTTCCATTTCTCCAGTGGACTTACGCCTTATCTCTAAAATTTGCAAACCAAATGTGTTTTCTAATTTCTGACTTTCTTGATCTCCTGGATCTGGAGCCACTCTTCCCACTATTTCAAATTCTTCCCCGGTTCCTGGCTTTTCCCCGGTTCCTAGCAATACTCCAACCCCTATTTCAGTACTAGTAAGCGCCCTTCCGGGATAGGAAAATCCTAAGCCTTCCGCCTGAAAAGTGATACCATTAAAGCCCGCGTCCCCAAAAGGTGGGAGTTTTGGACTTCCAGGTCTGTTCGATGGGTTCAAGAAGCATCCTCCAACGACACGATGCAATGGAATGCGGTAATGAGTTAGCTCACTTCCATAGCAAATAACTGCCTTTCCTATGCTTGCACAATCAAGAGCGGAATGGGACATTTTTTTCGCGCTATCTAAAGTTGCACCGGGTTGCAAGCTATAACTCTCCATTACGGAGCTGCCTTCCGTCCTAAGGATGTCGATTGTTCCATCGTCATTTTTGCCAGGAAAAGTTATGTGCTTTAAAATTTCGTGACTATATGCCTGTAGGGCGGCAAAAACTTCTCTTCCTTGGTCTAGCGAAAGCCCACACTTTGTAAGATGTTTAGCTAGTGATCCGTGTGCTGCTTCGGGCGTTTGTGTCCAAACATAATTTTCACTTGGAGAATTTCGCGACATTGCTGAAAGTAATTTGAATGGCTGGCAATGTTCTGCTTTAGTTTGATAAAATTCATGGATGAATTGGCGCAGCTTATTTACAAACCCGGACATCTTATCAGGTGCCTCACCTGGTCTAAGTGAAGCGGCAAGGTTCTGAAAAAATGCTTCATCGCATCCCTTCATAACTCCCCGATCATTTTCTTCAAGTGACTCCCAAGTTTTTCCTTCAACGCTAGCAGAAATGCCAGATTGCTGGCATAGTAGGCGATGCTTGACGGACAAAGCGGCGTGGTCAGCTGCATAGCCGTCTGCTTCTAAGGTAATGACATAATCTGCCATTTCTAAAATGGCACTCAATTCATCGGCATTCAATGCATCGTCCTGAACACCTTCCATATTTTCTATTGAAGAAATATTGTCTTTAATATGATGCGCCAGTTTGAAAATATCAGTGTGGCCCCCAAAAGTTCCTTCAATGTTAAATAGGGAAATTACCCTTTCCAAGGGTTTGCCCTCCTCAATATTAGGGGAGAAACATGCTTGAATTTTCTCGCCAAACTCAACTTCCTCACTCATCACCTCAGCTTCCAGAAGTTCCACCCTACTAGGTACCAATCCACTTGTTGGCTTAAATTTTAATTCCCCACTCGCGTCTGAAATCATGAAACTTTCTCTCACATACTTGTAGGAAGATGAATCGGAAATATAAAATGCCTTTTGCAAGAGAAAGAATTCCTTTGTAGGGATGCCTGCTTTGGCGGCAAGGGTATGAATTTTATGTGCAGTTCCCTGCAATGTCTGTCTGAAAACATAGGGGAAGTCATTTTGATCTTTTCCAAATTTTTGCCATTCACCGATTACATCATTGTCAACGAGCGTTTGTGCAAGTTGAATTTCCTGCGGAGAATTTTTTTTATTTTAGCCTCTAAATTTCAGGAAAATTTATAAGAGAAATGTAAACATCGCACCCTCGCTGCCATGCCCTCAGAAAAACATACAATTATTTTTTTTATTTTATATTTATTTAACCTGTTATATTTCACTCATATTAATTTATGAGTCTTGCCCCGTATGAAAACCTATGTTAGCTATAAAAACAGCTATGGATGAAAGCGTTTCTCACCGCTTCAGGGTTTCAAAGTATCATTCTGGCAACGAAGCGCGAGATTGCAGTCGATGTGAGTAGGATAATCCCGATTCTTCGCCTAGAAAGCGGTGCGAACTTATCCCACTCAACCTTGGTTTAAGCTTAGTAAAAAAGTGCACTAGGAAGTGAAAACCTTGGCTTGGCAATTCCTGTGCAAGCTACGTAATTTTTACCGCAAAATCTAACTGTGAAGCGGTATTAGTTGCGTTGCTAGCGATGGTCTTGAAACTGCGGATTCCATGGGAAGTGAAGGGGAGTCTGCGATCCCTCTGCGTCCGCCGGAACCCCATACTCATTTCAGCTGAAAAGCACATAATAAAATCTTCCATAGCGGTTTCCCGCATCTTTGGGCATGTGATTTTCAAATGCATAGGGTATAATTATACTCCGCCCACCCGCCGGAGGCTAGTTTCGGACGCCGGAAGATCAAAGCCATGGCAAGGCAACATTTTTACTTGCTAAACTCGGCTAGTTTTTTTACAATTGCGCATGCCTTTTCCGATCGATGAGTCGAATCCAATGCAGTCCCAGTAATTCGAGTCCGAAGGTATGAAATTAAACCGTGCCATTGAAGCTGACGCTGCAAATCGGCTTAAGGAAACGGCCAAAAAAGAAGGGGCTCTGAATGAGTACTTCATCGACATGACCAAAATGTGCCGCAGGCAGGTACTCGATTGTCGAAGCGACCGCTATGAAGTATTCTGGCTATCCGACCTGGAAAATTTTCCCACAGATATCACCGATGCACAGTGGTTTTCTTTGCCAAAAATTGCCATGCCAATGGTTCCAGAAATTTGCGAGGAACTGGTCGACACTACCGATGGAACAAACCCCCAACGGCAATTAATTCAAAAAAACTGCGATAGTCTTGAAACTGCGGATTCCATGGGAAGTGAAGGGAATGGAAGTGGCAAAATTGAGCCTGCTTCCGGGCAAAATAGCGGAGGAAATTCCCCGGAGGGGCAAGGGCCGGAAGATTGTCTCCCTGGAAGAGGGGCATACCTTTCCTGGGAAGCACAGGATAAAATTTACCAAAAATTGCGAAAATTCGCAAAAAAGAAAGAGGAAGATCGCGAGAGCTATGAGATCGTTCTTGCGCTTGGCTTGGTCATTTGTAAGGTAAAGCAGAACAATGGCAAATATCAAGAAATTTACCACCACGCCATTACCATCCCATGCAACGTTCGGTTTGACGTTGAAAGCGGGACAATTACCGCGGAGCCTGGGGAAGATGGGGCCAAGCTCACCTTGGATTTGAATTTTTGCGGCAAAGGTTTTGACAAGGGTATCGAAAAAGTGCGAGAAATTCTCAATCGAGCCGGGGAAGACCCGTGGAGCGAAGAGGTTAAAAAGGCCCTTAGGGCTCTCAGCAATGTTTTAAACGGACCCTATGTCGATGCCATTGGTAGGTCGGCGTACAAGGCTGCGGATTATCCGCAGGTAATCTACGCTCCCGCTTTGTACTTGCGGCCGCGCGGAATGGAAGCGTTTTTACATTTTGCTGAAGCCATCGGAGACATTTTGAAATCCGACACACTCCCAATTCACGGTGTCATTCGGAAAATATTGAAAGGTGGGGAAGATCCGGAAAATGACGATCCCGAGGTGGAACCATTTTCCCAAAATGGTTGCGAAGAAATTCTCATGCCATTGCCGTCGAATAATGAGCAACGAAGGATTGTCGAAGTTCTGCAAAATCACAATCTCGTCCTCGTGCAGGGCCCTCCGGGAACGGGGAAGACGATAACCATCGCCAATTTAATTTGCCACCTATTGAGCCGTGGGGAGCGGGTGCTTGTGACGGCACAAATAGACAGGGCACTGCACCCGCTGAGAGAAAAATTGCCCAAGGGAATTGCAAAATTGTGTGTTACTCAAATAGGGGATAATCCCAGTGAAAGGTGGGAAATTTTGCAAAAGAGCGTGGATGAAATTTGTGACCGCCAGGCAGGATACAATCCGCGAGTGGCACAGTCGGCCATCGAAGACGGGCAGCAGCGGCGGCATCGATGCAAGTGCGATTTGGAAAAATTAAAAAAACGCCTCCTTCGGATTCAAAAATGCGACTGCGAGGATTTGGAAATTATTGGGAAATACCACGGCCATCCCGCTGAAATTACAAAATTGGTGGCTTCGGACCGCGCAAAGTATAGCTGGTTTGCCGATGAATTTGACCATAAAACAGCGGATGCGCGCAAAATCGATTGCCTGCGCGATTGGTTTTCCCTGCGAAATGCCAGCGAAGCAATCCTTCATTTTGTTGAAGATTCGGAGGTGAAAAATCTGCTAAAATTTTCCAAAGAAGGCATTCGAAGGGCGGTGGAGGGCCTGGAGTCATAGCGGGAATCGCTGTGTAAAATTTTGAGTTCACTGCAAAATTGGGCAAAGGAGCTCTTCTTCGCCCCCGATTTTCCCGATAAAAATTATGCCACACTCTGCCAAAAAACCTGCGATACATTGGCATCCCTGCGGGAGGAAATTGCAAAACCCGCCCCACATGTCCACTTTGCCCCACGGCGAAGCCTCGATGAAGTGGGAAATGACCTAAAATTACTGATCAATTACTACGAAAATTATGGTCCGTGGGGGCGATTTTGGAAGCGAAACGAAATAAAATCATGCAGATATCTGACGCGCAACCCCGTTTTTCACGGGAAATCAATCTCAGATTTGCCGACTGCCCATGCAACACTCAGCGAAGTGGAAGCCTTGCAAAATGAATGGGGGGAATATGAAAAAAAGCTCGGCAAAAGAAGTGAAATGCTTGAAGGCTTGGTAAAATCCTGGGGTTCAATCTGGGAATCTCATGGATTACCCGGAGAATGCACCGTTGAAGAAATTGAAAAAGCAAACGAAAGCCTGCGGCTTGCACTGAAAAAAGGAGACATGCCAAGCCTTTTCCAACCACTGTCCCAATTTGGGGTTAGCTGCAATTTTTATGAAATCGATGCCGTCGGAGAATTGCATGGGAAATTGGAAATTGCGTCGAAATTAATCGAATTGCGCCAATTGGAAGAGATTGCCAAGGGAATGTTTCCAAAAACATTGGAATCCATGAAAAGTAATCCCCGCTTGTGCGGCGACATCGACCGAGCATTCGAATGGAAGTGTGCGCAGATGCACATGGCAGAGTACCTCAAGGAAACAGATGGAGAGGCCATTCAAAGGGAGATTAAGCGCCTTCAAATGGAAGAAAAAAAACTACGGAAGATTTGTGTTCATCCCTGGCATGGAAATTTTGCTTGGATCACCTCGATGGCAAAAAATCCCGCGATTTACGCATATTCAGCAAAATTAAAATCCCAAAGAGCGGGAAACAAGTGATGCGGAAACGGACGGAGGCTGCCAAATACTTTGAACGCTGTGCCCCGGCCATTCCCGCTTGGATTATGCCAATCGACCGCGTGTGGAGTTCAATCAAGCCGGGGATGAAACCACTTTTCGACGTTGTTATCGTCGATGAAGCCTCCCAATGTGGCGTCCAAGCCGTCCTTCTCTGCTATCTTGCGAAAAAAGTCATCGTTGTCGGGGATGACAAATAGATAACACCAACATTTCCATTTGAAGATGTGGTTTTAGCTAGTGCAAAGCGGAGTAAGCATTTGAAGAACTTCGCCAATCCGGAGGTTTTCGATTTTACGGAGAAAAGTCTCTACGGCATAGTCGATGTTGCCTGTGATAACCATGCACGTCTCATGTTGAGGGAACATTTCCGCTGCACGCCAAAAATCATAGAGTTTAGCAACAGGAATTTTTATGACGGGAAATTAATTCCAGTAAAACGGTTCAAATCACATGGATTAACCCCGCTTGAGCACAAATACGTTGAAGGCGGATGTCAGGAGGGGGAACAGGGGGCCATCCATAACTGGGCAGAGGCCAAGGAAATTGCCCTTAAAATTGCTGAATGCATTGGAGATGGGCGGTATTTCGATGAAAATGGAAACCCTAAGTCCATGGGCGTAACCGCATTGCAGGGGCAGGGGCAGAAAGAGTATGTCGAAAAGGCATTGGCGGAATTGAAGATTGATGAACTGGAACTAGCAAAACGCTCATTTAGAATCGGAGATGCCCGAACATTTCAAGGGGATGAGCGGGATGTCATATTCCTTTCCATGGTAGTGGGAGGTGCGGGCCGCAAGTTCCGGACATTGACAACGGAAGAATATCAGCAGCGCTACGAAAAGATAGTTGATTATTTTTTTTAGTGACCCCCCTAGGAAAAGCTATGGCACGTACTGGACACCGCAGAGTGCACGAAGTTGGCGGCGAAGCATACCCTCCTGCATACCAGCTATTTGCCGGTCGAAATTGATTTGGAGGCCATCTATCCAGCCTTCGAACGCGTAATGCTGGCCATCGCCTGATTGCCTCCTCTCGCTCCGTTGCAATGACTCTGAATCCAATGCCCGCTTTATTAATTTAACTAGCTGGGAGGGTTAGTAAATTTTCACTGTCAAGGTAACTCAAACCAATTAAAAGACTCCCCCTAAAACTTGTCAAAGCTTAAATGCCGCTCCTGCAAATACTTGCGCCAGGCCATTGGACAGCCTTGCATAGGCAATTCCCCCTTTTTTTTCTTTTGCTTTCGATTCTCGCATAATCATATTAAAACTTCCCTTATCCAGCTGCTAAGTGGAATTTTCACCCCTTGCTTTGCGAGCTCAGGGGAAGTCAAGCGGCGAATCAGGGGAGCATTTCTTTTATAAATCATATTAAAGCTTCCCTTATCCAGCTGCTAAGTGGAATTTTCACCCCTTGCTTTACGAGCTCAGGGGAAGTAAAATGGCGAATCAGGGGAGCACTTCTTTTTCTTTCCCGTCGCTGCGCAAGCTTTTCTCCATGGCCATCGCGACTTTGAGCGCCTAGGGAAAGGGGAGGTAAATTTTTACTCAGAAGACCACCATTGGCAGTCGAAGTTTCGCCTCCATTGAGCTTTGAATCCTGCTGAAATTTACCATGCGCCGATGCCAATTGCGCATCCCCCGCTGCAGAAAAAGGGCGGCGGAGCGGTGGGAGTGGTAGGCTATTAATGAGCCGCGTAACCCTGTCATTTTCCAGATTTCGAAATTCCGTATGTTCCCTAGTTGCGTTGCCACAAAAGCCGAAAAAAAGCGGCGAATTATCGATAAATCGCGCAACTCTGCCATGTTTTGATTTCCGAGATTTCCTCTTCTTTGTAGCATCAATTGAGCTTGGCTCAGCGTCCCCAATGGCAATGGGAGGCCTGCCAGTGAGTTGCATGGTTCCAGCGCTTCCCAATTCAGGGATGGAGTGGCCACCTTCCAAATTACACTGACTTTGCGATATTGTAATTTCTTTGTTAAAAATATACATAATTCACCTTTTTTTCACAATTCCCTTTTAGGAAAAGATGAAAATTGCGTTTTACAAGGAAATTTGTCCACCGTTGACT
>JAISBD010000001.1 GCA_031266345.1 Puniceicoccales bacterium | reverse complement strand
TTCACAATTCCCTTTTAGGAAAAGATGAAAATTGCGTTTTACAAGGAAATTTGTCCACCGTTGACTCTTTCTGGCATGAGCACTAGGGTAGTGAGGGGAGGTAGGCGCAAGTTCAAGGAAAATTCCCAGCGATGCATGGGGCAATTATCGGCGTGGACATGGCCGCAATTTCCTCGATTTTGGCCGGCATAGTGCGCCGAATCAGTGTTTAAAACTTCCTTCCAATATCCACCAAGCGGCACTCCCAGGCGGTAATTTTCGCGCTCAATGGGGGTCAAATTGCAAATAATTATGCACTTTTCTCCGCTATCTTGGCCGAAACGCATGAAAGATATCACGGAATTTTCACAATCGTCGCAGCAAGCCCACTCGAAACCGTAGCAAGTCGAATCCGTCTCGTGGAGAAAAGCATGGGTGCGGTACATGCCATTCAAGTCGCCCACTAACCTTTGCACGCCGCTGTGCTCCTCGTATTGAAGCAGGTGCCAGTCCAAGCTTTGATGGTAATTCCACTCCCCCGTTTGCCCAAATTCTTGCCCCATGAACAGCGTTTTTTTCCCCGGCCAAAACCACATGTAAGCGTAGAGACAGCGCAAGTGCCCCATCTTTTCCGATAGCGAATTCCCCGGCATCTTATATATCAGCGAACACTTGCCGTGCACCACTTCATCGTGGGACAGTGCGCAAATAAAGTGCTCAGAATGCTGGTATAGCATGGCAAAAGTGAGCTGATTATGGTGATATTTCCTGAAAATTGGGTCCTTCGAAAAATATAGGAGGACGTCGTGCATCCACCCCATGTTCCATTTAAAGTCAAATCCGAGACCGTGGTGCTCAATTCCATGCGTTATTCCGCCGAATGCCGTCGATTCCTCCGCTATGGTTATGAATCCGGGGAAATTTTCCTGGAAAGTATGATTGAGTTCGCGCAAAAATTCGATTGCTTCGATATTTTCTTTCCCACCGTACCTATTTGGCAGCCATTCGCCGGCTTCCCGGGAGTAATCTAGATACAGCATCGATGCCACCGCATCCACCCGTATCCCGTCGACGTGAAACCGCTCAGCCCAGCTAACCGCACTGGAAAGCAAAAAATTTCGCACCTCGTGGCGCCCATAATTAAAAATCAGTGTCCCCCAGTCCCTGTGGCATCCGATGCGGGGATCGTCGTGCTCGTAGAGTTTTGTGCCATCGAAATCTTCCAGCGCAAAACTGTCGCGGGGAAAATGGGCCGGTACCCAGTCGATAATCACGCCGATATTGTGCCTATGCAGCGTGTCGACAAGGTACATAAAATCATGGGGAGTGCCATAGCGGTGAGTCGGGGAAAAAAAACCGGTGACCTGATATCCCCAGGAACCAAGAAATGGATGTTCCGTCGGGGGCATGAGTTCGACGTGGGTGAACCCCATCTGGGAGAGATACTTAGCGAGCTCGTTTGCCAATTCACGGTATGTCAAGGGCCGGTTATTATCCGCAACAACGCGGCGCCACGAGTCCATGTGCAACTCATAGGCCGAAATCGCCGATTTTTGCCAATCAGTGGTTGCTCTGCTCGCAAGCCATTCCCCATCTTGCCAATCGTACCCCGAAACGTTGAAAAGCTTTGAAGCGTTATTTGGAGCCCCTTCGAAGTGGGAAGCATAGGGATCGGATTTTAGGGTGATGTCGCCGCGAGCATTCAAAATTTGAAACTTGTAGCTGTCAAAATTTTTCAGAGCTGGGATGAAAAGCTCCCAAATACCGGAATTGCCCAGCAGACGCATTTGATGGTATCGCCCGTCCCAGGAATTAAAGTCCCCAACCACGGATACCGCCTTTGCATTCGGCGCCCATACCCCAAATGAAAACCCCGCCACGCCGTCGATTTCGCGAAAATTAGCCCCGAGTTGCTCATATATATGTATGTTCCGGCCCCACGCAAACAAATCACGTTCCCGCTCGCCGATGGTTGGTAAAAACGAATAGGGGTCATCAAGTTCCAGCAATTCACCGCCGTAGGATTCTTTTAACAGCTTATACTTAAATACCTTTGTCCGCGTTTTTATGATTCCTTCAAAGAAGCCGCTCCCGTCGATTTGCTCAAGCTGAAATTTTTCGTTTGCCACGCTATCCACGGCAAAGCATCGCCTAGCGTCCTGTAAAAATGCACGAACAACGATGGTGCAGACCTTTCCGTTTTCGACGTAGGGATGCATGCCGAGCAAGCCGTGGGGTTGGGAATTGTGCACCCCCAGCAAACTCTCCAATTCACAGTGCGATATTATCATCGCTTCAGTCTAGCAAATTGAACTCATCCGTCAAAGCAGAAATATCGCCCATTGGCGAGTCTTCGCCACCCTCTCCGTAAACGGTCACCGGAATCCCACATTCTTCAAATCCGGGCGCCCCTATAAACAACGTGCCAGTGCCCGGCTGCCCACCGGCAATCACAGCATTGGCCGACCTTTCGCCGCTGCGGATAGCCACACCGTGCATGATGATGCTTCCCGGAATATCCGTTGTAATTTCTAGTGGAAGCCCAAATTCAGGGGCATCGACATCAATCGAGACCGTGACAAACTGCCGTTCCCCACTCCTAAGTGATATCGAGTTCGGCTCCACATTTATTCTGAGGGCGTCCACAAAAAAATCCCCCAGGCCGATGTTTCCGTTCTCACTGCCCAAAACTGCCCGGTAGCATTGCCCGCCTCCAATGAGGGGAACGGTAAAGGTCAGCACATTCGGCGAAATAAATTCCGTTTCACAGGGTATCCCGCTGAGCTCAACCCTGTCACCCTCGGCAAATCCCCGCCCCAGCAGCGAAATTTGCGCATAGGGACGTCCCCTATTGCACTCAAAACCAACAGCATACCTGTTGATGATGTTGAGTTCGTATACCCGTGACGTGTAAGTTTTCCAATAGCCGCCGAGCAGGTAATCGATGTCGAAATAGTAGGCGGCCCGATGCCTAGGGACGTCGGGTTCGTAGTCAAAACTGAAAGAGGTTCTGCCGTTTTTCACCATATCATAGCGCTTACCATCGATTACAATGGCGGCCTTGTAACTATCATCGGCAACTTTCACCTTCGCACTGTGCACCTTGATCGCTATGGGATAGATGTTCGAAGAATTCTGCGGCACCGTTCTGGGAGTCCTATTTTCCACCATCGAATAGCAGCCGCTTAAAATAAGGCTTAGGACGCAAAGAACGATTGAAATCTGAGCTTTTAATTTCATAAAACTTTCTGAAACTAAGGGTTTGATTGAAAATATGCAAGGAAAAGATTTTCAGGGAAATAAGTTTTTGGGAATTTACGTCCACGTGCCATTTTGTGCACATAGGTGCGCCTTTTGCAGTTTTTTCCAACAACCTCCGCGGAAGCAAGACTTGCACATGTACGTCGAAACCTTAGCAGGGGATATATGTTTACAACCGATTGATCGCGAGGTAGATACCATATATTTTGGTGGCGGCACACCGAGCATATTGTCCAGTGAACACATAGGCAGGATTGGGGAGATTTTGCCTATCGGCTCCCAATTGCAAGAGTTTTCCATAGAATGTTCCCCGCAGACCGTTACCGCGGAAAAAATGGAAGCATTCCGCCGCATCGGCGCAACACGGGTAACGTTGGGTGTGCAAAGTTTCGATGGGAAAACTCAAGAAATAATTGGGCGCCGCCAAACATTGGAGCAAGTTTTCAGGGCCTACGATACCATACGTTCGTGCGGTTTTGAGAACGTCGGCATCGACCTAATTTTCGCCATCCCTGGGCAAACCATCCAATCCTGGGAGAGAGACCTGGAGACTGCCCTCTCCCTCCTGCCGGAACATATCTCAACCTATAACCTCACTTTTGAAGGAAATTCTGAATTGAACGGGCGGATACGCAGGGGTGAAATGGCTGCCCTTTCCGCCGATGCGGAGGCAGATTTTTTCGTGAAAACTAGAAAAATCTTAGCACAGCACGGCTACAATCACTACGAGGTATCAAATTTCAGCAAGCCGGGGTTTGAAAGCATCCACAATGTGCACACCTGGGAGATGCAAGAATGGGTCGGCTACGGTCCCGCCGCAAGCTCGCAATTCAGGGGCATGCGCTTCACCAATGTTCCATCGCTAAGTTTATGGCGCGAAGGGATTATCCGCGGCGCGCATAGGCGCTGCGATTTCCAAAAACTCAGCGAAGAAATATTGGTCCAAGATTCCCTAATTTTTGGGCTGCGCATGGCCAAGGGGATAAATTTGCGAAAATTGGAGAGCAGGTTTCCCAGCTTCCATAGGGAAAAATACGACATTCTTTTCAATTCTTTGGTTGATAACAAATTAGCCACCATCGACGGCGATAATTTTCATCTCACCGAGGACGGCTTGCTTCTCTCCGACGGCATCGCCCTTGAAATTCTAAGTCAACCTGACTAACCCCACCGGTAAAAGCTTGCTAATATTCGCTTTGGAGTCGCCAAGGTAGGGGCGCGGAATTCATATTTCGAATTTGCTAAATTGACATCGAAAATTTTTCTGCTAGAAGGGGAAAATGAGGAATTTTTATAAGCTATTTAAATTTTTGATTGCCCTTGCTTGCTTGGGTGCATTCGCAGGCAATAAAAGTTTTGCCGCGGGTGAAAATAAAATTTTGCAAGCGGACAGTATCCATATTATCAAAGAAGCACTCAAAGGAGCAAGTGAAAAAACTTTGGTTGTGTTTGACTGCGACGATGTTTTAACCGCCGCCAAAGGCGCAGTTTTGAAAAAGGGCAGCCGCCGCTTCATAAAAGAATGGTACAGTAGCAGTGATAAAAGTTTGAGCTTTTTGGACCTGGTATACAAAATTCTGGCACTGAGTGAAAGTTCCGTGGTCAATGCGGAAATGCCGCAACTTGTGCGTAGCTTGCATGAAAAAAACAGCAAAGCTCTTGTGGTAACCGGGTTTTCAACGAAGCCATTCCAGTTTGGAAACGTGCGTGATCCAAAGCTCTGGCGAACTCAGAGATTGAATAGCTTGGGGTATAACTTCGAAAAATTCTGGCCAGGTGTGGGCGATAAGTATTTTGACGGATTTGGCGATCCCTACGACCCAAGCTTCTCCAAGGGCATCGTTTACACCGGGGTTATGCTAAAGTCGAAGGGCTTGGAAGCTTTTTTAAATTGTGTGCACTTCAATCCCACAGCGATAATTTTTATCGATGATAGTGAGAAAATTTTGACCGAGGTTTCAGAGTGGGCGAAGTCAAAGGGCATTGATTTTGTTGGAATACACTATACCGAAGCAAGCAAGATTGTTCCGGATTTTCCCTTTTCTAAGGAGCGTGCGCAGCTGCAATTAGATACTGTCATGGGGGAAGATCGCTGGCTAAGCGACGGCGAAGCGGAGGATTTATTAAATCAGCAAGAATGATATTCCTTTGCAGTGAAGAGGGTTACAGTGCATAAAAAATATGCCCTGCGGAGAATGTTGAGTTGTTTTTTATTTTGCATGCGCCTAGCTCGTTGCATTTTTTCGCCTTTCGCCCCACCTCTTCCGCAGAAAGTATTTTTCTACAATTCAATTTGAAACGCTAGGCAGGTCTGGAAGCAAGGGAAGAATGTTTATTTTAACTGAAATAGAGGCGGAAAAAAATAAAAATGAAGTGGACGGAGTGATGTGGATCGGGCTGGAAACAATGGGGAAGTGTGAGCGTAAATTTTACCATGGAAAACTTCAATTCACCAGAAATAAGCGGCCAAACTGATATCCCTGGAATGGGGGAAGATGATTTTCACTTGCCCGGTGCAACGGCAGCGTTCTTTGACAAGCTGTTAGATGGTGCTTGTGCCAAAGCAATGCGCATGTATGCGGAACAAAAAGTGAAAAAATGTTTACAAAAATTTTTAGTTGCCAATAGTCGGGGCAATGGAAAATAGGACGATCTTTGAGAAAATAGTGGCCCGGGAAGTGCCGGCCGAAATTTTGATGGAAACGGACGATACCATCGTCATAAAAGACATCAACCCGCAAGCACCGGTTCATGTCCTGATAATTCCCAAGCGAAAAATTGAGCACATTTCTTCGATGGGAAAAGAGGATGGCGAAATTGTTGCCAATTTATTGCTGGCTGCGACGACATTTGCGAAAAAAAATGGCATTTCAAGCTACCGCCTCGTGGTAAACAATGGGGCGCTAGCCGGTGAAACGGTTCATCACCTGCACATACATTTGCTAGCGGGGCGGGAGATGGGTTGGCCCCCGGGGTGAGGCGGAAGTTTTTTAGCAATTTTCACCTAAAACGGCTAGCTGCCATGCTAACAAGCTTAGTGAGCAGATCGTCATAGGGAATACCCGCGACTTGGGCGCTTAGGGGATAAAAGCTTGCCTGTGTCATTCCAGGTATGGTGTTGATTTCCAGAAAAAATATGTTGCCGAGGTCGTCAATCATGAAATCAAGGCGGGCCCAATCGCGGCACCCGCAGAGGTGGTAAGCCATTTCGGAGTACGCCTTCACTTTTTTTGTTGCTTCGGGGCTAATTGGGGCGGGGCAAATCCTGTCCGCTGCCCCCTCTTCATATTTGCTGTTGTAGTCTAGGAAGCCATTTTTCGGCAAAATTTCCACGACCTCCAGGGCCCGGCCGCCTAGCACACCCACTGTTAAATCCTTGCCCATGATACTTTTTTCAAGCAGAAATTCGCCGTCCTGGGCATCCAGGATCGCGCCACAGACATCCCCGGCATCGATTTTTTTCACGCCGATACTACTGCCCCGGTCATTGGGCTTTAGAACACAGCTACCGGATAGGCGCAACCCATTCAAGTCCACCGCCTTACCATCTTTTACGGTAAATTTCACACCCTCGGCGACGGGGATGCCGCTCCGGATAGCAACATTTTTGGCGGCAAACTTGTTCATGCAAAGCGCGCTGGCCTCTTTGGCGGAACCGACGTAGCACAAGCCCGCTTCATCTAGCAAGGCTTGCAAGCCGCCATCTTCACCGAATTCGCCGGGCGTCATTGGGAATATTATCGCATCGCGGCGCTTTGCCGCATCATCGGGTAACCCATCTCTGTCATAAACCACAAGCTTTGCTTTAAAATTTTTAGACAGCGACTCGTAGACTAAGTACCCGGAACGCAATGAAATGTCGCGCTCAGAGGAGGTTCCCCCGCCGGCCAAAACTATAACCTCTCTCATTTCCTCAGCAGCAAAACCTCTGTCTCCAGAAACACACCAAATTTATTGAAAACCTCATACCTCGCTTTGTCAATGACCCGCTCCACATCCTCCGCAGAGGCTCGCCCTTCGTTCAGCAAAAAGTTAGCATGTTTCTCGGAGATAACTGCATCGCCGCAGCGATATCCCTTCAGCCCGCACTTATCCACCAAGCGACCCGCATAGTCTCCCGCCGGATTTTTAAAAATAGAGCCAAATGTTCTCCCCTTCGGTTGAGTGAATTCGCGCATTTTTGCGCAATTGTCCCAGGTCACATCCAAGTTTTTCAGTTCAAATTCAACGCACATAATTACTAATCCTCCCCTAAATCTAGAAGTGCGATAGGCAAAATTGCATTCCTCCTTTGAGAAAATCTTCACCGTGCCATTGGTATCGAGTGCGCAAATTTTTGATACGAATTCAGAAATCGAATGCCCATGGGCGCCAGCGTTCATCACCACTGCTCCACCAACTGTCCCCGGGATGCCATCCAAAAATGAGAAGCAATTGAAGCCCTTTTCGCGGACTAGGGCAGATAAGTCGCCTAACTTTGTACCGGCATATGCGCGCAGATGTTTTTCCGATAAAAATTCACAGCGCTTCCAATATTCGCCGCTTAGCTTTAGGACAACTTTGCGATAAATTCCATCGGGGAATATCACATTCGATCCACTTGCAAGCATGGCAAAGCCTAGGTTCAAACCCCGGCATAGGGAAAGAATTTTGCGCAGGGTTTCATCGTCGCTGGGCTCAATAAATATTCTGGCAGTGGCATCGCAGCCAAAGGTAGTTTTGGTTTTGAGGGACACGTTTGGGGAGCAAACGTCCGGCCCCAGCTCCTTTAGGAGCGCATTCGCGCGATATTCATCGACAAACATTTCCGCATACTTAAGCAAATCACCGGCGCAAACAAACAAAAGCAAATGTTGCACATTTTTTTCCAGGGATGCGCAATATTTGTTGAGTTCATTGCCCAAGTTTTCGATGTTTGCGACAAAAAACCTGTTTTCAGTGCTCAATCTGTCATAGATGAGCTTGCTGAAAATTTCTCCCGGCTGTTCCTCAAAGGCACAATACACCTCTGCGAGGATGATGTTGTCAAATTTTTGCAAAACGCGGGCGAAATCCTCAAAATATTGCTTCGTGCGAGATACCCTATGGGGCTGAAAAATAGCGGTGATTTCGTAGCCGGGATAGTGGGCGCGGGCGTATGTCAGGATAGCTTCCACTTCCGTCGGATGGTGGGCATAATCCTGAATGAAAGTAAGATTTTCGACCTTGCACATCAAATCATTGCGGCGTTTCACCCCACTGAATGGATAATCCTTACCCCACTCTGCGGCAAAAAAATCCCTGGCAACGAAATCGGCAATGCGCTCGTTTCGCTCGACAAAATCCCCGTCTGGCAACCCTCCAATGGTGGAAAATTTTTCGGACATCTGCAGTGCCATGGGACCAAAAATGGCATTGCCTGCAGGCACATAAACCTTTGACTTTGTGCGGGTAAATAAGTCGCGGAATGCAATTTTCAAACCCTCGCTCCCATGGTAATTGACGATGTGGTCATCGTCGTAATTCAGGGCAACGGTCACTTCCGGTGAAAAATTCCTAATCGTGCAATCGCTTTCATCTACTTCTGCCACAACCCACTCCGAATCAGGATGATACTTCGCTGGCGCCATACCCCTATCCTTGAAAAAACCTCCAACGAGATAGTCGAAATGAAGACCCGAAGCCGCCAAAATCTGGGCGATGCGTGCGCAAACGGAAGTTTTTCCATGGGAACCAACGATTGCCAGTAATTTTTTACGCTCCACAACCTTTGCCAAGAATTCGCCGCGCTTGAAGATGTTCAACCCAAGTTTTTTTGCCTGGAGGCACAGTTCGTCCGCCCTCATGTTTATCGCGCTGGACACAACGACATAGTCGCAGCGGCGCGGCAATACCCTGTCCGCCATGAAAATAACCCCGTATCCGGTCAGCATATCCTTGACATCCAAATCAGGAAAATCATCCCAACCGTACACATTAAACCCGATCTCGGACAAATAAATCGCCAGCGGGGCCATTCCAGCCCCACATACTCCGACCATGTAGATATTTTGCGGTTCATCCACGGCGCTGACTATCGAACCTGTGGGGTCAACGTCGGGCAAGGCTTTCATAGCAGACCCATTTTTGGAGCGCAATGCTTGCATGACCTCAGCAAATAGTGTGTCAATCGCCGTCTCCTCCACGCAGGTCGCATAGCCCAAATTTTCCGCATACTGGGCATTCGCCAGCTGGTGATCATCAGCTGCCTGTTTGTAGGGAACGAGCACCATTTTTTTCTGGCATCGGATCGCCTCGGAAATTGTGCCCGATCCGGCTCGAGAAACGATGATGTCCGCCGCATTGTACAGTAGGTTCATGTCGCCGCAGAAGGGAACGAATTTATTGCCACCGATTTCAAAATTCTTTGGCGCCTGGCTGCCGCTTATGCAATAGACACAAACATTGTTTTTGTTAAAATTTTCATAGTTTTCGATGGCCCAGTTCGTCAAAATTCTCGCCCCCTGGCTTCCTCCTAAAACCAAGACCAAGCGCGTTTCGCTGTCCATGGACAACCTCTTTTTGGCGGCCGATTGGCTAAATTTGAAAATTTCTCGCCTAACTGGACAGGTGACATTTTTTACTTTTTTATTCAAGAATTTTGCTCGAAATTTAATTTCGGGGGGTAGGTAAACAGTTCGGGCAAAGATGGATAAGATTTTGATGCTTTTCCCGATAACGCGATTCGATTCGTGCAAAACAATCCGCTTTCTTAGAAAAAATGCCGCCAAAACAATGGGAACATTGGTGAAGCCGCCAAATCCGATCACGCAATCTATCTTGTTTTTTAAAAGAAAAAATATGGCTGCGAAAAACGAAAATATGTGGGAGAAAAGAAACTTCAAAAATCCAAGAGGACTTTTGGAAAATGGTGTCGCTCTAAATGTTACCTTCTTTATATCGGGATACTTGCGCAAAAAAATGTCGTCCACCTCTTTCCTGCTGACCACCAAAATGCACTCGTTGTTTCTCTCAAATAAGCGTTCGGCGACGGCAATCCCTGGGGCAATGTGCCCCCCCGTCCCCCCACAGGCTATGGCGTATTTTCTCATCTTATTCGGCTCCTTCGGCAAGATTTTGATCAAAAATGAAGCAATTTAGCAGCACTCCCACCATGAAAAACATGGCGAATAAATTTGAGCCGCCATAGCTGATAAATGGCAAAACCATGCCCTTTGTCGGTAGTAGGCCGCTGACAACACCAACGTTTATGATTACTTGATAGGCGACCAGCAGCGCTATCCCACAGGCAATGGCGGAGCGGTACGTGGACTTGATCCCCATGGCATGGATGATGCATGCGGCGAAAAATGCGAAATATAAAGCCAAAACGGCGATAGCGGCGACGGCCCCAAATTCTTCCCCCAAAATCGGCAAAATGAAATCCGTGTGAGCCTCCGGCAGATAAACCAGCTGCTGCTTCCCATTCCCAACCCCACTTCCCCATAGCCCGCCGGATGCAAACCCCAAAATTCCTTGCCAAAGCTGATATGCTCCGCCGAGTTTATTGGAATCGACATCCATGAATGCCAAAATTCTGCGCATGCGCACGGGATTGAAAAATATCAGGATCGCCAGGGAGCCAGCTGCCACCACCATAGCTCCCGCGATGTGTAAAATTTTTGAGCCGTATAAAAATAGCAGCGATAGGGTGACCCCGCCCAGCAAGATTGCCGTTCCGTAGTCAGGCTCGAGCAAGATCAGGCCACCTAGGCAAGCCGCCACTAAAAATGGCCGAAAAAATCCTGCGATGAAGGTCTTAATTTTTCCCTTGGCCATGCTAATGTAGCGGGCTAGCCAGAGAATGAGGGCGATTTTGGCAAATTCTGAGACCTGCAAATTGAGGCCGAGGAGGGACATCCAGCGACGGGAACCATTCACGGAGCGCCCGATGCCAGGAATCAGCACCAATGTGAGCAAAATGGAAAATATCGCTAAAATTTTGCCCACGTGCCGCTCCAGGAGATCCAAGTCGAGGAATAGGCCAACTAGGAAGGGACCTAGGGAGATTAAAAACCAGAAAAATTGCCTGTAAAACAGCGACTCATTCCTGTAAAATGACAGGCTGGCGCTGGATAAAGCCACCAACCCGATGAGGGTGAGGATAATTGGACAAGCCAACACCACCGAGCAAGGAAAGCGCTTGTCAGGGGAAATACACTTGCACAATCTCGCGAAAAAGATGTTCACGCTAATTCTCAATTTCGAAGACTTTGATGTTATCAAACGTTTCAAAGAAATCGTCGGAGTCACCCCTATTCCGAGCTTCACCGGAATTACCCCCCTGCGCGGGAATAGACTTGCCGCGGCCTTGCACCGGTACCACGGGACTGGAAACTGCGGGGCTGGGAGCCGCACTCTTGGAAGGAATAATCAACTTTTTCCCGATTTGCAGTTTTAGCGGATCATCGATGCCGTTGACCTCCCCCAGAGACCTGGAGCTGATCCCAAAATTGCGGGCAACCTTGTCCAGCGAATCTCCCGCCTGAATGGTGTACAACCCATCCCCATCCAAAGCATATTTCTTTGCATCAATGGCCGCTCCCCTCTTGGTGATGGGGTTTTTTGATTTGTAAACATCCAGCTCTTGACCCACGCGGATGAAGTCATCTGATAAGTTGTTAAGTTCCTTAAGTTCAGCGACCTTCATGGAGTGCATGCGGGCAATTCTCGACAGTGAATCGCCCTGGGCAACGACGTATTTGATGGTATCTTTTTTGCCATCATTCTCCCTTTTTAGGGGCCCTTTGAATTCGCCGCTGGGTGCCCCCTGATTTTTTCCGGGTAACTTTATTGTTTGGCCGACATATAGCTTTGACGACCTATCCAAGCCGTTCAACTCCATAATGTTCTGTGGACAGAGCCCCATGCGCCGCGCTATGCCATAAATTGTATCGCCTTTTTTGACGGTATAGGACTTCCCTCCGCTCTGCGAAGCGCCTGCCTTGCGTGCACATATTTCCCCATCACCTCCGGCGCACTTGTTTGCTTCCAAGCCGCAGTGGCACTTGGCACAGCCACACTTAGCGCAGAAAACATCCTCTGTCCAAGACGGCCTGCTAGGCTTCATCCTTACCTCGACGCCGCTGCGTGCAACGCTCTCGGGGACACTGTAGGCCACGTTGTTGGCCGGCCTATCACCGACTTTACCATCTTGAAAAGACGAGCATCCCGTTAGCAGTAAAAGCCCGCTCGCCGCACACACATTTAAAAAAAGTTTCCTGTTCATAGCAAAATTCCCGTTAAAATCAACACACTAGCCCGCCAACTCTCCAACATATTTTTCGTATAAGCAACCGCGCTGGTCGTAGCCGCTAAACATGTCCAAGCTTGAAAAACCAGGGCATAGTAATATTATATCGCTCCCGTTGGCAATACTAAATGCATATCTCACCATATTGCGCATGATATTCGGCGAATCGACCTGGAGATCGCCAAAAAATTCACAATGCTCAAAAGTTTTCATCAAATTATTTTTATACAATGCGATGAAAATTATCTTTCCCATCTCTCCAAGCAAGAGTAAAGTTTTAGCTTTCTCCGACAAAATTTTGATGTACGGCCCGACCTCCTCACCCTTCGACTTTCCACCCACCATTAGGATTAATCTTTGATTAAAGGAATCCAAAGCCGCCTTGAAAGAATGGAAATTTGTCGCCTTCGAATCGTTCCAAAACTCGGTGATAAATTTTTCGCCACCCGGGCTAATTTTTTCCACGGAACATATTTTTTGCAGCCTATGTTTAGGCAATTTAAAGGTTTCCGCGGAGGAATTGAGGATATCTAAGCTGAGGTTGCAAGCCCTCCAAAATTTTTCAACCAGCGCAAAATTTTCCCGCTGAACCGCTATGCTCAGGCATGAATTTAGGGGAACATAGCACGTCTTTTGGCAAACTGTAGCCCCATTTAATGGGCTGAATTCGGGAGAGTTTTGCGCATAGGCTTTGACGCTCTCACCGATGAACACGTGCTCTCCGTCGCAGACTTTTGCCCTCTCCACTAGGCGATATTTTGACCCAAAATAGGCGGAGAGGGAATAGTGACTATCCATGTGATCCGGCGCAAAATTTGTCCACAAAACGTAATCGGGCCGCATTATTCGTAGCTGCTGTGCCTGGAAAGAGCTGACTTCCACAATTGCCCAGGAATCTGGTGCATTGGCATCACCATCGACAACGCTGATAAATGGGAGGCCAATATTTCCCACCGCCACGGCCCTATGGCCGCCGTTGCCCAGTGAATATTTTAGGAACTCGACCGTCGTCGTTTTGCCATCGGTACCGGTGACAGCGACTATTTTTCCGCGCCAAAATCTAGCAGCGAGGTCCAATTCTCCGACACATTCCACCCCTTTTCTGCACACCCTAGCTACCCAGGGATGGTCATTTAAAAAACTTGGGCTGCGCACCACCAAGTCGCAGGAATCAACGCTAGCATCTCCAAATACCGCTTCGCTGTTTTCGCTGAAAATGTTGTGCGCAATGCCCCGCCCAGCGCACCATTCGGCCACAGCTCTGCCCGAAACGCCATAGCCCAAAATCCCTATCCTGAAATTCTTACTGAAAATTTTATCCAACATAGAGCAGGATAATGGCGCACACTGCGGATGAAATCCACGTTATTATGCCCGCACGGGCAACTATTTTTGTTTCCTTGACTCCGGAAAGTTCGAAGTGGTGGTGTATGGGGGCCATCCGGAATACTTTTTTTCCATGCCTGAGTTTGCTCGATCCAACTTGAATGATATCCGATAGGGCCTCGATTACGAAAATAATTCCGGTCAATAGCAGGCAGAAGGGCATGTGGAGCAGGAGCGCGCTCACCGCCAATAATCCCCCCAGCATCAAAGAACCGGTATCGCCCATAATAACGCTGGCGGGGTGGGAATTGTACCACAGAAAAACCAGCAGCGCCCCGCAAAAGCAAGACAGTACGATGGCCAACTCTCCCGCCCCCGCCATGGGGGAAACTTTTAGGAGGGCGGACATTTTCACGGAGCCGAGGATGCAGGCGGCGGCGGCGTAAAATATGCAGTTCGGAATGACGCACAGGGATGCTAAACCATCCAAACCGTCCGTCAAATTTACGGAATTGCTCGCCCCAGCAACCACGCAAAATGTGAATGCCAGTGCGATGGAAAGAAAAATCCACCGGGGGCACCAGCCCAAAAATGGAAGCATGGCGGCGAAATCCTGCCCGTGAAATCGGTGCAGAGCCCATAAAACAACGGCCGCTACGGCCAATTGTATCACCATCTTCTTCCTCCCCGAAACCCCCCTCACATTCTTTTTCGAGAGCTTGAGAAAGTCATCGACGAAACCTAGTCCCCCCAGTGATGTGCACACAAACAGCGTGAGTAGCACATAGAGATTGAGCTTCGCTAAAAGTACTATGGGAATTAGCGCCGATAGGAATATGGCCAACCCTCCCATCGTAGCCGTGCCATTCTTTTCCCGATGCAAGTCAGCTAGATCCCGTATGGTGTCGCGCCCTCGTTCGATTTGGTTAAGCTTCTTTCTCCTGAGAAACGCAAAAATCAGCGGCGATATTAAAAACCCCGCAATCAGGGATAGTAGAAACCCAATCGCACATCTCGCTATCATATACCTAGGACACCGTTCAAGTCCAATGAAAGTATTAAATAAACAGGAGAGTTTCATTCTGAATGAGAACCCCATGAAAACAAACTTAATTGCGCTAAATGTCAACAACAATCTGCATAATAATTTGACAATTCAAAAAATTTCCTGATGTTGGCGTCACGCTATGGAAAATTTAAAGAACATATATGAGTTCGGTAGAAACACCGACGGGGATGCTTCCATGAGGGCACTACTTGGGGGCAAGGGTGCTAATTTGGCGGAAATGGCCAGGATAGGGTTGCCCGTTCCACCGGGTTTCACCATAACAACGGAAATTTGCAATAGGTACTACAGAGAGGGAGAGGAGTTACCTCGGGACATATGGGAGGCAACTAGAGCTGCGGTGAAAAATTTGGAACAGCAGCAGGGAAAAGTATTCGGCGATAAAAATAATCCCCTGCTATTTTCGGTCCGTTCCGGTGCACGCGAATCCATGCCCGGCATGATGGACACGATCCTTAACCTGGGCCTGAACGATGAAACGGTGATTGGGCAGGCTGAAAAAACTGGCAATGAGCGCTTTGCCTATGATTGCTACCGGCGATTTATTCAGATGTACGGCGACGTTGTCCTGGGCATAAAGGCGAAGGATGAGCATTCCAAAGACCCTTTCGAGGAGGCCTTCGATGCAGCCAAGGAAAAAGCAGGCGTCCAAGTGGATACGGATTTGTCAGCCGACGATTTAAAGGGGCTGATTGCAGCCTATAAAAAAATAATAGTGGAGAATAGTGCCAAGGAATTTCCCCAGGATGTTTTTGAGCAGCTGCACGGGGCGATATGCGCGGTCTTCGAGTCCTGGAATAACGAGCGCGCCATAATATATAGGCGGAAATATCGCATCCCAAGCGAATATGGAACTGCGGTCAATGTGCAGTGCATGGTCTTCGGCAACATGGGTAATAATTGTGCCACGGGGGTTGCGTTCACCCGCAATCCTGCGACGGGCGAGAAAGAATTTTACGGCGAATACCTCATCAATGCCCAGGGGGAAGACGTTGTGGCAGGTATTCGCACGCCAAACCCGATCACTGACCTGAAGAGGGACATGCCCGCCGTGTTTGACCAGCTGGTAAATGTGTGCAAAACCCTGGAAACCCATTTCCGCGAAATGCAGGATTTCGAGTTTACCATCGAAAGCGACAAGCTTTACATGCTCCAAACGAGGAATGGGAAGCGGACAGGCCTGTCCGCCGTTAGGATCGCCGTCGAGATGGTGGAGGAGGGTCTCATCGATAAAAAAACCGCCGTCCAACGCATTCCCGCCGATTCCATATCCACCCTACTCGTGCCAATCTTTGACAATAGAAGTAAAGCTCAGCTGCGCAGCATTGCCTCGGGGCTTCCCGCCGGCCCAGGTGCGGCTTCGGGCAACGTTTATTTTTCGGCGAAAAAGGCGGAGGAGATGCATGGCAAGGGTGAAAAAGTCATCCTTTGCCGCATAGAAACGTCTCCCGAAGATATTCGGGGCATGCTCGCCGCGGAAGGCATCCTAACCAGTAGGGGTGGGGTGAGTTCCCATGCCGCATTGGTCGCCCGCCAGATGGGTAAGGTTTGCGTATGCGGTGCCGGCAAATTGGGCATAGACTACGCTGCGAAGAAAATTTTTGTGGGCGATAGCGCCGCCATCGAGGAGGGCGATCCCATATCCATCGACGGGACCACGGGGGAGGTTTTTATCGGAAAACTGGAAACGGCACCATCGGAGGTCAACCAGGTGTTGCAGGGGAATCTGTCCCCGGAAAAAAGCCACACTTACAGGTTATTCAATACCATAATGGAGTGGGCAGATGGCTATCGCCGACTGGGCATCAGGACCAACGCGGATAGCCCGAAGCAAACGAAGCTCGCCATGCAACTGGGGGCGGAAGGGGTCGGCCTATGCCGCACGGAGCACATGTTTTTCGAAGAGGACCGCATCGACCACATGCGGGAAATGATCCTAGCCGACACGACGGCCGATCGGGAAACGGCTTTAGCCAAACTTGAGCCGCTGCAGCGCAGCGATTTCGAGGGGATGTTCAAGGAGATGCGGGGCTTTCCGGTGACCATACGCCTGCTGGATCCACCCTTGCACGAGTTCCTACCAAATGATGCCGGAGCGATTGAGCTGCTTTCAAAAAAATTACGCATAGATAAAGAAAGGATGGGCTTGCGCATCGCTTCGCTGAAGGAAGCGAACCCCATGCTGGGGCACCGCGGATGCCGGCTTGGGATAAGTTACCCTGAAATTACGCGCATGCAAGCCAGGGCCATTTTCAAGGCGGCGGCGAATGTTATCCACGGGGGAGCCAAGGTGGATTTGGAAATAATGGTGCCGCTGACAGCATTTCCTTCGGAGCTAAAAAATCAGGCTGCTATCATACACGGCGTAGCCAGGGAAGTCATAGCGGACACGGGGATGCAAATAAAATACAAGGTTGGAACTATGATAGAAATCCCTCGGGCGTGCTTCTGTGCGGATGAAATTGCCAAGGATGCGCAATTTTTCAGCTTCGGGACCAATGACCTGACCCAAACGTGCTTGGGTATGAGCAGGGATGATGTCAACGGCTTCCTGCCGAGGTACTTTGACTTGGAAATTTTGAAGAATAATCCATTTGCTTCCATAGACCCGGTGGGTGTGGGTGGGCTCATGGAGATGGCCTGTGAACGCGGTCGGTCGGTGCGGCCGGACATCAAATTGGGCATCTGCGGCGAGCATGGCGGCGACCCGGATTCCATAAAGCTGTGCCATGGGTACGGATTGGCATACGTCAGTTGCTCTCCAAACCGCGTTCCCATTGCCAGGCTTGCAGCGGCCCAAGCTGCCCTCGCCGACGAATAGGGAGATTCAAAATATACTTGTTTCCCGCAGCTTGCCATTGAGCCTTCTGCGAAGGTGAAAAGATGGAGGAAAACATGGAAAGGATTCTGATTTGGGAAAGTTTTATCTATGGGAGGATAGGTCTTTTAATATTCAAAATTCACCGGTGCGATAGTATCGCGGGGCATTAATTTTTTCCGATTTTCGGATAGCAAAATTGCGTTTTCGCCCGCCGCAGGTTGGCCTTTTCCTACTTTCCTAGTTGGAAAGGTCACTGTAATTTGCAGCTTTAAACTTTAAAATGCGAGCCTATTAAAAAAAATTATTTCTTCTTGCCATTTGCTCAAAACTAATCTTTATAAAGATAGATATGAAAGTAAACAAAAAAATAGGAGAAGGCTATCCGACAAGTGAAATTGTGCCTGAACAAGACTTGCACGAATCCAACAGCAACTCAGACGATAATATTAAGCCGGGAAAGGGAACACGCATGCAACGAACCAGCGAAACGTTGGCACTGGAAATACCTTCGGTGAAGATATCCTTTCGTGAAGTTATAGGGGAAGAAAGTAATAGTGACATCGAGACAGAAAGTAATAGTGACATCGAGGAAGAGGAAGAAAGTAATAGTGACATCGAGACAGAAAGTAGTAGTGACATTGGGATAGAAAGCGAAAAACTTATGCAGCGGCTCCTTAAAGTTGCGTCCGAAGAAGTTGGCTCCATTTTTAAAGAAAGCGATGGCCAACTATCTTCACAATTGGAAGCAATGCAAAGTCAAGAATTTTTCGAAGGTGATTTGAAAAGTTATAAACTTTTTATCCAGGAATTATTTCCCGAGAAAATACAGGACACAGGGTTAGAGGGTTCAGAAGGGATCGCCTTCTTTCAAAAAATTACCGATGAATTTGTGAATTCTAACGCATTAGCTAGTGACGAGAGAAATGCTATGACTGAGTGTGCGCATGCACTTAAAAGCATGGTAGAAAATATCAATGTTGAAAGGAAATTTTCCTCGATGAGGAAATATTGCTCCGAGCAAGTTGAAAAATTTTTCTGTCTGTCTTTAGGGAGAAAAGGGGAAGAGTTTGAGGGATTGGACTCGGTGAATCTTGAAATACTTGAAAGGCACCAAAAGGACGAAATAAAAAGGATTTGTTCCGAAGAATTAATAAGTGATGAGCTTGGCATAGAAAAGCTATTTAATGACAAAATTTTCCCCGCTTCGAAAATCTTAGAATGCATTAAGGCAAAACTAAGGCAAACCCCAAATATCCAAGGAAAAATTTTCTGGAGACCATCTTCGGAAGAAAAAGTATGCTTCTATGAAACAATCAAGAATCTTGGCTTAGAGGAATCGGACATAGAATTGATTGAAAAGCAATGTGTTTCTAGGGCAGCAAGCTTGAATGCAAACAAATCCCTTATACTTGAGCTTAATCGCATAATGGGATGCAATCGGAAAATGGAAATGCCCGATGATTTTGAAGAAAAAGCTGCTACGTTTTTAGGACGCTTTCGCAAGGAAATGGGGACGCAAGGAATGGATTGCTGTAATTTTTTTACAGGATGGCCCGACTGGGCGAAAGAATTCCCTTCGATAATAAAACATGTGATTCAAAACCGATGTCAATCTAGCTTTAAGAGCCTCTATTTTGAAAAAATTACACAGTCTGCCGCGAAGATAAAGGAAGATTTTGAGTCAATATTAGAAGGATCAAATGATCCCACTAAAAGCGGTGATTTGAAGCAAAAAGTTGATGCAATTTTCAATTATTTTCAGCTAGAATTAATTCGATGCAATCCGAAAGCTAGGGGAAAATACGGAAAGGATTTGAAGGATTTTGAATCAGCCAAAAAAAATTTTCAGGAAATCAATTTAGATCAACCAACTGTAGATGAACTCAAAAAAACGTGGTGGAACGCCGTCAAGGATTTGCCTTGTTCCTGCGAAGAAATCAAAGAAATAGAAAAAGATATTACATCCATTATAAAATGTATATTTGCCATAAAAACAAATGAAGATGTTAGGGTTATTCTGCAAAATGATATGAATCAAAGGCGAGCTCTCCAAGATAAGGATTTTGCAACTGATCCGCAATATAAAGAACAGCGTAAAGAATTTGAGGCAACTTTTGGTAGCGCTTTCGCAGAAGTTGTTAAAGAAGAGTGGATGTCGTTTTATAGGGAAGGGCTACAGACTGACTCTGCTGGCATGTGCCTTCGCTCAATAAGAGAGAATGAGGGTTCCTATCTTACAATAATAAAAAAGAGGTTAAATTTAAAAGATGAACAATGTGGGCTTCCATCCTTGGATAAAAATTTAGTTTTGGAATATTTGAAGACACGTATCTCCATGAAGGATTCACGTTTAAGAAATAACCGAGAACAATTCCAGGAAATGGCGAAGAAGCATGAAGAGAATAGAAAAAATTTAGAGAAAAGCGGGATGGACGAGTGGCAGATATGGCAGCTAGATAAAAAGCATGAGGAATTTCTCATGGAATGTATTCTTTCGTCGTCAGCAATGGAGAAAAAGATATGGATGAGAGTTAAAGCTAATCTTCCGGCGAAATTTCGTGATTCGGACATTTCAAATGCTATGAAATATCTAAAATGTGAGTGGCAAAGAAAGTACTGCCCAGAGTTTTATTTGGCTTTAAATGGACTTTTATCTGAGAATGGACCTTCATCTGAGAGGATTGATGAGTTTATGCAAACTAGCGAGGGGTATGAAATCGCAAGACTTGTAAAAATTCAAGTGATGAATTTTCTGTCGGAAAACTTATCCAGCGTGGAGCCATTAATTTCCTCTGGAATGAAAAAAGAAGAAGATATTTGGACTTCCCAAATAAAAAGAAATTCAAGCGCTCACAATCTTTTTAGATACCTATTTTTAGACTATTTAAAAGATCATTCGGAATTGAAAAATAATCCAGATTTTCAAAGGAAAAAAAAGGAAGCTGAAAAAAAATTTAAGGAAGAAAACCTAAGTGAATCCCTTGTACAAGAGCTTAGAAAATGCTTGGAAGAGAAGATATCCTCCCTGGAGAAGCAGAAAACAGAAGACATGAAATCTAATTTTAAGTCTGCGCTGAGTGGTAAAAAAAGAGTAAAAGCAAAAATCACGAAGCTTGATTTTGAGGCTGTGCTGCATGGAAAACGGCAAGATTTAGATAAATTTGTGGAGCAAAGTGATGGACATATATATTTAAAGAGCGGGTGGGTAAAAGCCGCTACTAGTGGACATCGGGCGTACATCATATTGGAAAAAGCTAGTAATGGAAATTATTGGTATGCCCATGAAGTGAATGCCGGTGCGAATAGTAACATTGGACTGCCTGATGCGGATGATAGTGTTGCATTGTCTGGGCGACTAAAGGAATCGATGTATGCTCTGCGTGGGACCCCGGGGCGCACAATTAAAATCCCAAATAGGCAGTTGCCTTACTTCATTATAGAAAATTTTTTACTACAATGTGTTGATGAGCAAGATTTTAACGACAATCGTGAAAAAGAATATCTTCAAATGTGGGAGACTGAAAAATGGGCAGAGAATCCGTTTTCGTGGTTCGAGGGCAAAAAAGCAGTAAGAAATCCCTTCGGCAAGGGTCGTCCACGCTTCACCGAATATGCCCAGCGTGGAGGTAATTGTGCCATTAAGTCCACCGATATTTTTGTGCGCACAATCTTGCAGCGTAGCATGGCGAAAGAATTAGCCAAAGATGTAAACGATCCCGCAGTGCGGGAACGGTCTTCTCAATTGCATTATTTATATACAATATATCGCCACATGCGGCTAATTGAAAGTGCCCTGGATTGGCACAAAAAGAATGCTGGTAAGGTTACCCGCGATTTTTTGGAGATGCTAAACTGCGGAGCCGGTAGACTTGGTTATTATCTTTTGCGCCATGAAAAAAAGCTCCAAAAAGTGGGAGAGGCATCGAAGGAAAAGTTGCAAATTTTGAACCGTGCAACTGATATCATTGCAAGTGTTAATCAATATTTGGTTTCACCGGAAGCAATCAAGGTTAAACAGCGTTCCCTGCCTCACGATAAAATATCGCTATGTGTGCCTACGGAATTAGCCGAAAAAGCAAGCGCCGCCGCAAAAAGACACGGGGAAGTACTTGAATTTGATAGGGAAACAGAGATGCAGATTTTTTCCCATAAAGCTTTAAAGTTGGAGGATATTAAAAATGATCCCGCTGCCATCTTGGACAGCATGAAATTTTACATAAAAAACATAGCGCTCAACTTCCCCGCCAGTGATGCACCAGATGAATATGTGTACCTAAGAAATTTATATGAAGATTCTAGCAATGTTGAGCGCATTGGAAATACAAAATTTAATTTAAGCGGAATTAAAAATATGCTTGATAGTGACCTTATAAGCGACGCAATGAAGCGACGGATAGTCAAAAGTGTGTTAGCTGACGCGTGGCAAGAATGTGGGCAGGAAAAAAAAGACAAGTTTGACGAATTTGTAGTAATTTTTCGTAAATTTACACCAAAAATTGACATAAGTGAACAACTTCTCGAGGAAATTTGCCGAGTGCAGGCTTTGCGCAACCAATATCCTATTAGGACAAATGATAAAAAAGTTGATAAATTTGATTATTGCGCAGCTTTTCAGCCAATGAATGAAGGCCTTCCAATTAATGTATTCCGCGCCCATGAACTATGTAGGCAAATTAGTGAATTATTTCGCGCAATGCCGTTACCTGGGGATCCTAATTGGGATAAATATGCGGAGACTTTTGATAAAACCCAACGGCGTGAATTTATAAAGTACGTGAGTATAATTTTAGAATGTTTAGCAGGTATCCCGGCGGTGCATGCTATTTTGCTTGATCAAAGCAGAGAAATCAATCAACTTGTGGATGATTCGAGTTTAGATGGTCCTTCAGAATGTTCAGGCATATTTAGTATCAGGGACCTAGTTCCCCTGGTCAACAGCATTACTAAAGCACGTATCCTTGCGTTTGAATTTGCCAAAAGTGATAATTTTCTAGGAAAATTTATTAAAAATAAAGATGAATGCATTAACAGCTTATGGTTTAAATCCTTCTGCGCTTCAGCTATAAATTTTTCAATAAATGAGGCGGATATAAATGAGCAAGCTCGTTTACGGGGATATTGCGATAATTCTAAATCGGACCTTTTTAGCTTTGATAAATCGGACCTTTTTAGCTTTGAAGAGTGTAAAAATTTTGGCAAAGTAGGATCTAGAAATAAAGATTCGACTCTAGAATTTTGCAATGAGGCCCTCGTTCATTTGCTACCAAAAAACAATGATCGCCTCGCAGCGATCTCTAAATGTTCGAAAGATAGGATCTTCGGGGGAGAATTGTCCCAGAATCCAGGTCTTTGCCTATACGGGAGAGTTAACTGGGCTTCCGGTGAGAGGAGCAGTACGTTTTCGCTAGAAATATTGCAGCAGTTTAAAGAAAAAATATTGCAAAAAGCTGAAAATGAGGAGGCGGTAGCCGATTTTGATACTCTGAACGATTTTTGCCTCGCTATGAGCTATGGTGTAAGGTGCTATCTAGATACGGAAAATGGTGAAGATTACGAGAGTAGTGGTTTGCAATTATTAGAGGATCTATTTGAAAAAATTGGAAATGGGTACGCATCGAAACCGGAAAACGGATCTGTCGTTGCTTCGGTCGAACCCAAGAAATACTACTCTTCCCTGGTGGAGGAGTATAGGCTAGAAGGAAAAAACTTGGAAATTGCATGTGAAATAGGAAAAGAGTTGTCCTGCCCAGAGCTACAGACTTTTGGTATGTTGCGCCTATTTGGTGAGCACTTTGAGTTATGTGACCAATTTTCTACAGACGAAGAAGAATTTTCTATAAACAAATTTTCTATAAACGAAAAAAGAATGAAGAAAGAAATAAATATATTTACTTTGTGGTTGCAAGCATTTTGTCGCATTATTCCTGGCCATGATACAACTCCATTGTTTAATACCGCTAAAACATGTCCCGATGCATTGCTAAGCGCCGCTAGTAAACTTTGGGAAAAAGGAAAGGAAGAAAATTGGGAACACAGTATAAATGGATATCCAAATATTCAGCGCCTATGTGCACTTGTGCATGTCATTTGTTTGATACAAAGGAGTATGATTGCAGCTAATGATGATGACAAAATTTTCGATTCCATTTTGAAAAACATCAAAAGTATGCTAAGTGATATAGCAAAAATCAAGGCCATACATCGAGAAAATGACACATCGCTGAATGGCCAAAATTTGGACTTACTCTTACAATTTGCTGAAAATGAGTGCCTATCTGGATGCATTGGTATTGTGCAAAAGAACGGCAAAAGAACAGAGGACCGACGCAATGAAATATTTGGGGAAATTAAAAATGAAATATTATTAAATTTTTATGAAAATGCTTTTAAGCTGCAAAATTTGAAGTCCCTAAACTTTCCTAGGGGTTGTAGAGAGATACTGAATGGAGTGATCTCGTCACTGGGAGAGTATTGGGAAGGTCACAGCGAACAAGCCAAGCAAATAGCCATAAATATTTACGATAAATTAACCTTCGGCGAAAATCGATTAGAAAAGGAGCAGTGCGAAGTGCAATTTCAAGCAATTGCAGATAGCGTTGGACAGTTCTCTGCTGCCGATGGGCACTGCGTAGACTTGCTAAGTTTAGAAATTTATGTTGCGGGTAATAAACTACAAACTTCCTGCCAAGACTTCTTCGGAAGGGATTTCAGGAGATTATTCGCACATGTTAAACTTTACGGTAAATTACAAGCATTTTCTCTAGAAAATCAGTGCAGGTTTAGTGATCCTGATAAGTATGGTGATATTATCATGACAACCAGCCAAACGGAGTCCTCTAATCCAGAGGAGAGCACTAAAATTTACCGTTGTTTCAAAGGCAGCGATGACACATCATGGTGCTATGTTTCCCCTGAAAACGCTGGGAAAGTTTATTTACCCAAGTGTTTCGGCGGTGATGATTTTACCATATGGGCAAACAATGATGGCAATCTTCGAATTTGTGCCAAAAATAATCCCCACGAAATTTTGTACGCAACAGATAAAGAAGGCCGCTTGTGCGATATGAAGAGACTTGAACGAAAAATTGAGCCCTATTACATATCATTTTATGGCGCTGAGGCATGCAACACACCATTCCATAAAACCCACCTAAAGGAAGTCACCAACAAGGAAGTGGCAAGTGAGGAAACCGAAGTTTCCAAGTTTGATGAATTTTCTCGCTTTGAGGCAAAGAATTATACGCTTTTTTACTACGATGAAGACAATGAAATACAGGAAGTGGTGTTTCCCCGATACCAGGACGCGTCCGGAAGCATCCTGTGCTTTCACAGGAAAGAAGGGTATTGGCTATTGGCTTCAGATCCGAAGTATCGGCTAATCAATGAACCCTTATTCGCTGTCCAAGGTGGCTCTGCTGTGGAACAGAATCCTTTTCTTGGCTATGATGGTGCGTTGTGGCTAGAAAACATAAATTCAAAAGACACTGGCCAGTTCAGATGTTTGTTACCAGATGTGGTGATTTCTCGGGATCATGGTATGACTCACAAAGTGTCATTTGCGGCCCCACTCCCGGAGAGTAAGGAGGTATTTTGGGGCAGTTCCCGCTGTGGTGAAGCAAATTTGTATGCCAATACTCTGGATTGCGTTGAACCACAATTGGAAGGACGCGACATTCTGAGTAATTTACGCCTAGTTCACATTTTTCAAACCCAAGGGGAATATGGTCTTGCCCTAAAGTTTTTGAATGAATTTTCTACTAATGGGCAACTGGATAAGGGTGCAATAAGCATATTTTTGAAAATATTTTACTGGTTTCGCATAGGCCACGAAAAAAATGGCCTTGGTGCTCTAGTAATAATTCGGGCATTGTCTCGCATGCTTCAAGTTTCACCCTTGGGCAGAACTAGCAAAGATATAGTTCTTGCACTTTTATGCGCAAGAGAATGGGGAGGCAAATTTTTTATGTCTAGTGGGGACCCTCTCGCACTGAATGAAGTAATTCATCAATATTTTAATGGATTTGATCTTTATCCACAGCAAATGCAGATCATGTGGCAGGAAGAACGTGCCTTCTGGGAAAATATAATTGCTCTCTTAGATATCCTCGAAAAGGACAAAGAACACCCCTCCAATGACAGTGACTGGCGTAAAGGGCTTCCAGAAAGCCAAATTAGGGATCGCATTAAACATTTAGCCTATTTAATGGCCAATAATCTCGAGGAAGTTTCGGAAAAAACGGGAGAGTTAACGGAGGATCAGCGCAGAGCCGATGGCGTGTACCCCCTATATCGAGAAAATATGCCTTTGCGCTATGAAGCCATTGCCTTTGCTGATAGCGATTTTCTCCCTTTTGAGCATGCGCACAGGTCTCCCGAAAAAGCTGTGATGGGTAAATTGCGGGCCCTGATGGGCAAGCAAGTGCATTCCGATTCACAGGAACTAGGTGAAGCCAGCAGCGATGATGCCCTGTCTTCCAAGATTTCTGAAATCGATGGACAAAAATTCAAGGAAGAAACCCTTGGCCTTTCTGAGATTGACAAGTATAAATTTGGCGAAAAAAAGGATGAACTCATCGAGTATTTCAACGGAGAGTTAGGCGAAGGAGCTAAACAGCTGCAGAAGATGAAAGATGGTCTCAATGCACAGATAGTTCCCTCAGTTGGTGAACTGCAAGCATTGGACTCAGAGGTTTGTAAGTGTTTGAAAGAAGCAGAAGAAGCACGGGATCAGGCAGTTAAATCCGCACTCGATCTCGCCAATGGGGAGCGCTATAAGGTAACGCAGGGTGCGGATGCGTGGCAGCCCATGGAATTATCTTCCATTTTGCGGGTTTATGGCATATTTTCATCCAAAGGTGACAATTCCCCCCGCCGTGCATTTAGGTGGCTGCGGACTAAACATCCGTGGTTTTCTCCAAATGACATGAGCCAATTGTTGTCACTTGCCGAACGTTTTCTGATAAATGCCACATCGGCCCAGCATCTCACTAAGATACATGAAGCACTAGCGCTGTCCAATTCTGCACCTGCCACTATTTGGTCCCAAGCACTGCCTCTATTACAGGAAATGCGCTGCGACCTGTTCGCTGAACCAGATAAATCAAGCGAGGGAGCAATGGATAGTGCGTCGCAGTTTTTGCAGCGCATGCGCAGTGAGCCGTCGGATAGGCCCATCGCCGATGAATTAGCTAGCAACTTGTTGCTATTTGAATACATGACAGGGATTAGGGCGCGAAATGGGCAGGTGAAGAAGATAGGTTTTGCTATCAAGGAAATATCGAAAGAGAATGAGAATCAAGACAGCGACGACGAAAGAGCTGAGCGCGGTGCGTTAATTCAGCAAATTATGGGCAGTGGAAAAACGAAAGTACTGGTACCGGCCATTATAACATTGCTTCTGAATCGCGGCGATAACTTACCTGTCATAATATCCCACTCTTCCCAATTGCCGGCTATCATGCTGGAATTGCCAAAAACATTGGCTAATGCGGGCATATACTTGGATTTAATAAATTCAGAATTTAGCCAACTTTCTAACCCAGAGACACTGCATCTACTGAATAGGCAACTGGAGGTTGATTTTGAAAGGCGGGATCGCATACCAGTGATGGATTCTCGCAGCTTGCTAACATTGCGAACAGCATTTCGGGCATTTTCAAAATCTTCCCAAGAGAATGGAGAGTTGTGGGAAAGGATGCATCTAGAATTTGAAAAGCTTTTTAAATTTCTAAGCCAGAGATGCATTGGCATCATGGATGAAGTGCATCTCACCCTAAATCCTAAAGAATCGTTTATAATTCAGCCGCCATCAGCGGATAGATTCAGTGATAGGGTAAGTGATGCGGACGTTACTTTCATGGTAGACTTGGTCTATCGACTGCCAGATGAAATATTCGAAAGGATGCAAAGCAATACGCATGACCAAATATCTACCGATAATCTGAGGGAATATTTCCGCACCCACGTCAAAGATAAATATGGGGAATTGTTTAAGATTCCCGAAGATGTGAGATACGATTTTGCCCGGTTCGTTTGCGGAGAATTCGACAATGCAGGTGTGGAAATATCTTCGTCATCCAATCTTCCACAAAATTTACAGGAGGCGCTAAATGAGGTTGTTCCGGAGGTAAGGCATCAAATAAATTTGTTGCGAAAGCTATGCTCGCAAACGCTGATCCAATGCTTGAGTAAAACATATGGGGAGCACTTTGGCTACAACAGTAGCGATAAAATAGTGCCATTTCGAAATCGCATGCCAACGAAAAATCGCTTCCAAGATCCCTACGAAGTTTTATGCTACTATATTATAGCTACACTTGCCAAGGGGATACCAGATGGTGCATTGGGGCGGTGGATAGAGCAATTAGTGGATGCTGCCAGGTCTCAATTCAACCAATCTATGTCGCTTGAACAGACTAGTCAGGCAATATTATTTAAAAAGTTATTTGCAAAAATGGAACCACCTTTGCCTCTGCTAGAGGCTGTAAGTGTAAGCCCTCAAAGAGGTGAAGTTCAAGTAAAACAGGATAAATTGGCAGATATACAAAAATTTTTAAAAACCCCGGATGGGGCTGAATCTTTGTTCGCGCTAGTGTCGATATTTGCCAAAGACTATGGAAATTACCTCACCCAGGCCTATGAAACCACTCCCCTCGCCATTGCAGATATGTTCCTTAGCACAGTAAGCATGTCCGGGACATTGAGCAACAAGTCCTCATATTCCCATAAGGTACGCCACTTAAGTAGCCTTCAAAAGGGTTCACTGGGCAAGATCGCTTGTAAACTTATGGAAGATGAAAAAAAGGCAAAGGCAAAGATCATCACGATAGAGGAAAATTCTTCCCAAGGGCTTGGTAATATGCTAAAGGAATGGGCAAAGGCTAATCCGGAGAAAGTAGCAAGTCTGCGCGTAATAATTGATTTTGGAGCGATGCTTAAAAACCAATCCCCGCGACAGTCCGTTATCGAGGGAGCAAAGTTCATTAAAGAACATGGCAGTGCGGTGAAGTACATAGAATATTTTGAACCGGAGCTAAATAGTTTTGCCATTATTTCCGTTGAAGATGTTCTAAAAGATGGTAAAAATTTTCTTCCCAAGAAGATAGTAAACCCGATAAATGATAGGCCGGCGAAGAGTGAAGAGTTGCTCACATTTTTAGACTCGCCACGTACCATCGGGACTAATCCATTCGTAATGGCTAATGGGCACGGCATAGTGACTGTGAACCCATTCCAAAATGATTTGGACGGATTTTTGCAAGCTGTCATGAGAGAGCGAAATTTCTTAGGTATCAATGGGCAAACTTTGGATTGTGTCCTATCGCAAAAGGCTGCGAATGATGTGTTTGGTAGCATGACAATAGATATGAAAACTCTGCTAAACAGATGCCTGCGCAATCTTATCGAAAATGTTACGCATCAGCATATTCAGGCCGTATCCCTGCAACTAAAAGAACTTGCTAAAGAATTTATTGAAGGCGAACTATTGAGGTGTGTCGAAGGTGAAAATTGGCAGCGGATCAAAGACATAGAAGAAAGTGTGACGGATCTCAATCTTATGGCATCCATTACAAATTTTGATGTGGACATATGGATATCCTGCCGCAAATGGCAGCAGGTGCAAGCGGCCCTTGACACCCAATGGCAAGGTACGGTGGAAAGGCTTCAAACTGCTTTCCCTGAGGAGGGTGAAAAAATTTTAGCGCTTAAAAGTAGAGGTGAGGAGTACATTGGCGAGATTGGGAGAGAAATGAAAATATTGGCCTTTGACAAACTAGCAATAGCGGAAACTGCTAATGATGAAATTGAAGTTTTAGAGGAGCGTCTACAGATGGCGCAGGAAAAAGAGATAGGACCAGAACTGAAGGGTGTTGCAAGCTCCCATGTAAGGCACAGGGGCAGGGCAGTTAGGAGGTTAATTGATAGCAAGTTAGTGGCAGCGATAGTTAGTGGCAATGAAATGGAAGTTTTTCAAGAACAAGAGCAACGGCAGAAATTAGAGCAGGAGTTAGAACATGAAGTGGAGTGTACATACATAAGCTTTTGTGATAAGGCACGGGGGCCTAAAGAGGCTAGGACACCGAGTAAATTTTCTACATTAAAAGGTTTAGCCTGGGATGTCACAAGTCACTGGGAAAATGCTTCGCCACTTGGTGCGCAGATGCAAATAGAAGAAATATCCAATAGCGAAGGACAAAAAGAGATGATGGCATCTGCCCAAAATGTATTTCCTAAAAGTTTCGATAAACAGTTTTTTGGCACGGAAAATTTTTGGAACACCCTAGATTGCAAAACATCCGTGTTCAGCGGTTATCAGAAAAGTGTGAAATATTTTTTAATATCCTGGGCAGCGGACAAAGAGTTGCCAAAGTGCCATTTTTTGGCAGCACACGACGCCTGCGCTTTGCACGCAGCTATAAAGTCTGGCGAATTGAAGAATTGCCATCTCTGTACAACGGATGGTGTTTCGATATCAAGTTCAATGGAGGAGAACCTAGAACTAACCAAAGAACAGCAAGAAGAACAGCAAGAAGATCGGCAAAAGTTTATTGATCTAGCCATGTGCTTAGCTCACTTTTTTAATGCTGATATCCGTTGGCTTAACTCTCACCCAGATATGGCGGAAGGAATGTTTCAAAAGATGGGCTTGCCCACTATGGAACAACAATTGAAGAATTCTCATTCATTGTCCAATTTCTTGGCAGGGGTGAAAAATTTTCTATTACTCAGGTCTAGGAATTCTAGTCAGGCACAGAGGGAGATTTCCCTTTCTCCCCTCATATCCTACGGAAAGTCAAAAGATCTTTACGCTTTATTTTTGGCTGAAAATGGGTTAACTAGCGGCAGTTTACAGCATGGCATTGTTGCTGCCATAATGAAAGCTGATAATTGGTTTGAACTCATAACACTCGCCATGGAAAGAAACCTTAGTAAAATTGCCGTGCAAAGCAGCCAAGCTTTCGCAGAGAAGTTTTCATTATTGGACGAGGAACGGAAAAACTTTATTGAAAGCAAGATTGGCCTAAACGCCGCTAAGAGCCCTGAAAAAGCAGCCGGTGTTAAAAGACCAGATTTAAGTACCGATAAAATGTCTCCACCGGAAAAGATGCCTGCAAAAGTAGAAGCCAGCCCCAAAGTAAGCACCAAAGCACCTCCCGCTGGGGATGGTCATTCAATGGAAGAGGAAGACCCGGATTGGGATGCAGGTTTCTATTCACCGAAAGTGATGGAGAATACTCCCAGGGTTCCCCGTCTCAGAGCAAAAAATGGCAGTGAAACTGGTATAAGTAAAGCAACGAAAATGCAGGCTAGGAGAGTGTCTCCATTGGGAAAGCCGATTGCAGGAGTGAAAGAGGAAGACTCGGATTGGGATGCAGATTCCTATTCACCGGAAGAGATGCCTGCAAAAGTAGAAGCCAGCCCTACTCCCAGGGTTCCCCGTCTCAGAGCAAAAAATGGCAGTGAAACTGATATAAGTAAAGCTGTAGCACTGCAAACCAGACGGGTACTCACAGCGGGAAAGCCGATTGCAGGAGTGGAAGAGGAAGACTTGGGTTGGGGTGTACCTAGCACCAGGGTTAGCGGCGACCCCGGGGCAAAAAGTGGCAGTAAAATTGGCAGAATTGAAATGCAAGCTAGGAGAATGTTCTCATCGGGAAAATCGATTGCGGAAGCGAAAGCTGCACTCCTCCTTGATGGGAGTGGTTGTTTCATGGAAGAAGTAGAGCTGGATAAGCTCCTTAAAGGGGAGTACTCGGATATAGACTCCTATTCACCGAAAAGAATTGAGAGTGTTAACGCCAGTGTTCGCGCCTTCTGGAAAGCAAATAGCAGAAAAGAGGTGATAATATCCAGCAATGGTATGAATTGTGGTTTTTTTTCCACACTGTCCCAAGTGGATTCCGAGCTGAAAGGGTATAAATTATCTCCCCTAGGTGCAAGCATTGAACAAGCACAGTCCAAAGCGGACATTTTGCGAGTCGAAGTGAGTGAATTTTACGAAAGTGAGCTGAAAAATTTAGAAGAAATACCAGAAAACAAACGCAATGAAGCTTGGAAAGAGAGGTACAATAGATGCCGGGAGCAAGTTAACCATATGGAGAATGCTGCTGAGCATTTCCTGTTTGATACGGAGGTGGTTCAGTGGTTCGCCAACAAACATAAGCGAAGTTTCGTGATATTTGCCCGGGAAAACTCCAAGGGAGTGTTGCATAGCGTGCAGATAAGTGTGCCAAACGGACGGGATTTTCCTTCCATCGACATTGAGACCGATTTCGGTAAAAAAATAGAAGAATACGTGCAGGCTTTTAGCCCGGTGGCGGGTATTAAAACACCCAAATATCTGAAAAAACTAAAAGAAGCATACGAGGCAATAGCGGGAACCTATAACCTGGACTTGGAAAAGGCCACCGTGGGTGATATTTTGGCCGCTCTTATGAAGGATCAAGATACGGTGTGTTTAATAAAGGAGCCAGGCCACTTTAATTCCCTGCAGCATTTAAGCCAAATAGGTAGCGAAATTTCCACCGCAGCCATTACTTTGCGAGATTTTGACGAAAATATGCGGGAAAAAGTCGCATCGGGAAAGCCGATTGCAGGAGTGGAAGAGGAAAGCAAGTACATCACCAGGGTTAGCGGTGACCCCGGGGTAAAATATGACAGTGAAACTAGTGTAAATGAAACAATAAGAATGCAAGCTAGAAGAATGTTCTCAGCGGGAAAATCAATTGCGGAAGCGAAAGCTGCACTCCTCCTTAATGGGGATGGTCATTTCATGGAAGAAGTAGATCTGGATAAGCTCCTTAAAAGGGAGTACTCGGATGCAGATCCCCATTCATCGAAAGTGATGGAGAGTACTACCAGGGTTTCCCGTCTCAGAGCAAAAAATGACAGTGAAATTGGTGTAAATGAAACAATAAGAATGCAAGCTAGGAGAATGTTCTCAGCGGGAAAATCAATTGCGGAAGCGAAAGCTGCACTCCTCCTTGATGGGGATGGTCATTTCATGGAAGAAGTAGATCTGGATAAGCTCCTTAAAAGGGAGTACTCGGATGCAGATCCCCATTCATCGAAAGTGATGGAAAATACTCCCAGGGTTCCCCGTCTCAGAGCAAAAAATGGCAGTGAAACTGGTACAAGTAAAGTTGTAGCACTGCAAACCAGACGGGTACTCACATCGGGAAAGCCGATTGCAGGAGTGGAAGAAGGAGTGGAAGAGGAAGACTCGAATTGGGATGCAGATTCCTATTCACCGGAAAGCAAGTACATTAGCACCAGGGTTCACCCTCTCGGGACAAGAAATGACAGTGAAGCTGACATAAATGAAACAATGAGGATGCCAGCTAGGAGAACGTCTCCATCGGAAAAATCGCCCGCAAAAGTGGAAGAGGAAGACTCGGATTGGGATGCAGATCCCTATTCACCGGAAAGCAAGTACACTAGCACCAGGGTTCACCCTCTCGGGACAAGAAATGACAGTGAAGCTGACATAAATGAAACAATGAGGGTGCCAGCTAGGAGAACGTCTCCATCGGAAAAATCGCCTGCAGAAGTGGAAGAGGAAGACTCGGATTTGGATGCAGATCCCCATTCATCGAAAGTAATGGAAAATACTACCAGGGCTCACCCTCTCGGGGCAAAAAATGACAGTGAAGCTGACATAAATGAAACAATGAGGATGCCAGCTAGGAGAACGTCTCCATCGGAAAAATCGCCCGCAGAAGTGGAAGAGGAAGACTCGGATTGGGATGCAGATCCCCATTCATCGAAAGTAATGGAAAATACTACCAGGGTTCACCCTCTCGGGACAAGAAATGACAGTGAAGCTGACATAAATGAAACAATGAGGATGCCAGCTAGGAGAACGTCTCCATCGGAAAAATCGCCCGCAGAAGTGGAAGAGGAAGACTCAGATTGGGATGCAGATCCCTATTTACCGAAGCGTGAAAAAGCGGCCTAAAAGAAAAGTGGTGGAGAACTGAGAAATCTTTCTTCACCCAAGAAACTTATTGGCGGGCGTAAAATCAAAAAAAACTCTCACAACCATCGAAAGAGTGAGTCCACGTCGGGGAGAATCGCAAAAGGAAGAGGAGATTCTTGGCAAAACGGCAAAAAATTTCACCCTCAAACTCCAAATTACCCGTTTCCTTACCTTCCCTACTCCTAATCTATGCCTGCCCCTAGAAACTGGCTATAAAACTCAGATAAGTTTCCTGTCGGCCGTTGTCCTCATGCTGTTTATACTGTTTATGCTGTTCATACACATTAGCCCCATTGGGATCATATGCTGCCGGAATAGTAGAACTCGCCACCGCCACAATGGTACTATTTTTGCTATATTCAGGTGGCATTTCAAAACCTGCTGCGTGTGAATTTATGTAATCGCTGCATTCCGACGTGGACATATCGTAAACTATATCGTAGGTCGCGTTAAAATTTTCATCCATGCGCATAGTCACACTGCGCGCGGCTTGATTCATCAAGTTCCCAAAAAAAGGTACTAAGTTGTCTCTGCCGAATCTTAATGGCGCGAGGGCGATGCATGAAACCAAATTTCCTGATCCCGTAAAATTTTGTAAATATACGTAAAAAGCAGCCAAAGCCTTTTCGCCATATGCTTCTTTAAACTTCCCCAGAAGGTACCTCGTATAATTTGCTCCATCATATTCCCCTGCCCCTGTTTCTTGGCAATACCTATCTCCTCCATCTCCATTGCCAATTACCTCAACTCCATTCGGCAAATGCATATTTGGTATCGAACACCTACCTATGCCATCTTTTATGAAGTAATGCCCATTGTACTCTCCTTGCAACTTTTCTATCGCACCCATCGCCACGTCATTTATATCTGAAAATAATTCTTCATTTACTAGGGAGCAAAGCATACCGTGATTATAACTACTTTGAGAGCATTCCAAAGCAAGCCCCTGGTGGTCTGCCTTTTCAGAAAAAGAAGCATGGAATAAGTCAATTTTACCACTGCTAATAAATCTTTCAGTCAGGTCTGGACGGCGTGTAGCAAGTGTGATATCCGCCGGCGTTATAGCTCTTTGGGGGAATTTTTGCGCAAATTTGGATAAGGTTCTTAAGGTTCTTATGGGGGAAGACTCTCTGCTAGGTTCATGTTTCACCAAACGCAGCGCGCAATCCGCATTTACAACAAAATTTTGCAAAGATACATTTTCACTGCGGGCAATGGTGAGGTCTTTCAATTCTTCTTGAACTTTTTCGTCCACCCGGGCAGCAAAGCGAGCCACAGTGCTTTCCCCACCAATATTTTTTACGGCGTTGGCACAAGCTTTGAAAATTTTCGGATCTGTGCTGTGTATATTTTGGGCCAAGCACGTCGATACCTCATCTATCCCTCCGGGGCTGCTAGATAAATATTTTTGTGCTGCGAGTTCAAGTTTGGCTTCCCCCCACCATTTAAGTTTTGTGACGCAGTGGGCTAAAGTTGAAAAAAATCCTATTTTTTCCCTATTTTTTCTCACTTGCGTTGCAATGGAATTGGCATCGGTGGTTGGCGCGGCACTTCTGGAATCGGGTGCGGCGGCTACTTCCGGCTCCCGTTGCCCCAGTCCTACATTTTTCGGACTAGGCTCTCCTTCTGATTGGGTAGTAGTCGGTAAATTAGGGAATGAATCACCTTCCGCGATGGACATTGGCGGAAAATTATCACCCGCGCCTGAGGGAGTTGCTGGGATCCTAGGTAAGTCCGAATCCGAATTTTTTGGAGAAATTCTATTCATAGTAGTATCATATTGTGCACATTGTATCGGAAAAATCAAGACTTTTTTTAATATTCCATTCACATAGCTGCACAGAATGCAAATACTCACTCCCCGAGGAACAAACCGTGGAGCAAATTGCTCCAAAAAAATTGGAAAAAGGAAAGGGAAATCGAAGGCCTAGTTACCCCAGAGGCGTTTCTTATGTCTGTTCATTTTCAGACGCTTACTCCTCTTGTGTTTGTTCATTTTTAAGTGGCGCTTCTTTTTCAAACTTCCCATAACTTTAACTAAAATTTACTTACCAAGTTTTACCATCTAAATTTGCACCCATTAGTAAAGCTTTTTTTAATAAAATCCACTTTACCGCAAAAAATTTATGCCTATTTTTTAAAACCAGTGAGCCTGGAATTTTTGAAAGTTAAAACGCGCATACTTACGCCGCCAAAGGATGATTTCTTGGCAATTTTGGATGAATTTTTACCAAAAATTTTCGATGGCGACATTATTTTGATTGCAGCAAAAGTCCTGGCCATCCATGGGGGCAGGTGCGTGAAAAAAAGCGATGTCGACAAGCTGGAGCTCATAGGGGAAGAAGCAGATTATGCGCCCGAAAAAATCACGGATCCATGCGTCACCATCAAGGACAGCGCGCTGATCCCAAACAGCGGTATAGACGAAAGTAATGGCAATGGATACTACGTTCTTTGGCCACGGGATGTAAAAACTTTGCTCAGAGAGATTCATAGTTTTATCACAAATAAATTTAACTTGGCTACCCTCGGCGTAATTTCTACGGATAGCTGCGTGCTGCCGATGCGCGCTGGAACGGTTGGGATCTCTCAGGGCAGCTTTGGATTTATTCCCGCTTTAAACCTCATCGGTCAAAGCGATTTGTTCGGTAGGCCCCTGAAAATATCTAAAATAAATATTGCCGATGCATTGGCGGGGGTTGCGCCTCTAGTCATGGGAGAGGCGGGAGAAGCGTGTCCCGTAGCAATCGCCCGAGGCCTGGAAGGAATATCCTTTTCAACGGATGAAAAACAAGCCACCATCCCCTCAATTGGCAAAAATGAAGACCTCTTCGGAGATATGCTGAAATTTTTTCGCGGGAAAAACGGCATGGAACGGGATCCCTAAAAAGGATTGACAAAGAAGGAAAAGAGTGGAGGGCCAGAAATGGAATTGAAGCAGCTTACTAATTTAATTTAAAATAGTTAAGTAAAATTTTTCTTGCTATGGGAGCGGCGTGACTCCCACCGTAATAGTTCAAGCCCTCTGCCTGTTCGCGCACTAGCACGGTTAGCGCAATTTTAGGATCATAGGCCGGAGCAAAGCATATGAACCATGCCAAATTGCGCTTCTTGCCAGATTCCCTAAATTGGGATGTGCCAGTCTTCCCAGCAATGGCTAGCCCATCAATTTTTGCCTTGCGGCCGGTGTAGTTCTCTACGCAACTAACCAGCGCATCGACGAAAAATTTATGCTCCTCATCGCATAGGCAGGGCTCGCCGCCATGGACTGCTTTTTCTTCAGTCTTGAAGATTGTCGGCTTTATTCCGTATCGATTCTTTGCCAGCGCAGCCGTGAAGCAGCACACATTTAAAGGGGTGGTGAGCACATATCCCTGGCCAATGGCCAAATTGAAAGTGTCACCGGGGAGCCAGTTACCCAAATTATGCTCCCGCTTCCAAGCCGCATCCGGAATGGTCATCCCCTCGGTTTCGTAGGGAAGCTCGATTTCGGTTTTTGAGTCCAGGCCAAAATTTTTTGCCTCGCGGGCAATGGGCTCATGGCCGACTTTAAACGCCCTGTCGAACATGTATGTGTTGCAACTTTTCCCAAGCGCCAATCCCAAATCAACGCATTCACCGCGGGGGTGATTGTTGCATCTAAGTCGCTTATTATTAAATTGATAAACCCCTGTGCACGACCATTTTTCATGGATGTCAATTTTTTCTGATTTCACAAACGCTATCGCACTTATGAGCTTGAATATCGAGCCCATGGGGAATAATCCTTGCATAGCTTGGTTGAGCCAGCCGAATTTTTCACTGATTTGATTGAATGTTGCTTTCGAAATTGAAGGATAGAGGAGGTTCGGATCGTAGGAAGGTGAATTGGCCAGGGCTAGGATTTCTCCGGAATTGACGTCCATCACAATGATTGAGCCCGCATATGGCCGCAATGCCTCCTCGGCGGCTTTTTGCAAGTCCTTGTCAATGGACAAATAAACGGACTGGCCATCCCGCGGATTGGCCTTCTCATCCAGGATGCTTTTGTTCCCCGAATGGTCGACTATCCACGTCTCATAGCCGACTTCACCAGCCAAAACATGGTCAGCACACTTCTCGACACCACTCTTCCCAACTTGCTCCCGAACGGCAAATGTGCGCACATTGTCACCATTTTCCCGCCTGAGGTGCTGATTTTGTGCCAAAACCGTGTAGCCCAAAACGTGGCAGGCCAGCGCACCGTTGGGATGATGCCTTGTCAAGCTCACGCCAATTTGCAGGGGCGAACTCACGGGCAAAACATCGGTTAATTTCTCGCACTCCTCAGCGGAGAGGTCGTCCAAAATTGTCATTGGCAGCATGGCGCACTGATTTATGTGCCTATCTATCTTTTGCCCAGGGACATGGATCTCTTTCCCCAGGATATCATTGGCGGCACCCATTAATTCGTTCACAACAAACTCGCGGGCTTCCGTGTGCACTTGGGTGCGGTTAAACTTCTGCCCGGACTTGGCATATTCCTTGATTCGCTTGGCAAATTCTCTGTGAAATTTTTCGGATAATTCATCCAAATATAAGTTCAGCGAAAAAAGGGGCCTATTTTCCACTAAAATATTGCCATTGCGGTCGTAAATATTTCCCCGGGCGGCTGGGAAAATAATTCTGCGGGCACTTTGCTGCCGCGACTTTTGTTGAAAATAGGAATGTTGCAAGATTTGGCGGAAAAATAGCCCGCAAAAGAGGTAGATAAACACTGCCAGCGCTATGCTTTGGAAAATTTTTATCCTGCCACTACTCTTTTGGCACCATTTGAGCAGGTTCATGCTCAATTTCATTGGGCGAGCTTGGTTAGAAAGCGCTTAAAAAATTCCCGACCGCGCTCCAGCATTTTTATGGAGATGCTCTCATCGACCCCATGGACGCGATCCTCCGCCGAAGAGAGCCCCACGAGGATGGAATCCATGCCGAGGATATCTTTTATCATGCGGATTAGGGGGATGCTGCCCCCATCTCGCAGGTAGAGGGGCTTGTGCCCAAAAACACTTTCGATTTCCCGGTCGGCGACCCTGAGACTTTGGCCAAGAATGGAAGCTTCATCGCCACTAATCCCGCTGAGGGGCAAATTATAGGCATTTGAGCATGCTCCAAAATTTAAGCTGACTTCCAGATTCGTGTCCACCCTCGTTAAAATCGCCTCCCGGATGCAACTTTTTATTTTCTCGCAATCCTGGTTTGCCACGAGTCGGCAAGTGATTTTCACTGAAGCCTCATTGGGGATTATGGTTTTAACGCCATCGCCGCTGTAGCCGCCGCATATGCCGTTAAATTCCAAGGTCGGGGAGAACCTCATATTCTCGATGGCCGAGCGCGCATCCTTGTCGGATGATAGCTTCTTCGCGCCGATGGATTTCAGGAATTCACTATCGGTGAAGGGTAATTTTTCTATTTGCGCAAGTTCGAAGTCGGATGGTACTGCGACACCGTCGTAAAATCCCGGCACATTGACCCTGCCTTGCCCATCGTGGAAACTTGCACAAAGTTTGGCAAGCTCCCCTATTGGATTGATGATTGAGCCGCCGTAGCCGGAATGGACATCCCCTTCGGCCGACTTTAGCTTCAATTCCAGGGAAATGATTCCCCTTAGTCCTGTAGTTATCACGATATTTTCGTCGTCCACGCTCCACGTATCAGCGACAACGGCAATGTCGGCCTGCAGTTCGTCGCGGTATTTTTGTAAAAACATTGGCATACTTGGGCTACCAACCTCTTCCTCCCCCTCTAAAATCACGGTGACGTTAAGGGGAAAATCCTTGTTTTCTGTGAAGATGTCGTGCAGCGCGGCGAGGATAGCGGAACTTCCCCCCTTATCATCGGCGGCACCGCGCCCGTATAGGCGGCCATTTTTCTCGGTTAAAGCGAATGGGGGAGTGGACCAACCTTCGCCTGCCGGTTGCACATCGTAGTGTCCGTATAAAAGGACAGTCTTTCGACCCTTCTTCTGATCATTTTTAGCCAGAACTATGCCGTGCAAATCGGTCTCCACCTTCTTCGTATGGAAGTTTAAATTCGCTAAAAAATCCAGTAAAAAATCCCGCGTTGCTTGCATGGCAGCAACTTTCGAGCGGTCGCAGGAGACGCTCTCAAAGGCCACATAGTCGGATAAAAAATCCCTGATATCCATCTCACACCTTCATCAATTCGGTGATTTTTTTCTCCAACGCCCCATCTATTTCGGCGATGAAATTGTCCGTCAACTTCTGCACGTCCTTTTCCAGGCGCTTCAAATCATCCTCGGAAATCTCACCGGCTTTTTGCGCTTTCTTAAACGAATCGAGGGTGTCCCGCCGGATGCCCCGTACGCTAACCCTACCTTCCTCCGCCATGGTATTCGCGACCTTGGACAGCTCCTGGCGCCGCTCCCTACTCATCTCCGGTACGCTGCAGCGTATGACCATGCCATCAACGACGGGATTCAAGCCGATATTAGCCGCCGCAATAGCTTTCTCAATGGGCTTCAAACTTTCCCTATCCCACGGTTGAATGCGGATAGTGTGCGGATCGGGAGTTGTCACCGCTGCGATGTCTTTTATGCGCATCTGGGAGCTATAAATTTCGGCAACGACGCAATCCACCATGCTGGCGGAGGCTTTGCCGCTATGCAGCGAATTAAATTCATTTTGCGCATGTTCGACCGCCTTTACCATGGCAGTTTTTGTATTTTTTATCACAGCATCAATATCCATAAAAGTTCCTTAAAATTAGGAGTTGCTAATAAAAGTTCCGAGTTTCTCCCCCCGCAACGCACGCCTAACATTATTAATATCGCTGGCGGCGTCCAGAATTAAAATCGGTATATTGTTGTCCATGCACAGCGAAAATGCCGTGGAATCCATCACGTTCAATCGATTTTTCAAAGCATCGGCGAAGGAAATTTTTTCAAATTTTTCCGCATTGGCAAATATTTTTGGATCTTTGTCGTACACCCCATCGACCTTCGTTGCTTTGACGACAATGTCAGCTTTAAGCTCACTTGCACGCAGGGCCGCCGCACTATCCGTGGAGAAAAACGCCCTACCCGTGCCGCCGGCGAGGAGCAAAATCTTGCCTTCGCCCATATCCCGCAGCGCATCCCTAACAAAAAATGTGTCGCAGACATCCACCATGGGGATGGCGGAATAAACCCGTGCCGCTGCGTTTAATTTTTCGAGTCCATCCTGCACGGCCAAACAATTTATGGCTGTGGCTAGCATGCCCATGTAATCCCCGCGCGTGCGGTCACATTTAGCCGCCTTACTAGCCGGCAATCCCCTGAAAATATTCCCGCCGCCAAGCACCACTCCAAGTTGCAACCCATCCCCCTGCAGCTCTTTTAAAACATCGCATAATTTGCCAACAACGGCATGGTCAATGGCCTCCCCTCCGCCATTTGCCCGCAAAATCTCGCCGCTGAATTTCAGGATAACACGCCTATACACCATAAGACCGTGCCTAAGGGATAAACAAAATAGTGCCGCAGTCAATTTATAATTATTGCACTGCGTCTTATTTTAGATCTTTCACAGGTGAGGGTTTAGGGCCGAATAATTTTGTTTCACAGCATGCGCATGGCAATTAATTTTTCTTGCGAAGATTTAAATAAAAAGTAAAATTTTAACATTACGGATAACGCGAGCATAGTTAGAGATTTGTTGAGTCGTGCTGAAGAGAGCAGTGGACCCCAAACAGCAACGATAGTGATCAACGGACGAGAGCATGCCATAACTGCTTCAAAATCAACATATAAAGGTTTTGCAGACATAAGTATTTGTGCCAAAATCAATTCAACTTCCATGGATCAGCGTTCATGTGTACAATTGGCTGCCCCATCCAAGGAGCAATGCATGAAAGAGTTTTCCGTGAGCAGCTCGGACCTTGAGCAAGGTGTAAGCGAAATAGGGAAGAAAATTAACGATATGGCAATGGAAGATGCCAAAAAAATCGCCAAATTTATTAATTTCAGTGGAATAAATTTAGAAGGTTCCGGGACTAAAGCCCATGAAAAAGCTGGCAAAGGCACTTACCAAATATTGGAAAATTCGCCCCAAGTTAAATATTTACTGGGAGATGGGGTTTATAGCGCAAATTGGCGCAGGGAAATACTAATGGGGCGAGGTACAATGGGCGATGCCTTCTTAGGAGGTGGGAAAAATAAACCTCTCCAAAGGGCAACAGAAAATTTCAATCGCTTCACCGGGGAAACATTCCACAAATAAAGCCATACGATTTAGCAAGTTAAATGGCAAATTGAAAGATTAGTACCCCCCATTGCCATGCACTGGACAGGCCTATCCACACCTTCTTTTTTTTCGCCATACTTTGAGTTTCGCGCTAAAAATTTTCCATTCACTTTGGATTATGTCTTGCTTTGGGCATGTTTTTGGGTACACATTTTATCATTCTTGGAGAAATGGCTGAGTGGTCTAAAGCGCCTTCCTGCTAAGAAGGTGGCCTCTCAAAGGGGGCTCGAGGGTTCGAATCCCTCTTTCTCCGCCAAAGCACAGAACTCCCAGGAGATCGGAGGAAGTGAAAAAATGAGCAGCGTGAAAATTTCAGTTCACTTTTGGCTCAAAAAAATTAATTCACGGGAAAAAATTAAAGCAAAGAAGAATAGCGGGGAGAAAACTGGGAAATAATAAACTTTTCCACTTTCCAGTGACTTTCAAAACTTTCTTTCACACTCCTTCTCCACGATCTGGCAATCCCGTTTCTTTCTCCATCTCCTTCTCCGCAAAGTTATCAGTCAATGGCATCTCTCCCCCCTTTCCTGTTTCTCAGGTTAAATTCAAGCTTACTAAAATTAATTCGCGGAAAAAAACTAAAGCAAAGAAGAATAGCGGGGAGAAAACTGGGAAATAATAAACTTTTCCACTTTCCAGTGACTTTCGAAACTTTCTTTCACGCTCCTTCTCCACGATTTGGCAATCCCATCTCTTTCTCCATCTCCTTCTCCGCAAAGTTATCAGTCAATGGCATCTCTCCCTCTTTCCTGTTTCTCAGGT
>JAISBD010000007.1 GCA_031266345.1 Puniceicoccales bacterium | reverse complement strand
TGGGGACATCCCGCAATGCCTGGCGATAGGCCTTGACAGCGGCTAAGTCAGCGCTATTTTTCACGGCATGGAGCAGCGTCAAGTCGCTCATCCTTAGCAACTTATTGCGTTCAGCGCGCACCTCCTGGGCCTTCCTAGCGGGCGCCTGCGCTTGCCAGTCCGCCTCCCGCCGCATGTGCTCTGCTTTCTCCTCCGCAGTTAGCGGCATCACTTGCCCATCCTTCCAGCAATAGGGAGACTGTTCCTCCGATTGTGCGCCATTTACATCCTTGCTTACATTTTCTTCATTCATGTTATAACTCCTTGTTGATTGAAGTGTTAAAGTATCAAGATGCTAAAGTGTTGTTCTATTTTTTGCCGCTAAAGGTAAGCTGGAATCCTCACTTGAGCGATGTTTTCACTTGGCCCTAGACTAGCATTTTTTTACCAAAAATTTACCAAAGAAAAATGTTTACAGCAAAAAATGTAAAATTTTTGCCTCTAAAATTAAGTCTACACTCACACATCTTTAAGGTGTAAGAGAAATTTATGACCGGTCAATCCATTAAATTTTTCCATGCATCTTTTGGCAAAAATGAGGCAATGAAGCTTTTCTAGTGTTTAATTTCCGCTTCTCCCGATTCCTTGGCAAGCCCTGTGTTTGAGCGAATTGGAAGCTTGGCTGCCCGGTTAGGGATCGAACCTAAACAAACGGAGCCAGAATCCGTTGTGCTACCATTACACCACCAGGCAATGAAGCTTTAGTATGCCGCCATTGAAAAATTTTCAAGTTAAATATTTTGGTGTAAATTTTCAACTAAGAGCAGCAAGGGAATGAAAATTCTTGCTTGCTTAAAAAAATATTCAATCAAAGAGATTCACGACTCCTCTAATAGAGGTATCTCCTGTGGTGCCAAAAAATAGTGCCGCGATGGAATCACTTAGTATCACCCCATTAGCATCGCCCAAAGCTAAAATGCGGCCGCACCACACGAACTTTACCGCCTACTCATGGCCCAATAGTCTACCCATAGTCCAACAGGTATACTCCATGAAGCTGCAAACGACCCGGGCTGCGAAATAGGCCACGATGAATTCATGCCAATTGATCCAGCCAGTCATACCAGATAAAAATGACATCCCCAAGCCTATAAACTTGACGCCAATGGGCAAATGCCGATTGGGCATGCATGCGAACTTACCGCCTATAACCATTGATATGCCAGCCAGAATGGGAGCGCAAGTTGTGCGGGCACAGCAAACACCTGCCATCGCCGACATAAAGTGAGCCAATTCCCATAGCTTAACGCTGGGTAAATTTTCACCGTCTCTCCCCGCATTAGGTATTCGAACTTCACCTTGGAAAATTTGCACATTGCCACCCACGGCAACACTAATGCGCCTGTCATTGTTCTGTGCATCATTTGCTTCAGCAGCGGCTGCCACCGCCACAGGGTCTGTTCCTCCAATATCCGAAGCACTCATAGTAGATAAATCATGAAATTTCCTTATCTTTGTCAAGTATTTCTACGAAATTTCCGCAAAAATTTATGATCGGAGCCTGATTTTAAGTCGCGGGCAAAAAACGAGGTATACAGGTGCGAAGATTTGCTTAATTTGATTGCAACTTTCCCCAGCTCATGTTTCATAGAACAAAAGGAAATAGGTGATGAATAAGTGGAAGTTAATTTTGGTCCTTGCGTGTGTATTTTGCAATATTGCCCGCGCTAATGTTGCCCCGGATGACGTGAGTATCGCTCCCGATAGCGAGCCGATGATAATGCCCACCCGCGAAATGCGTGCAGAAACAATCTACATGATGCGGTGCATGGAGGAACTACACTACAATCGCAAGGATATCTCCCTACTGGACCACAGCACCATACTTAGGGATTACATGGGCGAGCTCGATATCAATCGCATGATATTCACCCAAAAAGAAGTGGATGATTTCACAAAGCGATTTTCGGCAACTTTGGATATTTTTATCAGCGGCGGAAGTCTGATGCCGGCATTCACAATCTTCGACCAATATCGCCGCGATGCGTATGCTCGCCTGGATTGGGTGGAAAAAAGATTGCAGCAAGACTGGGATTTTTCGGCGGAAGAATGCTATACCCCCGACCGCAAAGATGCGAAGTGGCCGGTGAACTCGCTCGAAGCGGACATGCTCTGGGAGAAGCGGCTAAAATACGAACTGCTCAACGAAATAATGGATAGCGAAGGTAAATTGTCCACTGAACTACCCACTGAAGAGGGGAAGGAAAAACCCCCGGCACCCATCGAAGCACTGGCGAAAGCGCGGGAAATAGTCGCCAAAAGATATAAAAACCTCCGCACCGCCTTGAAAGATTTCGACTCCTGGCTAATCGAGGAAATCTTTCTAAACAGTCTGTCGCACATGTACGACCCCCACTCCAGCTTCCTATCGAAAACATCGCTCGACGACTTCAACGTGATGCTGCTAAATTCGCTGGTAGGCATCGGAGCGGTTCTAATCGACGACAATGGAACATGCATAATAAAAGAGCTGCACCCCGGCGGGCCCGCTAGTTTATCGAAACAATTCAAAGTCGGCGATAAAATTTTAGCGGTGGCACAGGGTGTAGATGGGGAATTTGTCGACATAGTCGGCATGCGACTATATAAATCCGTGCGGCTAATGCGCGGCGAAAAGGGCACCATCGTACGCCTGAAAATTCAGCCAGTTGACGCCGGCCCAGGTGATTATAAGATCGTGCAGCTAATGCGCGACGAAATACACCTCATGGAAACGCGTGCCAGCGGAAAGTTGTTCGAACTCGATTTAAACGGGAAAAAAATCAACATCGGCGTCATAGATTTGCCGGCTTTCTATGGCAACGATCCGAACAGTGATAGGCGCGATGCGGACACCACCTCCGATATGCGCTACCTAATAAATAAGTTCAAAGAGCACAATATCGTGGGGCTGATAGTCGACCTGCGTCGAAATTCCGGCGGCTTCTTGGAGCAGGCCGTGGGCACATCGGGGCTATTCATAAAAACCGGGCCCATTGTGCAAGTGCGGGATTCCTCTGGGAAAATCGAAAATTTATGCGACGAAGATGAATCAATCGAGTGGACCGGGCCGCTAATCGCGCTGACATCGGCTCACAGCGCCTCCGCATCGGAAATTTTTGTCGGTGCACTGCGCGACCACAGGCGTGCCGTAATCGTCGGCGACCCGACAACGCACGGCAAAGGTAGCGTCCAAATAATCCTCCCAATGAATAAATTTTTCAGCTCCCTGCACGACAATGCCCTGGGAGCCGCCCGCGTAACCGTGCAGAAGTGGTACCTGCCAACGGGCCATTCCACCCAGCTAAACGGCGTGCCGGCCGACATTAAAATCCCCAGCTTCGACGCCTATTTGCCCGTGCGGGAATCTGACCTGCCCCACGCCCTAAGTTGCGATTCCGTGCCGGCCGCAAATTTCGCCTATGAGGAGACGGCGAAAAAATTGAATTATTTCGTGGACCCAAAAATCATCAAAACTTTAAAAAAGCATGCCAAGGTGCGCCAAAACGGGCTGAAAGAATTTCAAATTCTTAGCGAGCGCATCACAAATTTTAGGGAAAATATCAGCCAGAAAGAAATTTCCCTGAATTTAGAAAAGCGCCGGCAAAAATCACTGGCTGACCTGCAGTTTAAACGCAAAATTAAGGCGGAGTTGGAAGAATTGATTGCCCAAGATGACTATAAATTTGAAAAAATTAGGCTGGAAGGCGACGGGGGCGATGACAATAGGGAAGTTTATGATATTAAACAAAATGAACTCCTCCCCGACTTCGATATCCAGCTGCGCGAATGCCTGCGCATAGTGAGGGATTGGTTCGAAATTCTGCATCCGGAATGCGCAAAAGCGACCAAAGATGGGACCTCCCCACAGAGGCCGATCGCCGAATGACTCCATGGAATCTCCCCTCGATAACATACACAATCCCAATGACTTGCGCCCATTGACCCAGGGCGAGCTCACCGCACTTGCGGAAGATATTCGCCGCATACTCATCGAAGTGAGTTACAAGAATGGCGGGCATTTGGCCTCCAACCTCGGAGTGGTCGAATTAACCATGGCCGTCCACCGGATCTTCGACTCGCCGCGGGATAAAATCCTATTCGACGTTTCCCACCAGTCCTACGTCCACAAGCTACTGACGGGACGCAACGATGAACGGTTCTTCAACATCCGCCAGACGGGCGGATATTCGGGTTTTTACAACCCCAATGAAAGCGAGCATGACATGCTTTGCGTGGGCCATGCCGGCACCGCACTGTCCACCGCACTGGGCCTGTGCAAGGCACGCAACCACCTCAATCAGCGGCACAAAATCGTTGTCATCCTCGGTGACGGTGCACTGGCCTGTGGCCCGACCATGGAGGCTCTAAATAGCATCGCCGCCGATGTCCGCCAGTTGCTTGTTATCCTCAACGATAACGATTATTCCATCGACCGCAACATCGGCGCCATGGCTACCTACCTCAATAAAATCATCCTAAGTCAGCTATATAAGCGCACCATGCGAGGCATTGGCAAGGTGTTGACTAGAAATAAGGTGGGACTGAAGCTTTGGCGAATCTGCCGCAAACTAAAGCTCGCGCTGAAAGATTTGCTCCTGCCATCATCGCTTTTTGAGCACTATGGTATGCGCTACATCGGGCCGGTGGACGGCCATAATTTGGCGCAATTGGAGGAATATTTGAGGCTCTGCCGGAACGCGGATTCCCCAATCTTGCTCCACGTCAAAACGACAAAGGGCAAGGGAAATCCCCAAGCTACCGCAAATCCAAAATCTTTCCACAGGGTCGGTCCCACCGTCGCAAAGCAGGGGACATCCATGAAAGATGCTCTGGGGCAGACGGTCGTCGAGCTCGCCCGAGCCAATAAAAAAATCATCGGCATCACCGCCGCCATGGCCAGCGGCACGGGACTGTCTCATCTGGGAGACACCTTGCCCGAGCAATGCGTTGACGTCGGCATCGCGGAGGAACACGCCGTTACAATGTGCGCCGGCCTGGCGAAGGGTGGCATGGTGCCGATTTGCGCAATATATTCCACTTTTATGCAGCGCGCCTTCGACCAAATCGCCCATGATATCTGCCTGCAAAATCTCCATGCCATATTCTGCCTGGATCGGGCTGGTTTAGCAGCCAACGATGGTCCGACGCACCACGGCTTGTTTGACATCAGCTACCTTCGCTGCTTACCAAACGCAGTGATCATGCAGCCAAAAAATTCAGGGGAGCTGTGCGCCATGTTGCGTGCGGCGCTAGGGTACACCGCCCCTGTTTTTATCAGATATAATAGCACATACACCTACGATACCCAGGTACTCGGCTCGGAAGTCGCGTTTGGCCGCTCGGAAATCATCAAGCATGGGGAAGGCACATGCCTAATTGCGCTGGGGCATTTCATCGACATTGCCCACCAAGTTGACGGGAAGCTGGGCGGGCGGTGTGGAATCGTCAATGCGCGCTTCATTAAGCCATTGGATGAGCAAATGCTGCGCGACATTGCCGTAAAATATGGCACAATTGCCACCCTCGAAGACAATGTTTTAGCGGGTGGATTCGGGAGCAGCGTTGCGGAATTTTACTGTGACAATAGCATCTCGGTGAAGCTAGTCCGCATCGGTTGGCCGGATAATTTTATCGAGCACGGCTCCAGCGAGGAGATTTTGCGTGAAACTTACAGCCTGGACCCCGCCGCCATAGCCGCAAAAATCCTAAATTATTCCAATTTTTCCGAGGCGAAAAAGCCAAAGAATTCATAGGGTTTTCCCGGGCTAACTCGGCAAAGATATAAATTCCTAGGCATGGTGCTAATGCGCCAGCTTCGCGCTGAAATTTAAAACGGTTGAAACAAGGCTCAGGGCCAAAATTGCGACGATTGCAAAGGCAAACAATAGTGCTGCCGAAGAGATGGCGGCGATTAATTTTCTCAAAAAATTGTTCAATTGCTCATCGTACATTGCCGCAAGGGAGAAGAGTTGCGCGGCTATGCCTCCAGTTTTTTCCCCGACTGCGATAATATCCGCCGCGGAACCGTCAAAAATTTTGTGCATCCTAAAGGCCGAAGCGAGTGTCGCCCCATCCAAGATAGCGTCGCACGCTTTGATGTAATTTTTTTTGAAAAAAGCATTGGAAATCGAATCGACCGCCATGCCGATCGCCTCTGAAGTTGCCACGCCCCCAGCCATTAAGCTCGCCAGCGTATTGGAAAGGCGGGCACGGGTAAATAGCGCATTTAGGCGGCCCCAAACGGGTAATTGAAGGAGAATTCTATCAAAAATCAGCCGGTACTTATCAAAGCGATAGAAGTAGCGAACCAACGTGGCCGCAATCGCAGCTAGTAGCAGCAAAATTGGGAAATAGTGCGCCAAAAATCGCGAAAAATTCATCAAAATATGCGCTGACGGTGGCAATTGGCCACCAAAACCTCGCAGCATCGACTCCATCCGCGGCATCAAATAAAATAGGAAAAGTAAAATTACGACAAATGCCACGCAGCAGATAAAAAATGGATAGCTTAAAGCCGCAATGAAGCGCTTTTTGGTCTCAATTTTTCGCTGCAACAGATTCACCACATTGCACAGCGCCTGGGAAAGCTTGCCCGTTAAATCACCTAACTCCAATATGCTTAACGTGCTATCCTCGAAAAAGTTGCAGCATTTCTTAAGCGCCTGCGCAAAACTATTCCCGTCCCTTAAGTGAGCCAAAATGCGCTCGCTTAGGGTTCGCTCTTTGCCAGAGGATGTGTTGCTGCATAGCGACTCGAGGGCATCGGCGAGGAGCAATCCACCGCAGCACAAATCGGCCAATTTTCTTAGAAAATGACCCATTTCAATATCAGAAAACTTCACGCGGTCGTCGCGTTTGAAAATATTTAACTTAAATGGCGCATCGGTAGATACTTCACGCAGTAATAAAACGGCTATGCCACCGTTCGCCAATGTCTGCATCGCACCCTTGCGAGAGTCGGCTTCCATTTCACCGCGCACAACCAATCCACCCGAATTTAAACCCTTATATCTAAATTTCATGGGCCCGATGATGGCAAAGCGGTGCCATTTTGCCAAACAATTGTTACTCGCAGGTCATGCGATTCATGCGTAGGCTATGGCTGTACTGCTGCAAAAATGCTTTTAAAAACGATTCAGTACATTTCCTATCTTCTTCATATTCAAAAGAATGCACTAAGTTATGATCCAATAAAAAGTCGGAGCGCAAGTAAAACCCAATGGTGATTTTGCCATCAAATTGCAACACGTATTTGTCCGTTATTATTTGATATAGCCCATTTTTATAGCTCACCGCAAAACGCGGCCCATCTTTCTCGAACAAGCTGCAGCCAAAGGAAAAAAATTGCCCATCATAGCCGATCAGGTCCAAAATTGTCGGCATGATATCTATTTGTTGGGCCACCAATTCACTTTTCCCGCTCAATGTGCCGCTAGGATCAAAAATTGCGAGTGGAATGGAATAGCCACCCAAACTTTTTTGATAGTATCGCTCGGTGGGGGAAGAGGTGTGGTCGGCAACCAGCACGAAGATCGTATCCTTGTACCAATCAGTCCGCTGCGCCGATTCGAAAAATCGCCTGAGAGCAAAATCGGAGTAAGCCGTCACTTCCTGCAAGGGGTGCTCACCCGCGGGAAATTTTCCCCCATGTTTTTTCGGAATTTTAAAGGGATAGTGCGACGACAGCGTAAAAATAATCGCGCAAAATGGAGACCGTGTCTCGCTCAAACACTCGGCTACAAATTGCAGCCATTCTTCATCATCCACACCCCACTCATTGCTCACTTCCGTTCCTTTCATGTGCGGATATCGCCTAAAAAAATCGCGTTTGAATATATATTTTTCGATGCCAGCGTACACGCGAACGGAATCAAAATTACATGAATTCTTTTTTCCGCCATAGAGAAACAATGTGGCATAGCCCATTTTGCCAGCGATTTTGGGCAGGGATTCAATTTTATTAAAGGTAAATGCCCCCTTCACAAACGGTCCCCCGAGTAGTGGAGGTATGCCCATTGCCACCGAAGTGAAGCCATCGATCGACGTAAGTCCGTTGGAAAAACCGTCGAAGCACAAACTTTTTGCTAGCAACTCATCCAGAAATGGCGTAAATGTGCGGCCTGGCTGATTTTTATATTCCCGGTCTAAGAAACCGATATTTTGCGCAGTGAAGCTCTCGAGGATCAGCACAACGACATTTTTCCCAGCAAATTTCCCATGCATTGTTCCAAAATTTTTGCTGCCGCGCATGGGATTAAACTTTTTTTCCAATTCGGCTTCGCTGGGGAAGAATTGAAAGCTCGGAATGGCCGTTTTTTTCCTCGTTTGAATGACATTTAAGCAGGAATTGTTGGCGATAAACTGAGTTTTACCACTGCCCAAAAGAGTTGGCAGATGCGTCGTTTTAAGGGGTAGCCCTTGAAAGCCACCGCGGATCCCAACAATTGTCAGAGCTAGGGCTAGAAAAAATATTAAGTGGCTGCCCATGCCGCCCCTAACTTTTTCAACGGCAGCATGTTTTGCCGTGATTTTGAAAGATATTACCCAGGCGAAGCTCACTAAAATTAGCGCACACAAAATCAAATGCCAATATAGGCGCAGAGCTCCCCAATATATCCCAAGACCTTCCCTGAATAGCTCCCCTTGGCTAAAAATTTCGCCACCAAGGCGCCGCATGGTAAAAGGAAAATATTTAATGTCGAAAATATTCACCAAAATGGCGAGCGTAGAGGCCGCAAAAAACCATAGGTCAGCGCAAAATATCACGAACCTAAATCGATTAATTGGAAGAAGATATAAAATAACCATCGGGAGACAAATCAGCGAAGTGAGACACCCATCCACGCGCAATCCTAAAGTGAAAGCATGCAAAGTATCACGCCACGCCACATCGGAAAAAAAATGGTAATTATATATAATAAACAGCACCCGAATCAGAAAAAAAAGCACCAACAGCCAAAAAATTTTACGCAAAAGTGGCCCTAAATTTCCCCGGTAACAATTTAAGCTTCCATTCATTTGCACCCATGTATAGGTTAACTTTCGTGAAAAGAAATAAAAAATTTCTCTCATTTTTAATCAAATTACGGCGCTACATAATAAATCCTCTGAGCTATTCCATAAGTGGCATGAATTTTATGCGGCACGAACGCCCATTTCGAACGGAATTTGTGTGCGGCCTCGTCATCTGGCCCATCTGCTTTCTGGTATTCGGCTGGGGATGGAAATTGCTACTTTTAACGGTAGATTTTTTCGTGCTACTCCTCGCGGAATGCCTGAATACCGCCATTGAGGCGACCGTTGACCTCGTAACTGATAAGAGACGTCACAAATTGGCCAAAAAAGCAAAAGATACGGCCAGCGCCGCCGTCTACATCGCGCTGTGGAACGTAGTCATTTCCGCATTTTTCATCCTGACTTTCAAATAACTGCTTTACTTCAACTGCTTCACTTCTAAAGTTTTGCCATGGTAAATGATAATTACGAATATCGGGTGATTGCGCGCCGGTGGCGGCCGAAAACTTTTGACGAGCTAGTCGGCCAAGGTTACATCGTGCGCACGCTTAAAAATGCGATAAACACGGGAAAGATAGCGCATGCTTACCTATTTGTTGGTCCCCGCGGAACTGGAAAAACTACGACGGCACGCCTGTTCGCCACGGCTCTAAATGCAGAAAATGGCCCCTCCGCCACATTCGATGCGAACGGTGAAACCGCCTCGGAAATCGCCCAAGGATGTTGCCTAGATGTCATCGAAATAGACGGCGCTTCCAATAATTCCGTCGACCAAATCCGGAGTTTGCGCGAAGAATGCCAGTACGCGCCGGTCAAATGCCGCTATAAAATATACATCATAGACGAGGTACACATGCTCTCCAATGCCGCTTTTAACGCGCTTTTGAAGACCCTCGAGGAGCCCCCCGCCCACGTCAAATTTATATTTGCAACCACGGAGGCAAACAAAGTTTTGCCCACCATAACATCCCGTTGCCAGCGCTTTTCTTTCCGCCCCGTTGATGGGGCAGTTTTGCACGGAAAACTGCGTGAAATCGCCGATTTGGACGGCATAGAAATTTCGGATGATGCACTAAAATTGATAGTGCGCCTGGCAAATGGGGGCGTGCGCGATGCGCAGTCGACACTCGACCAAATGGCCGCCTTTTGCGCAAACAAAATCGAAGAATCGGACATCCTATCCGCCTACGGCCTCATTTCCGACGCCAAACTCGATGCCATTATTGGCGCCATGCGCAGCGGAAATTATGAAAAAATCCTCTCCCTGTGCAAAGAAATAGTCGATTCAAATTGCGACTTATACCGCGTGCTATGCGACTTGGAATCCCGGCTTCACTCGCAATTATCCCATTTATTATCAACGAATAATGAAATTTTCCCCGAGCGGGAAGTGAGAATTTTAGAAGCGCTACACTACGCAAAGGACGGCGTAAAGTCCGGGTTCGACGAGCGGACAAATTTTGAATCTGCGCTGCTGCATGCGACGGAGCAGTCGCAGAGCAGGGCCATCGATTCCATTTTGCAAATTTTGCGCAAACAAAGTGCACAATTTGTTGATGCCAAAGAAAATACGCCCACAAGTAGCCGATTACCAAAGTCCACGCAAAATCTGCTGCAAGAAAATTTTCACGCAAAAATACGGGTATTGAAAAGTGAGTGAAAAATCTACGGCAGGCACCTTGCGCGATCCAATCGATGCCTTTTTAGTCAGCGTCAACCTGGAGCGCGGGTACAGCGATAACACCGCCGATAGCTACGAGGGCGACCTCCTGCAATTGGCTGAGATGCTGCATGGGCACGGCGTACTCCACTGGCGCGACGTCACCCTGGGCCACCTGCGCAGCTGGTTGGAAAATCTTGCCTGCCATTTTTTAGCAAGTGCCACAATTTCACGCAAAATATCGACTGTCAGGTCATTCTTCAAATTTTGCAAACAAACCAACATTGTGGGGGAAAATGTCGCGCTCTTCTTGCAGCGCCCCCACTACTATCGGGTTTTGCCAGATGTCCTTTCGCTGAGTGAAATCGACGCTTTGCTGAGCGCCCCCGACTGCACAGGCACGCTGGGGATTCGCGATGCCGCCATGCTCGAGCTCATGTACAGCAGCGGATTGCGTGTCTCCGAGCTGTGCGAATTACTCATACAAGCCATCGATTTGGAGAACAAATTTGTGCGCATATATGGGAAGGGCAGCCGGGAAAGGATCGTGCCAATCGGCCGCGCCGGTGTGGAAAAACTCAGCAGCTATTTGTCCTCTGCACGGCCAAAGCTTATCTCACATCTCACTGGCAGCCAATTATTTATAACCATAAGAGGCCGCACAATCTCACGAAAAACTTTTTGGCTGCATCTCAAAAAATATGCGCAACGGGCGGGCATCACAAAAAGTGTAAAGCCCCATTCCCTGCGCCATTCCTTCGCCACACATATGCTGGAAAATGGGGCCGATATGCGCGCGATACAGGAAATGCTCGGCCACGCAAACATTGCCACGACTCAAATTTACACCGCCGTCGATGGGCAGCGCTTGATTGGCGGGCATCGGCAGTTTCACCCGCGCGACACACTATGAAGGAAAACAAATTTAAGAAACTTTTCGAAAAACTTAATGCGCTGGATGCCAGAGAGTTACACCTACTAATCCGGCGATTGTACCACGAGCAAGAAGTTTGCCACAGGGTGTTTGACCTGTTGAATGACGGCGTCCTCATCCTCACGAATTCTTGGACAATTGAGTACAGCAACAACGCTGCCAAGGAAATCCTTGGGGTCACCGACCAGCGGCAAGCTCTGGAGCAATATGTTCCCGATTTGTCTTTTTTGAAGCAAATCATGGCAAAATGCAAAAAGGATATCCCATTCGCTATCAAAGAGTTAGAAATAAAATATCCCCACAAGAAAATTTTGAGCATGAGCGGCATGCGCCTCGCCACGGAGCACGGGGGTGATTTTTTCATCCTTGTCATCCGCGATGCGACGGCAACGAATGACATAATCGAGCAACGGGTTGAAAATGAGCGCTTCTCGACCATCAATTTACTGGCGAGTGGTGTGGCGCATGAATTGGGTAATCCATTGAATGCCATTTGGTTACGCCTGCAATTAATGGGCAAGCAAATCAATCACATCACCCCATCGGACAAGCGGGAGCAGCTGCAAAAATCCATCGACATCTGCGGAGAAGAGATCAATCGTTTGGATGGCATTATTAAAAATTTTTTGCAAGCGATTCGCCCGCAAAAGTTGTTTTTACGGCCAACAAACATCGCGGCCATCGTGGATCACGTGCTGCAAGTCTTATCGCCGGAACTGGTTAACAATGGCATTGCGGTGCATAAAAATTTCTCCGCCCTGCCCCCAATTTTAGCCGATGAGCAACAATTAAAACAGGCATTTTTCAACATCATAAAAAATTCGATGGAGGCGCTGCCAAGTCACGGTAACATCTTTATTAGCAGCAAATTAAATGCAACTCAACTCATCCTAGAGTTCGCCGATAATGGCTCGGGGATTTCCGAGGAAAACATGCTAAAAATCGCCAGCCCATACTTTTCTACAAAAAAACAAGGGAACGGACTTGGGCTCATGATAGTGGAGCGCATTTTGCGTGAACATGGCGCCATTTTGACCATACAAAGTCAGCCGGGTTTGGGCACGAAAATCGCGGTAGTGTTCCCCATAAAAGACCCTTCCCTCCCGCTATTTGGCAGCGTGGAAGCGAAATAGCTTGGCAAAGGCATCCAAAAGCGCACACTACCCCCATGTCGCCACCTAAACATCGCGGTTTCGCCTTACTATTCGTAATCAACGCCACGGCTATGCTGGCCCTGTTCATGTGCGCAATGGCATACCAAAATTTAGCCTACCATGCCCAGTTAGGAAAAAGTTTTTCCGAAAAACTCGCCAAGCGGACCGCCGAATTTGCATTGAAAATTGCACTGGCACGCCTGCAGGAATCCGCCGGTCCGGATGGCGCAATTTCAGCCAAAAGAAGCAATATTTACGGCGATAACTTCCTAAACGGCAATGACATCGGCATATGGCACGCATCTAAAAATGACGATAAATATGCTATAAAATTTTCGCGCTGGCTCACCGCGGATTACGATGCCGGAAGTTTGGGCAAGGCAGCGGAAAAACCCGATTCACAAATGCGCATAGCCGCGGATAAATTCCATTGGAAATTTTCCATTCAAGACGAATCGCAAAAAATTGACCTGTCTTTGCAAGACGATACGAGGGATGATTATGTCCAACTCCTGTGCCCACAATGCTCGGGAGATAAGCGCGTTGCGGCAATTTTTTCCCCTAAAAATCAGAGTGAAATGGTGCGTGGAAACATTGATTTTTTGGAACAATTTTCGCTCCTAGATGGCACAGTGGGGGAAGGAATAGCACAGCATTCCGATTCTTACACCCTGCATTCCCATGGGGTGCCATCTTCGCTCAATGGCTTGAAAACGGACCTATCGACCTGGTTGTTGGAAACAGACTTTCCGGCAAATGCCTATGTTTTCGAGGGGAAAGCGTCCTTGCCGGCACCCCCGCCCACGTGGAAATTTTTACAATCCTTCTTCCGCCTAAAAAATCAAATAAGTGGCAAAGAGATCCCAGTCAGGCCAACTTATCCCCTCTATCGTCCGCAGTATTTGGTCGATTATTCCCAGAGAACCCTGCACAATTTGGGAGACGACCTGGGCGCATCTGTGCAGCACGGCATTTATCCCATCGTTACCCAGCTTAGTTTTTCCATATCAGCAGCCATAATCGACGATAAGTTGGCCATAAAAATTTGTCCCAAATATTCCCTGTGGAACCCCCATAACATATCGTTGCAGCAGGCTGATTATCAATTAAATGCGCTCATTGCAGCACGAAATAATGACAGCAAAATTTGCCTAACAATCAAAGGGACAGCGCGCCAGCCAAACGTCCCAGAAAAAATTTTAACCCTGCCGCTGTGCGCAGAGGAAATTGAGCGGCATTTGCGGCCAATATTTGTGCTGAATTTTAGGGATTCCTTCAAGGCGGGGGAGGTGAAAATCTTCTCTCTGCCCCTAGACACCGAATTATCTCCCACGGATAGAGCTATCTCCGCAGCAGGGGATTGCGACAATTGCTTGCAAATAAAAACTGACATGTTGGCATCGGATTATTCAAGTTTCACCATATCATGCACGGACCAAAATGGCTCCCAAGCCCGCAATTGGCAAGAATTTTATATCCGGCTAACGCACCGACCCACGCAGGAAATATTGCAGGAAATTGCCCAGCTCACCCCGGCAAATGCTAATCAAAATTTGACATTTACATTCCAGCCGGCGGAAAATGAAAAATTGCTGCTTACCCTGTCCGCCGCCATGAAAATTGGCACCATCGAAGGTGCCCAAGCGATGACCGGTATCCGCTGGCTAGCTTTTGCTAACCCCCGCGCTCCCTACGCCAATCGCACTGCTTTCCAAGACCCATCTTCCATATTTTTTGGTCAGGGAAACATAGCTGCTAATTGGTCCTGGCAGACAATCTTCACGGACAGCAAAGCTTCATTCGACCAGCAGCTGCTGCGCTACCTGGATGGCTTGGTGCTATTCGACGTTCCGAGCCGCGACCACGGCGTTTTAAGCGTCGCTACCCTGCGGCACGTAAATTGGGCACCGCTGGGATATTTGCCAAGCACATGCCTGGGCAATTCCAGTCCTAATCCTTACATACCAACAAATTACACGACATTTCAAAACGTCCCCCAGGGCATTTGGCCGTCCCATTGCAAGGTGGAGTCCCTGTTCGATTACGCCTATCTTTTGAACGAAACCTTTTTTAACAACTTCTTCTGCTCGACCCTAAATAGGGCAAATAATAAGTTGGTTAATCGGCGATTTAAAATTTTGGACACGGAAATAAAGCCGGAAACCCTGCTCATAAAGGGCAGTTTTAACGTGCATTCCACCTGCGAAGAAGCCTGGGAAGCCTATCTATCTTCAAGAACAAACAATCGCGGCGACATAATTTTTCCGAGAATTTACCGCGCAAATGCCAATCAATGTGCCACTTTTTCCAGGTACGATGTGAGAATTCTCGCCAAAAATATTGCCACCCTAGTAAAACGGCAAGCACTTTTTCCAACTTTGAGCGCGTTCATCAACAGGCGTTTGTCGGCCGATGGCGCAACCTGCGGTCTGCTTCAACAAGCCATTTTTGACTCAAATATTAATCGTGGTACTTGCAAACACTACATCTCTTTTAGCAAAAATAAAGCTTGGTTCAACGATGGAGCGGCCAGCGGGTACTTGGAGGAAGGACTGGAAAATGTTTTAAGCCAAGCTGATGTTTTACAAGCACTTGCACATTTCATCACCGTCCGCGGTGACACGTTTAAAATAGCAGCAAAGGGTTCATGGGGGAACCATGCAAGGTGCTGCGAAGTCGTAGTGCAACGCATGCCAACATTTGCAAACGCAGGTGAAAACGATCCCACCAGTGTAAACCTTTCCGAAGTAAATAAAAAGCTTGGGCGCCGATTTAATATCATACTATTTAGATGGCTATAATATGCTCATATTCAAGGAATTATCAACTCCTGCCCCACGGTCAAAGCATGGGGAAATGGGATCGCATCTTGGTTGGCCTCAAAAATTTTCTTCCACTGCGCCGGCGTACCGTAATACTTTTGACTTATCTTCGACAGCGTATCCCCCACTCGCACGGCATGCCTGATTTGCCTCTCCCCCTCAAAATGTTTGCCGGTGGCAACAGCCGGAAATTCGCCTTCCAATCGGGATTCCAACAGTTTGCACCGTTCTTCAAAGCCCCTCAACCTGTGCTTCAAAGCGATATTTTCTTCCCGTAGCCGCCTAGCGACCTCCATCAATTCCACGTGAGCATTTAGCTCGCAATGATGTCCAGGCAAACTGCGTATAAATTTTTTTTTAGCAGTGTCTATGAGCTGTTTGACAACAACGGCTTCTTTCGAATTTTTTGCCCGCAGTAAATACTCACGGAAGTGATAAATGGCATAGATCGGGTCATTTTGCCTATCCAAATATATGCGCCCGACATGCAAATGCGAATTTGCTGTGCTTTCCTTTCTAGCTATTACATGCAAAAATGAGAGCAAAGCACCATCTTCGTTTCCTTCCCTAATTTGTTGAACGGCAAAGAGATACTCCGGATCCGATAGCTCCTCATCACCCAGAGTAGTTTCCCGCTTGCAGCCACACAGGCACAGCAGCAAAAACAGACTAAAAAATTTCAAAGAACACCACCGCCCTTTCTCTCTAAAAGGAAAGAACAAAAATTCGGATCGGCCCACGAAACATCACTCCTCGGGCTTCGTTTTTGGCATTCCCAAAACCAGGCTGGAAGCCCCCCATTGCCCCCGCTTTTTTAGCAAATCCACGCGCTCGTACCTCTTCAGCACACTACGTTTATTCGTAGCAGCACCGCCCCTTGTAAAACTTGGATGTTGTGTCATCACCTACCTTTCGCAATCTTTCCTGCATCTAAAGCTAGATTGGATAATTTTCAAGAAAAAAATGCAAATATCCAGGGAAAATTTGGTATTTTGAAAAAGTTATTCACATTGCTTGTTGGTAACATGTTAATAATATGCTAACATCCTTAAATAACATAGACTTTTTCACAGTTGTTAACACAGTGCCGCGGGGATATTCACCAAAAAATTCAATTTTAAAATTTTCATAACCATTTTAAATATAATGAGTTGAACTAACAATTAACATATTAACAGCCCATAATAATTATACTACTAAATTTATAAATCTATAATAATATAGCCCGAGAGTTTGGGGAATTGCACCCGCATATGCACCTTCGGAATTTCTGTAAATTGAAACCAAGGCTCACAAATTAAGGAAAGATGGGGCATAAAAAGGAAATGGGCGATGCGAGCGGAAGGAGGGAAAGCATGAATGTGCCTGCCATAGCGCATGGCCTCCCACGCCAATTGCTGAAAATATGTAATTTTATGTTTCTCAAATGCCCGCGACGTTTGCCACCGTTTAGCAGGGAATTTTTCCATTTCCATACTTTTTGTTTTTTAAAAATTACCAAATTTTGCTTGACATCAAACCACCTTTGTTTTCTTTTAAAGATTATTAACAATTAGATAAGGAAAAAAATGGAAACTGGATCTTCAATAATAACAAGAAGTGGTAAAATGTATGACTCTCAAAACAGCAGCCCTGTTCGATCTCCTCAAGTGAGACCTAAAAAGTCGGCAGCTATTAAAGAACCGGGAACCTCAAAGCGTGTGGCGTCGACTCAATTGAGTGTTCGGTTGCCGGAGGCCAAGTCATCGGGCAGAGCTAAGCTCAAGCCATCGGGCAGAGCTAATCCTAAGTCGCAGGGCAGAGCTAATCCTAAGTCGCAGGGCGAAACTCAGTTTAGGAGTGGAGCCCAGCCATTTGGCGAAACTCAGTTTAGGAGTGGAGCCCGGCCATTTGGCGAAACTCAGTTTGGGGGTGGAGCCCGGCCATTTAGCGTATCCCAGTTTTGGGGTGAAGCCCGGCCATTTAGCGTACCCCAGTTTGGGGGTGAAGCCCGGTCAGCCGACGAAGCTCGGCCAGCCGACGAAACTCGGCCATCCGATGAAACTCGGCCATCCGACGAAACTCAGCCGTCCGACGAAACCCGGCCAGCCGACGAAACTCGGCCATCCGACGAAACTCAGCCGTCCGACGAAACTCGGCCATCCGACGAAACTCAGCCATCCGGCGGAGCTCGGCCATCCGACGAAACTCGGCCAGCCGACGAAACTCGGCCATCCGACGAAACCCGGCCATCCGACGAAACTCAGCCATCCGGCGGAGCTCAGCCATGGAATAGGAGGAAAGTAATAAAGTATATTTTGACCGCTGCCATTGCTATCGCCTTACCTGTTGCCATATACTTTGGAATAAAACCTGCTTCCACTGCTAAAAGTTCATCCAAAGACTCATCTGCTAAGGGTCCAAGTTCACCTAAATCAAAAGCAAGTGCTGGGAAAGGATGGTTTAAGTGGCCGTTTAGCAAAAATACCAAGCAGACGCCAGACGCTAAGCAGACACCAGACGCTAAGCAGGTACCGGAAACCTCAAAAAGTGAGAAAGTGCCAGTTCCACAAAAAGATGCTGGGCAAGGATGGTTTGGGAGGCTGTTTAGCAAAAATACTCAGCAGACACCAGACGCTAAGCAGACACCAGACGCTAAACAGGCGCCAGACGCTAAGCAGGTGCCGGCAACCTCAAAAAGTGAGGAAGCGCCAGTTCCACAAAAAGATGCTAAGCAAGGATGGTTTGAGAAGATGTTTAGGCAAGATGCTCAGCAGACACCCGACGCTAAGCAGACACCCGGCGCTAAGCAGACACCCGACGCTAAGCAGGTGCCAAGCGCTAAGCGGGTACCGGTAATCTCAAAATCACAAACGAAATATTCCAAGTTTTATCGCCACCAAAAATGGTAGTTTAAAATTCAGGGGAAGTCATTCCCCTATTCACGGCACGCAGGCGGTACTTCTGCCTGCGTTGACGTTCTCAATAAATTTTACATTACAGTTCTGCTAGGGTTTGGATTTAAAAAGAGCTAGCAAAGGAGGATAAAATGAAAAGAATATGCCAAAGGGGTACACCATTCCCGGAGCTAAAATTCGTAGGAGAAGCCAACAAAAGTACCTACCAATTTCTAGGAAATTGAAAAACTTGCGCCGCGTTACCACGCGTGACTGGCTATGCTTTCTTTTCTTCCACCCCTATCCCATTTTCCCCTGCTTATTTCCCTTAACCTGTGAGTGGTTCTAGTCTCAAAATATTTTACAGTCGCTTTGCAACGCCATGGTAGCAGCGCAGGCCCAAAATTTGAACTCATAGGATGTTCGATTGGGGAAGCTCGAGGGCTCTAACTTTTTCCATGATGATGTTAGCGGCATCCTGGTAACGGCTCACCGGATCCCTATTGTCGTACTCCGATGCTTGCAGTGGCCTGCCGAAAATAATGGCGGCTTTTTCATTAAAGTTTGGGAAGTGGGAAAACCGATTCATGATGTTATAGGTGCCAAATATGCGGCAGGGAATAACCGGAGCGCCACTCCTGCACGCAAATAGACCAATACCAGCGTGGGCTTTGCGCAGCTTTCCGTCGGAAGTCCGCGTACCTTCGGGAAAAATCATTATTCCCTTGCCACTCTTCAGTAAGCTCAACACGGCGCGAATCGCCGACAAATCGCCACTATCCCTGTCAACGGGTATGGAATTCAGCCGCGTAAATAGCCACCGCCACAGGGGCGAATTGAATAGACCTTTTTTAGCAACGGAAAAGATCTCCCTTTTCCCCAACGAGGCTCCCAGGAGTGGCGGATCAAAATAGCTCGCATGGTTGCAAGCCAATAAGAATGATCCTTCGCTCGGGATATTATCCAGGCCGCCCCGCGCCCCGTCGAAGAGCTCGTAAAACCCCGACTTGAATAGGTAACACATCATTTGATAAACGGGATGCCACATGGCAATGTGCTATGAAAATTTTAGCCAATAGGAAAGTTTTTTTTTGACAATGGGGAAAATTTCTCTCATACACAGCTTGTGTTCCAAGTGTAAAAATTCTTATTGACTGTGCAATGGAAAAAGGAAAGAAAATTCAGTATAAAATTCCGTTTAATATATTAATTGAGAAGAAGATATGTGCGGAGGAATTGACGGATGACGAAGTGCGCGAGATTACGGGTGCGATAATAGGCGACACCATTCCGCTGCACCAGTTATCCGCATTTTTGATGGCTGTCTATTTTCAAGGGATGAGTGTGCAGGAAACCGCCATTTGGACGGAAGAATTGATGCTGTCCGGTGACGTGATCGATACGGGTAATATTTCTTGGCCAAAAATCGACCGCTGCGCCACCGGCGGCGTTGGTGATAAGGCCACGTTTGTGCTATCCGCGATCGCCGCTTCCTGTGGCATTGCGGTGCCGACGATCGTGGACAAGGATGACGGTTTCGTTATTGCCGACATTGAAAAAATTTCCGCCATCCCCGGTTTTTCATCTAATTTTGAGCAGAATAATTTTAAGCTTCAATTGAAAAAGACTGGCTGTTGCTATTGCGAGCAACCGGCTAGCGTAGCTCCCGTTGATGTGCGTCTATCTAAATTGCGCAAGGAAATCGGTGCGGTGGCCAGTGTCCCGCTATTGGTTGGCAGCATACTTTGCAAAAAATTATCTTCCGGCGCTGAGGGTTTAGTTGTGGATGTGAAGTGGGGCAGCGGATCCTGCATCAAGGATGTGGAGCAGGCCAAGCAGCTCGGTCGCATGATAACGCGGGTTGCCCGTACCCTAAATAGGAAGTGCATCGCCCTTGTGACCGATGCCAATCAGCCGCTTGGGCGAACGGTTGGTACCGCCCTTGAAATCAAGGAGGTAATCGAACTTTTGAAGGGCGGCGGGGACCCGGAGCTGCAGGACCTCATCCTGAAGCTTGGCATGGAAATCGTGCGTCTGGCGGGTGTTGCTGGTTCGACATTATCGGCTAAGCAGATGATAATCAAGCATTTATCCGATGGAACCGTGCTGGGAAAATTCAAAGAATTTGTCGCTGCACAGGGTGGCGATGTCTCCTACATAGATAATCCGGGCAAGTTTCCCGAAGCCAAGTGTGTGCGCAAGCTTTCTGCCCAAAAGCGCGGATACATACATACCGTCAATGCGGGTATGATTGCGCGTGGCGTGCGTATTTTGGCTGAAAATGCGGATGGCACCTTGGACCACGCCGTTGGTGTATCCGACGTCATGAAGGTGGGCATGCAAATAAAACAGGGCGAGCCGCTCATGATGATTCATTACAACAACGAATCCAAGCTTGACAAAGCTTTGGAATATTTTCGCGATGCCTATCGGCTTGCTCCTAAGCGGCCGGTGCAAGGGGAAATCATCAGCGAGCGCATCGCTTGAAATCAGCCGGCGTGGGATTATTTTAGGGAGGTAATTATGCCGTCAGCTATGGCTTGGGCTATGACCCAGCGGTATTCCTCGGAGGCGAGCTTTTTCTTTTCCAAGGCATTTGATAGGAATCCGCATTCCACCAATATGGCGGGACAATTTAGGTCCATGAGTACGCGAAAGTTGGCGTGCTTAACCCCGCGGTCAGCCCCCCTAGTCCTCCTTAAAAGGATCCTTTGCACGTTGTAGGCCAGCATCAAATTTTCCCCATCGAACCTGTTATTATCATAGGGCTTCAGCGCGGATTGGGAAAATTTTGTTTTATGTTGGGAAGGTTGCCCATGGGGGGTCAGCGTGAAGGTTTCAATGCCGTGAGCTAACCGTGTTTCGGCGGCATTGCAATGCACGCTCACGAATAAGTTAGCCGATTTTTGATTGGCAAACTTTGCCCGCTCTTCCAATTCGACGTACCTATCTTCGCTGCGGGTTAAATGGACAGCATATCCCTGCTTCGTAAGAAATTGTGCGAGTTTTTGGCAAATATCCAGGGTCACAATTTTTTCCTTCAATCCGCTGGCCGCCGCTGTGCCATCATCCCGTCCGCCGTGCCCGGGGTCCAGCACGATGGTCACCCTTTGAGCGGAATTTTGGCACCGCTTCACAAGAAATGGGCATATGTGCGATGAGTAGTCAGCGTGCGTCACACACAGTTTTCCAGTCCTTACTTCCGTGGAAAATCCCAGCGGCATTAGGACATTATTTGCGTGGAACGTGCGTGCCTGGGGTTTAAAAATTAGTTCCATCTCTTCGCTGCGCAATATTACCCGGTCCGGCCGGTTGACCACCGCTTTGAGGTGATGTTTTTGGGCAATTGCAGCAAGTGGCAGGTACTCATTGCCTGGCGCAGCATCGCAGACAGGACCGCAGGCAAACACCATGAACAGCAGAAATATGCCCCTATGAAGATTTAGCTTGACCATGGGTTTATAGTTTTAATAGCTCGCTTACATCCAAGATCTTAGCGGGCTGGGCAACCTTCTTATGAACCTGGACTTGAGCCAGTTTCCTCTGCGCCGATAGGGGAGACATGGTGGTGGAAATGATTTTTCCAAATAGCTTTGGTTCCGCATCCAGAGTACCGTAATCGCAAAGGTCATTGACGAATCGCTTCACCAGATCAAACCCCATTTCGCTGTGGGTAAGCTCGCGGCCGCGAAACATCAGGGAAATTTTTAATTTAAACCCCTTTTCCAAAAATTCTATGGAGTGGCGAATTTTGATGCTATAGTCATTCTGGTCAATGGCGACGCGCAGCTTCACCTCCTTGATTTTTGACAGTTGCGACTTGCTTCCCTGCTTATTTTTCTTGCACTCATCGTAGCGAAACTTGCCAAAGTCCAAAATTTTGCACACGGGCGGCTGGGCATTTGGCGAAATTTCCACCAAGTCTAGCCCCTTACTCTTAGCTAGAGCTACGGCACTGCCCGTTGTCATGATGCCGAGTTGTTCGCCGTTGCTGCCTATCACCCGCACCTCTTTGGCACGGATTCTATCGTTCTTCCTCACGAAATTCCTATCTCCTTCCCGACGGGAACGGGGCCTTTCGCCGATTCCATGAGGCCTGCTGGTAAAACTGCCCCTTTTTTCGGGAGGGCAGTTGTTAAATGGTGTATTTGTCATTGATATCGCTATGTTTCACTGAAGTGCTACTTTGCTGAAGTGGTGGGAATTGTCAACAGCGGGGCTACCGAGCGAGCGGAAGCTTCGCCTGCTTGCAAGTTAAAAAGGTAGGAGACGAACATGAACGTTGACTTTGAATGCAGGTCTTCATCGGCGATATAGAACCAATGGCCGCGGTGATAAGTTGCTATGAAGGCATTCTTCGGCAACACTTTCGAGCACTTGATGTTCAACATCTTACCGCTTGCATTTTTTGTCCAGTCAAAAACTTTACCATCGCCATCGACTGTCGTCATCACTTTCCCGCTGTCGATGTCCTCCTGTGGTACCTCGACGGTGTGCGACAGGTAAAACAATAGGCCCATGAGCGACCGCATCCTCACGCTTAAGCTTTGCTTGGATACGGATAAAAAATTATCTTGAAAGTAGAATTCATCCCTGCCCTCTTCGAGGTCTAAAATTTTCCGCAATTCCTTCATATCCGGAGAATTAGATACATTTATAAAGCGCAAAACTAAGGATTTATTTGCGCTGTCAAGGCCGAGCGCCAGTTTGTGCTCGTACTCCAGTTTTTGCAAAAGTGAAGTCATGCGATAAAATTTTTCGTAATCCGGCTTGATTCTTGGCGTTGGACCGGAAGCGTTGGAAGCGTTGTCGACGCCATTTATTTTTTCAATGCAGAGGTCAAAGACGCGCTCCAACTTCCACCCCGATTGCGACATCAATAGCACGGCGGAAAATGGTATTGGAGTCATCAAATGTTGAATAAATTCCTTGCCGCGTAGCGGATGATAGGAAATCGTCGGTGTTTGCGAGTCCAGGAATTTGAACGTTGGAACGAGCGTCGACTGGGAAGCGCTCTGGTGTAAAAACCACTTGCCATTCCCCAAACCACCGTCGAGGCCCCTTGTGCGCGACTCTGTTATGCTGTTAATTTCTAAAAATAGCGGATTTTCACGGTATTTTAACCGAACCAAGTTATTCAACAATTGCCGATCCAAGACAGAAGTCAATGCGTCATTGTACTGTGGGTGAACACTCCGCATCCCCTTCGGACCAATGGAACTGCATCCCGTGCACGCCAAAACAATGGCCATCATCATTATGTTGATAATTTTTTTCATAATATTCCCATATATGCTTGTGTTTCATACGAAATAAAAAAAATGGCAAATTACAATGTTAAAAGTGTATTTATAAAAAATATTATTTTTTTTAAAAATTATTGCTTTGTCGCGCATAAAAAGCAGGGTAAGGAATTTAAGGGGAATACACCATGATGAAATTGAACGGAAATGTCTTATTGATGCAACTTGGACGGCCGTCCGCACTAATGAATGTTGGCTTATCGGCACTGATAGGGAGCGCATTGAATTACGATGCCGTTGAGGATGTTTATGGCTGCATCGGTGGGCTTGCGGGGCTGATTGCCGGAAATTTTATAGACCTTGCCGCTCAGCAGCAGAAAAATATCAGCAATCTATCTTTTACTCCCGGGGCGGCATTGGGTTCCCGTGTTAGCGAGTGCTCCGAAGAAGATTTCAGCAATGTGGGGGTAATTTTGAGGGACAAAAACATTAGGTTTATGTTCATACTTGGCGACGAAGAGAGTGGAAAATATTGCCTAAAGATAGAGGAATCTGTGGCTAGGATTGGCCACGAAATGCGCCTCATGCTGATTCCATTTTCACCCGACAACGCCCTGCCCCTGACCGACCACTGCCTCGGTTACGGTTCTTTAATAAAGCATGTTTCGTCGCTGTTCACCGGCATTGTTGCCGACATTCAATCGACGCAGTCCTCTGGGAGTGTGACCATTGTGGAGTTTAGCGGATGCGACAATATGTGGGTTTTGTGCGGTGTTGCGCTGGCAAAGAAGCGGTTCGACTCCAACATGGCGCCGCACTTGATATTTGCGGATTTATTTGAGGAACAAACGCTTGTGAAAAAAATTCACGAATGCATACATGCGAATGGCAATTGCGTGATTGTTGTCGGTGGCGATTTGAAGAATCGTGCCGGAGAAAGCGTGACCAAAGGGCGCACACCCGGCCAGCATGTAAAATTTATAGCGGAGGCTAACTTTGAAGTGGATGTTGATTTGGTGATTTTGCACGATTGGCGGCGGACATCCTGCATGACGATATCCGGTGCAGATTCCTCCGAAACGGTGAACTGCGCTAGGCGGGCCGTTGAGCTTGCGCTTGAAAATGTAACCAGCAGCAAAATGATGATTCTGCTGCGTACCGATATCCAAAAATATAACTGTGAAATAAGCTGCGTGGACATTTCGAATGCAATCGGAAAAAAAAAGGAATTTCCCCTTGGGTGGTACAACGGCGACGAAACGATCGCTGATACTTCATTTTTCAAGTACGCTTCACCGCTGATCATCGGCGAAACGCACCCAGCCTATGACTCCGGCATTCAAATTCTTGCCAAGTTTAGGTAGAATTTCAGCCTGTGCCGCCAAGGCAAAAATTTCCTTAGCTTGGCCACGTGTCTCGATGCTAGCGCTTGCCTAAAAATGTTTACTCCCATCTTCTGCTATTTCTGTGGAGGTGGTACTTCCTTTCATCCTAGCAGTCAAGCCGTTGAATATCTTTTTCCCCGGGGGACGTTGAAAAACTCTTGCAAAACTTGGCGGCCTAGCTTGCCCTTTTGCGGGAAAGGGATGGCTAATTTTCAATCGGAATAGAAATTACTTTAGAAGGAGTGGGACCTGATCGCTATTCTTCGGCAACTCTTTCGCATTTCTGCGGCTAGGAATATGGCACGGTCGCGCTTTGATTTAAATTGTTTCGAGGATAGTTTTTGCTCGGTTGCATTGGTGAGGGCTCGCACGGTGATGTCTATGAATAGCGGCGTGCCCTTTATGTGCATTACCGTTCCCTTTTCTTTGTTTTTGTAGTGCAAGCAGCCGTTTTTGTAAGTCAAATCGGTGTTTGTCGGTGATATGAAAATACCGCCGGTTGGTGTTTTCACAGCGATCCTTATGCTGAAATTCAGCAATTTTCCACCCAATGCTCTCACCATAACCGGTGCATATTCCAAAAAATTTTTATGGAGCGAGCTTTGCTGATTCATTGTGTTCTGCATAAAAAGGGAATCTGCGGCAGATAGTTCGAGTTTTGTGAAAATTTTGCGCGAGTTATCGGTTGTTCCGATGCAATATTGAAAAGCTTTCGTTATGTGCTCCTCATTATTCGAGGAAAAAAATGAGATAAAAAACTTTTGCTGCTCATCGTCGGATTTAAATTCAAAGGCGGGGAATCCCTTATCTATGAGAATGATGCAGGATAGGTCTTCGGAAATGATGTCCGTTAGCATGTGCAATTCTCGGTCAATCGCTGTGTTCTCGAGGGAAAGCTTATGGCGCTCACTTATGCTGATGAAGAAGTAAAAAGATAGAGCGGAGATGGAAGCGATGAGGGATAGTGCCACCAAAACTTCCAGGAGAGTAAACCCACAGCACCTTGACGTGAATCTATTTTTCATGGAATTTATTGCATTTATCGCCTGTCCTGCCAAACTGCATGTCCATGCGCAAGGGAAGTATTTTGGTACTTGTGTTGGGAGTGGTGCTGGTCATGGGCATGCTGGCGGTCTCTTTCTTACGCGTTGTTGACAACGAAATTTCCTACATTGGGCAAATCGATCCATATCTTGACTTGCGCATAAGGAGGGATTCGGTTTTGTCAATTGTAATTGCTAACCTCTATTCCCATTTGACAAAAGACTGCAGCATGGAGGAATGCAGGGAAAAAATTGAGCGATGCATTGGGGATAATTTGGGGGAAGGCAACCACTTCTTCATTGCACCGGAGGATAATAAAATTCCCCTAAAACCTGAATTTTTAAACTTGCTCGAACAGTTGTTTTTTGCATTATGGCTTGATTATCAAGATGTTATATCGTTGATTGGCGAACTGGAAGAACTGTTCAGGGCGAAGAAGTTGGGACCGGCGAAAATTGAGCACCTGCTCACCTTGCCGACGTTTAGCCGTGTGTTTATCGATGGGAATGGTTTTTTTACGGAAAAATGGCAGGTTTTTGCAAAAAATATTACTTGCCAAAATGCGGATGCCGTGGCGCTGCATGGGATCGGCGATGAGCTGCTAAATGCAATTTGTGCACTGGAGAGCTGGCGCCCCGATGACGCAAAAGCGGTGCTCAAAAATACTTCATTTTTAAGTGAAAATTCACGGAATGATGTTTTCACTGAGCTCTATTCCAGGGGCTGCATTGTTCACAATCCTGGACTTTTCATGGAGAAAAACCTCTGCTTTAGTTTGTCCATCGCCACTGAAATGGATGGCATAAAACTGGCGGAAAATTACACCGTAAAATACGACCCCCTTCGCAGTTGGCACGGGTTTCCCTTCGAGGTTGTTTCTCAGGCAAGCAAGTTTTGAAATACTTGATTGACTTTTGTGAAATTATCGATTTAATAGGAACGCAGCCGTGAGCTATTTTTTTAGAAAATCATTTTGCACCCTAAAACGTCACTATCGCAAACGTGGTAAAGTACGTTTTGTAGGGCGGGAATACTTTTTTATCGATGAAGTTTCCTTTGAAAAGCCGCTCAAGTCAAATCGCGATTTGGAGCACTTTGCTAGACTTCGCGTGGAAGCGGTTAGCCCATTTTCGCTCGCCGATGTCTCCTACGGATTTTTCGCCGCTGGACCCAAAGTGACCATATTCATCGCCTACAAGCGCAGAATTGAGCAATTTTTTTCAACGGAAGATAGCTACATTTTTCCTGATTTTTTCCCCAGCATGGTGGTGGGGCACGATCTATCGATGGTGCGCGCAAGGGTGAATCGGGATGATAGCATAGTTTTCCATTGTCCCGAGGGATATTTTTGCCTCGATGCGCTGAGTCCCATAGTTTTCAATGCCAACTTAAAGGAATTTAAGCAAAAAAGTCACGCAAAATTTTTGAGAAAATTTTCGAAATTTTTAGACCACGGGATTCGCTTTTGCCTAATAGGAATAGGGTTATTGTTGCTAGCTTGGGGAATATTTTTTTGCACCCACCTGAAGTTTGGAAGGTTTAAAATGTTGCTCGACGGGCGAGAGGCTGAAGTTGCGCGCATTATTTCGAAGCACGCTTTCCTCGAGCACATATCCAAATTTTACTCCCAGGAAAATTTTTGTTTAACTTCATTGGAAACGCTGAATAGGGTCCGCCCAGACGATATTTTATTCACCGATGTTCACTGCGACGTCGATAAAAAAACCCTGAAGATCAAGGGATACGGGCAGTCCGTTGGTTCGGTGGAAAATTATCGCAGCGCCGTAAGGAGTTGTGCGAACGTTACTTCAGCGGAAACATCCAATGTTCATTTCCGCGACAATAGGGCTTTTTTTACCATTCATGTTCCACTTAAGCAGAGATAGGATTAGGCATTTATTAAAGTGGCTAAAAGTAAGGGGGTGGGGGCCGACTCAGCCCTCATTGCTCCCATCACTTGTAAAAAAGAAGGGCACTGGGTTTATCGCCGAACGCCGATGCTGCACCGAGTGGCTAAAACTGGTGCATTTGCGCTGCAAATTTTTTATCTTTGCTGGATTGTTCTCCCTCACTTTGCTTTGCCTAGTATGTAGCTGTGCTAATTTTTTGAAAATGCGCAGGACGATATCCTGCTACAATGATTTAGCTGCCAAGCAAAGTGAGTGGCTCGAAGGTGCGGATGAGATTAGTCGGAAATTTGACGATGCCCACGAGCGCTTGAAAAGTAATAGGAATTTGGGAAGTTCCCTGATGAGCTTTATCGAAAAGGTTGCCGCCGAAAGTGGGTGCAAATTTGAATTGTCGGACGAGCGCAGGTATGGGGTCAATGAAATTACCATTGCATCGGTGAACGCCGCCCTGCGCAGTGTTTCCATGGCAGAGTTTGTGCATTTCAGCGAGGCCATTACCTGCGACGGCACCAGGATGGGCGATGTCCACTTCACCGCCGCAAAGGATGGTAATTTGAATGTAAAATGTCTAATTGAGGCGGTATTTTTGGGTGAAAGATGGGTACGTTGAAATATATTTTTGTATTCCTTGCGGCGAATTGTTTCTACGGTTCGTTGATTTGCTGCGAGGTAAAAAGTTTGATATTCTCCGATGAATCGCTGCCCCAAGTGCTGTGTATTTTGGAAAAGTTGACCAGCAAGTCCGTTTTATGCGACCAATCCGTCGCAAACACCAAACTATCCATGCAAATTCGGCAAAATTTGTCACAGCGGGATGCCGCTCGGATATTGGAGAACGTCCTAAGCATGAATGGGGTTGCGGTTATCGACCGCGGAGATGGAATTTTGCGAGCCGTGAGCGCGCGCATGGCGGCCACGCATGCGCCGGAATGGCTGGAAGTATCGGCTCTGTCCCTGCCAGTCGGTGAAAAATTTTATGCGAAATTATTTACCCTGGAATACATTTCCGCCGGAGATTTTGCCAGGATTATCCGCCCCATATTGTCACCGATCAGCTCCTCAATCCTAATTTTTGAGGATTCAAACTGCTTAGTAATCACGGATAGGCTGTCGAATTTGCAACGCGTGGAGCTGCTGATTAAAAACGTGGACAGGCCGCGCTGCTCGAAGATTGAATCGAAGATTTTTCGCATAAAACATGGCAGTGCGGAGAATATTTCGGCCATTCTTCACCGATTGGTCCCTGCGAGTGGGCCCCTCGGAGTGGGGAAAATTGAAGATAGGGTGCGCAGCGAAGGGGGTGACCAAAGCAAAATTACACCGCCGAATGCAGCTTCCCAAAGCGACGCCAAACCAGACTCGCAGGAATTTAAGTTTTCCAGCTCCGTCGCCGTGGAGCACGATAAATATAGCAACTCCATAATCGTTTGCGGGACGCGGCAGGACATAAACCACGTCGAAAAAATTATCGACGGGCTCGACATCCTGCTCGAGCAGGTGCGCATCGAGGTTGTCATCGCCCAGGTAACCCTCGCCGATAACGAGACTTCTGGGCTGGAATCGCTGGGAATATCCTACAATGTGGACATGTCGGCGGCCCCCTCCCAGACCCCCAGTCCCACCGGCAGTCACCGCCTAGCTTTCATCGGCCAGAGTGCTTCAAACAGTAGCATCAAAAGTGGGCTCATTTTTGGGGGGACGCTGAAAAATTTTTCCCTAGGCTACGTGTTCAATAGGGCGAAGAATTGCGAAAATGTAAAAGTTTTATCGGCCCCAACGATCGTCACGACCCATAACCGCGAAGCTTCAATAAAAGTCGGCGAATCCCGCCCCGTGATAACGGCAAATTTTACCGATCTGGCCAATCAGCAGTCGATTAGGAATAGCGTTAGCTACAAGGACATCGGCATAGAGCTGACTGTCATCCCGCTGATCGGCCCCAATGGCGTAATTCAAATGAAAATTGACCAGCTCATACAAAAAATTAGTGACAGCGTGGAGATCGATAAAAACAAGCAGCCGGTGATAACGAAGCGGCAAGCCGTATCCTTCGTGAGCGTGCACGATGGGGATGTCGTTGTTTTGGCCGGCTTACAGGAGAAAGAGTGCACCGATTCGAAGGGGAAATTGTGGCTCCTGGGCCACTTGCCCATCGTCGGCGATGCTCTATTTTCCCCAAAAGCCCGCAGCGAAAGAACAAATGAACTGCTAATTTTTATTCGCCCATCCATTGTGGCGAATCCGTCCGTGGAGGGGGAGTACGCCAGGAAAGCCGCAGAAAATAGTGCGCTGAACTGTGAACTCGATGCCTACTGCTCCGATGGAAAGTTTACAATCGGCAATGGCGGCGGCGAGTCAGTCGTTCCGGTAAAACAAAAATTAAAAAAAAGAAAACCAATGAGGTGAAAGATGAAAGTTTTCGCACCAATATTCCTAGTATTGCTTTGTTTTCGCGGCGCTTACGGTGGGTATCCATCGCTCTGCGAACGCTCGCCATTTTGTACAAAATGCGCTGAAGTCGTTGAAAAACAACCGAATGTAAGCGATGAATTCGAGCTTCACGGGGTCTGCCTGTTGGGCGACGAGTGCATGTTTAGCATCCTCAACAAAACTTCCAACGGGAGGTGCTGGCTCAAACTTGGAGAAACGGTGGCCGGCATCTCCGTGAAAAGATACGATAAAACCCGGCAAACTATCGAGCTGTGCCGGTCAGACGGTTCGAAGTTGAGCATTAGGCTGAATCAGGCCGAACCTAGGGCGAATTCCGTGCGGTTGGCGCATGGGAATAGCACCGCTATGCCCGTCTCCGAGGAGGCGCGCAGGAAATTTTTTGAAATTGTTCGCAACGATAGTAAGTGATGGAAGATTCGATTTTCTACTCAAAATTCGGCAGGGAGGCGGCACAAATTTTATCCGCCGACCCCGCTTTGCGCCTGGGTGAATTGGCGAAGTTTTTGGATCGCAGCGAAGATTCAGCTCTGCACACTTTGGCGGAGATGAGTGGGCTGAAGATTATAAAAAAATTCACCGTTGACGGCGAAATTTTAAGCAAAATACCCTATCAGCTGGTGACGGAATATAAATTTTTACCGATCGGCGCCGGTGGGGATATGATTTCCGCTGTTGTTTGCTGGCCATTGGCGAATAGCCAGGTGCGCTGGATCACCGCTACCACGGGGTACGGCATCGAATGCTCCCTCACCTACCCGGATGCCATTGGCAAATTTATTGCCGAGAGCTTTGGTCTGTCCGGTGTTGCGGCGCAGGGTCCCGATGATGTCCAGAAGCGGGAGGATATGGAAAATGAGGATGCCGCCGTGATAAAATTTGTCAATGATCTCCTGCGGCGGTGCATCGGAGCACGGGCGACCGACGTGCACTTCGAGCCGCAAAGGGCTAGCCTCATCATTAGGTACCGCGTCGATGGGGATTTGGTTGTTGCCCGCGTGCCGGAAAATCTGAAAAATTTTCAAGCGGCCATCATTTCACGCCTAAAGATCATGGCACGGATGAACATTTCCGAAAAACATCACCCCCAGGATGGAAAAATCCTATTTAAAATGCCCCGGGGAACCCTCGATATTAGGGCATCGACCTTGCCGACAACCTACGGAGAAAGCGTTAGTTTGCGCATACTCGCCAACAATAATAGCCCGGTCGAATTGGATGATCTCGGCCTTGACCAGGCGCGCAGCGGGCTGCTTAGGGGGGCACTTAAGCGGCCGCACGGAATCATCCTCGTGACCGGCCCGACGGGCTCTGGAAAATCTACCACGCTCAGCGCATGCCTGCGGGCGCTGCGCACGCCGAATCGGCGCCTGATGACGGTCGAAGACCCCATAGAATACGATATCCAGGAGGTCAACCAAACGCAGGTAAACCCGGAGATCGGCCTGACTTTTGCTAGCGTACTGCGCTCCATCCTGCGGCAAGACCCGGACATCATCATGGTCGGCGAGATACGTGACCGCGAAACCGCCGAGATCGCGATTAGGGCGTCCATCACCGGCCACCTCGTGTTGAGCACGCTGCACACAAATGATTCCATCGGGGCCATCACGAGACTGTGGGATATCGGCGTGGAAGAATTTTTGCTATCCTCGGCAATTAGGCTCATTGTTGCGCAGAGGTTGGTTAGGAAACTGTGCCCCCACTGCGCCAAAAAGATGGATCCCCAAACAATATCTCGCCGAGAAGCGGAGCAAATTTTTGGTGCCGACTTGGCCGATGCCTTCGGTGCACAGGGATGCGACCACTGCGACGGTTTGGGATACTACGGCAGGGTGGGAATCTTCGAAATCCTCGACGCTAGCGATGCTCTGCGCGAAGCCATCGCCACTCGAAAATCGGAGGCGGAAATCCGCACCATTGCCGCTGAAAATGGCGTGCTGACATTGAAAAGTGACGCTTTGATGAAAATTAAAAGCGGCCTCACATCGGTGGATGAGGCGATGCGCATCATTGAGCATTGATGTGGGACTTCTTTGGGATCCTCTTGGCCCTATAGGCACTCTTTTCCAGAGCGAGATACTTTTCCGCTAGCTTTGCTAGGCGCACGAAGGGCAGCCCAAGTGCGAGGTAGAGGACGGCGACGATAATCCCGGGGATGAAGAAATCAAAGGATGAACTCGCCACGGTCGTGTAAGTTTTTGTCAATTCGACGATGGTAATCAGCGACACAAGTGAAGATTCCTTTATTATGGCGATGAAGTCGTTGGTCAGCGGCGGTAATACGAAGCAAAATGCTTGCGGTATAACAACATAGCGCAGTGATTGCCACTGACTCATGCCCAGTGCGCGGGCCGCTTCCATCTGTCCGCTCGGCACAGCTTCCAACCCCGCACGGAAGTTTTCGGATTCATATGCCGCATAGTTAATGCCCAGCGCAACTATCCCAGCGACAAGCGGTTGCAGCGTAATCCCGACGAATGGCAGACCGTAAAATATGAAAAATAATTGCACAATTAGTGGCGTACCTCGAATGATCTCCACCGCCACCGTTACGATGAATCGTATCCAGCGCGGCGAGTATAATTTGACGAGCACCAGTACCAAACCAAGTGCGACGGCAACTATCATTCCACAGATCGATACTTCTAAGGTTACTAGGGCGGCTTTGGCAAAAATTGGCAGCAACTTGACGTACTTTTGAAACTTGCTGCTCGATTGCTCCCGCTCGAAGGTATCCCGAGCGTCCGCTCCACTGCCACCCACCATCTTGGCGATATATGCGTCGAATAGCGGGTTGGTTAGGCCCCACTTCGAAACAATTATTTGAACTTTTCCATTTTGGATGAGCTTGAGCAAAGCCCCGTTAATTTCCCCAATCAGCGCGTAGTTGCCCTTTCGCACCGCCATGAGGTATTCTACGCTGTCGAAATTATTGACGATTTTAAGCCCCTTGAGCGCTATCGTGGAGTACATCGCGGCGGGATAGTCCAGCAGAGCCGCATCCAGCCGCCCATTTTTCACATCGGACAAGGCACCGTGCTCATTCGGATATTCGAAAACTTCTATGTCTTCGTACTCTTTTAGCACGATTCTGGGCCGCGAGCAACATAGCACGCCGACCTTCTTCTTCCGGCAATGCTCGAGGGATTTTATTTCCTCGTCCCCCTCCCGCACAAGGAGCGACAGTGGGCAAGCGTAGTAGGGGATGGAGAACAGCACCGCATCCTTGTTTTCTTCGCTGCGAAATAGACCTTCCACGATGGCGTCGTATAAGCCGTGGTCCAGCCCGGGGATCAGCCAAGCCCAGTCATTTTGGTAAAAGATCGGTGCCTTATCCAGCTCCTTGCAAACTTCCTCGATAATCTCCTTTTCGAAGCCGGCGAGCTGGCTATTGCCGTCGTAAAATACACTGGGCGCACCGCTCTCCGTGTCGGCTGCCCAGCGCAGCTCGTCGCCATAGGTGCTACTGCCAAAAAGTATCAGGATAAAAAACAGAAATCTTTTCATCTCACATATACCTTTTTAAAAACCGCTTTGTGCGCTCATCCTTCGGAGAGATGAAAATTTCATCCTCATCGGAAATTTCCACTATTTTCCCCCCTTCCACGTATATTATATAGTCCGATGCATCGCGGGCAAACTTCATTTCGTGGGAGACTATCACCTGCGTCATGCCATCCCTATCGAGATTGCGCATCACCTGCAAAACCTCCTCCACCATCTCCGGATCCAGAGCGGATGTTGGTTCGTCGTAGAGCATCAGCACAGGATTCATGGCGAGGGCGCGTGCGATGGCGACCCGCTGCTTTTGGCCGCCGGATATGCTCCATGGGTGGCGCTTATAAAAATTCGCCAGCCCAACTTTGTCCAATAATTCCATGCCTTGCCTGCGGGAGAGCTCCCGGGATTGCTTCCTGACCACCATCGGGGCGAGCATGATATTCTCGAGTAATGTTTTATGGGGGAACAAGTTAAACGATTGAAAAACCATGCCGATACTCTGCCGCAATTGGTGGGCACGGCGGCAAAACATGGCATCATCGACGAGCGCCAATTGCGACGAAATCAATGTGCCGTTTATGCAAATTTCGCCCTCATCCAGGATTTCTAAGCAATTTAAACAGCGCAGAAGTGTGGATTTGCCGCACCCGGAGGGGCCGATTATGGAAACCAGGTCACCACTCTCAATGTTGAAACTTATGTTCTCTAAAACGGCAGCTTCACCGTAATGCTTCGATAAATTCCTTACCTGTATAAGTGGCTCTGCGTTCTCTGACATCTCTATCTTACCCTGTGCGCTAATAAAACATGGCCTTTAATTTTCTCCTATTTTCGGAAAAAAGCAAATAAAAAATGCACAAAAATCCACAACAAATTGCTGCATCGGCAATGTTGAACGTCGGCCAGCAAAAATTTCCAAGCCTGATATCGATAAAATCGATGACGTGCCCGTATGACAGCCTATCGATAACATTTCCCGCGATGCCCGCACATATCATCCCATAGGCGACTTGATTGGGGCAGCGTTTTATGTTTAAGTGCTTGCGGGAGAAGAACATGATCGCCAGCACCAAAATGCCGATGAAACCCAGCAGAAGGGCATTTCCCTGGAATAGACTCCAGGCCGCCCCACTGTTCTGCGAATAGGATAGGAAAATGTATTTTGGCCAGATGGTTACCGTGCGGCCCACCAGCCACATGTCTGCAAAAAACTTTGTAAGCTGGTCGCCGATTAGCACGGGCAGCAAAATGCAGTAAAAGAGGGAATATTGGCGAAACTTATTCCTCTTCATAGTTTGAAAACTCGCTCATATCATCGGACTGCTCCGCTTCAAACAATGGGCCCTGCGGGCGCTCCTTTGCCACCCTGATGCGTTCCTGTTCCTCCTGCCCCTGCTTTGAAAACCGCGTAAACGGGACAACTTCCAACCGTTCCGCTTCGATGGGGACACCGGTCAGCTCGCATATGCCATAGGTGCTCCTGTGTATGCGTTCGATTGCCCGTTCTATCTCCGTTAGTGCCTCCTGCTCGCTGGACATCAGACTTAGCGCAAACCCAGAGTCAAAGCCTGCCACGTCCGCATCCCCGCCGCAGGATAGGTGTTCCTTAGTCAGGCGGGACAGCCCGTGCTTCAAGTCGCTCTTCAGTTTTAGCAAGAGCTTGTAATATTTACGATACTTTGCCGGCACCTCCGATGGGTCCCTGTCTCGAGTTTCCGTTTGCTTGGAGACATTTGGGTTAAAGCCCAGTATGTCCGCGATGGAAGCGGCGCCAATTTTTTGTGGGAATTGCTGATTGTTCGCGGGGGCAGCGACGCTAAGCTTGATCCCAACAACCTTATTTTCAGGGATTTGTTCCTCTTGCTCCGCCTGCTCCGCTTTTTGGCGGATTATCTGGCGAGCGTCCTCGAGGGTGAACACCATGCTGCTATGGGTCTTGCCCACCCTGGTTTGATCTTGGGTAACTTTATTCATAGTCAAAAAATTTTTACATCATGTCGCCGTACTTGGCCTGCAACGCAGCCAAACTCTCCCCCGAGACCCTCCCGAAACTCCCCGCATCGAACAATTCTTCACACCACCTCCAGCTGCGCGGACATTTCTCTCCGCGAGCATGCTCGACGGTGATATTCGTCGCATTGGCAGCGGCAAAATTTAGTTCCACCTGGGAGACGATGAATATTTCCTCGAGGATATCCCCATGCTTTTTCAGCAGGCCGGCGCACCTGTCGCTCTCCGCACAAGTTATAATCACCCTAGCCTCCAATGATTGGCCGATGAGCTTCCCCTGCCTCGCATATTCGAGCTTCTCATTGACGCTGTCCCGAAACTTCAGCAGCGCATCGATTTCGCTCTCCTCAGCTTCGAAATTTGTGAAAGAATCGATATTTGGCCAGTGGAGTAGCTGCACGTGTTGGTCAGAAAATTCCGAGTCTGTCAGCAAAAACGCCAGAGCTTCGTCGCAAGTAAACGTTAAAATGGGGGATAGGAGGGCGATGAGGGTGTTGACCAGAATAAATATGGCCGATTGGGATGAGCGCCTCCCGTGGGAATTGAAGGCATGCGTGTACAGCCGGTCTTTCAAGATATCGTGGTATATGCTGGACAGCTCCACCGAACAGAAGCGATTAACCAGCTGATACACCCTGTGCAGGTCGAAGTTGGTGTAGGCGGTGCTCGCTTCTTCGACGAGCCGGCGCAATTTCTGCAGAACCCATTTGTCCAATATGGTCATGTTTCGCTGATCGACCTTGTCCGATTTTGCATCGAAGTCATAGAGGTTGCCGATTTGGAAGCGCAGCGTATTCCGCATTGTCCTGTAGGTGGATACGACGTGGTCAAATATGGCATCCGACAGGGTAATATCCGTTCTAAAGTCCTCCGATGCAACCCATAGGCGCACAATATCGGCGCCAAACCTGTTCACATAGTCATCCGCCGTTTGTGGCTTACTGTCGCTTTTTGATATCTTTTTCCTGTCCTCATCGACGACAAATCCGTGGGTCAAAATCGTTTTAAAGGGCGCGTGACCCCGCTCCGAAATCACACCCGTGCACAGGGAAGATTGGAACCAGCCGCGGTGCTGGTCGCTCCCCTCCAGATACAAGTCCGCTGGCCAACTCAAGTCGCCGTTGGTTTTTAGTACGGCTTCGTGGCTGTTGCCGGAATCGATCCAGACGTCCAGCGTGTCCGTGGACTTGCGGATGGTGGCGATGTCCCACGATGCTGGCACATCTAGCCCGGATAGGATCTCCTCCGCGCTCGCCTCAAACCAAAAATTCGAACCGCGCTGGCTAATTTTTTTGGCGATCCCCAGTATAACACCCCTGTCCAGTAGAGGGGCGCCTTCAGCGGTGTAGAAGACCGGCAGGGGGATGCCCCAGGCGCGCTGCCTGCTTATGCACCAATCGGGGCGGGTCTCTATCGCCGCGCGGATGCGGTTTTCGCCCCAGGCTGGCAGCCAGGAGACGGTCCCGACGGCATCCAGCAATTTTTGCCGCAGATTATTCCCATCGAGGGCGATGAACCACTGGAACATTGCCCTGAAAATTAGGGGGGTTTTCGACCGCCAGCAGTGGGGATATTGGTGAGATATTTCCGCCTTGTGTAGCAGCGCACCAACTTTTTCCAAAAGCCCTATTACTTTATCGTTTGCTTCGCATTTTTCGGCCGATTCCTCGAGGACGCTAGCGCCGACCAGCTCCCGGGGTATGTGCCCATCATCCACGTAGCACCCACTGTCATCTATGGGAGAATATATGTCCAAGCCGTAATCCAAACCGGTTGCATAGTCTTCCAGGCCATGCCCCGGAGCGATGTGGACACAACCGGTGCCGGCATCGGTGGTAACGTAGGTGGCGAGCACAATTTTACTCATCCGTCCGATTAGGGGATGTTTCGCGGACAAGTGTTCCAAGTCCGCCCCCCTAAAAATCTTCGCCACTTCGCATTGAAGCGAGCAATCATTGGAAAACTTTTCCAATAAATCCACACCGACGATGTAGTACCCATCCCTCACTTTGACCGCCGCATAGCTAAGATTTGGATGAACGGCGATGGCTAAGTTTGAAGGGATTGTCCAGGGGGTGGTGGTCCAAATCACAGCGTAGGTATCGTTCCCCAGGCCAAGCTTTTGCACGGAACTTTCATCCAGTTTAAATTTCACCCAGATGGACTTACTCACATGGTTTTTGTACTCTATCTCCGCTTCGGCTAGCGCGGTTTTGCACGGGATGGACCAGTACACCGGTTTTTTTCCGCGGTAAACTAGCCCCTGCTCCACGCAATCGGCAAAAAATTTTATCACAACGCCCTCGTAAGCCGGGTCCATGGTGCGATATTCGTGCCCCCAATCGGCCAAAATTCCCAGCCGCTCAAATTGCTTGCGTTGCTTTTTTATGTAATTTTCCGAGAAATTCGCACACTCGCGGCGGAGGGAAACGGTGTCCAATTTTTTATTCTGCCGGTTCAACTCCTTCGCGACTTTGTGTTCAATGGGCAGCCCGTGGCAGTCCCAGCCGGGCACGTAGGGTGTGCGAAATCCCACCATGGAGCGGTGGCGCAGGATTATATCCTTTAAAATTTTGTTCAGTGCCGTTCCGATGTGCACATCGCCATTGGTGAATGGCGGGCCATCGTGCAGCACAAATACTTCACCGGCGCTATTTTTCTCCTGAATTTTTTCGTATAAATGTTGCTCCGCCCACTTACTTATCCGCCGGGGCTCCCTATTGACGAGGTCCGCTCGCATGGGGAACTTAGTTTTCGGCAAATTTAAAGTACCTTTTATATCCATCGCGCGATTCAATAGGAGCAAATGGAAAAAAGTCGAGAAAGTATTTACTATTTTCACGGCACTGCTAAATGTGCAACTTTTATGCGAATATTATTGACAATGGAGCCCGGCTTTCTATAATTATTTTTCGTATGAAGGAGTTTGTAGACCTTTTTCAAAAACTGGCGAGGGATAAGGAAAGCGCCAAAGAGGCCCAAAAAAGCCTCAGTTTGATTGCGCAGATTGTGGGTCAGGCTCGAAAGTGGCTCGATAAGATACCGGAAGAGACAGTTAGCAATGCTTTCGCGGGCGCTGCCACGCAAGCCCGTGAAAAGCTGGCGAATATGGTGCGGGATGGCACCATTGATGAGAAATATTTGGAGCGGGTGCATCGGGCGCGCATGCGATTCCCAAATGACATTACCCGCACATTGGAAAATATAACCAAAGCTTACTACGAAGAGTACAAGGGCGAAGCGAAGAAGAAATAGCACCCGGCGAAGCATTGCTCCCCCTTGCCCGCTAGCAAGGGAGCCCTGGTCTGGTCTGCCGCTTTTCTTTTCTTTTCTTTTCTTTTTCTATGATTCCCCTCCTTTTTTCCGCCTTGAGGAAATTTTCCACGGTTCTCTCCCGCAACCCTTTTATTCCAAATGCCTACTCCCCTTTTTCCTATTTGCGGCTGTACGGGTGCTAGGCCCTGCCCATAGACAGCTGCTGGCTGTTATAAGTTTTTGATAATAAGGCAACTAAACCGTGTGGCTAAAATATTACGCAAGATAGTTGCATATTTTTCTAGACAAATGCGAAATTTAAGTACTATAATATGGGGAAGCTGGTTGGGAAAGTTTTATTTCGCCAGTTTTTTATAACTGTAATTTAAATTTATTATGCCTGAATTTGAGGAAGAAAATGATGCAACTGTGGTTGCCGATGAAGTTTTTGTGGAAGCGCAAACGGACACTGGGGAGGATGAGCGTGACAGCTTATCCGATGGCGGCATGGTGAGTGCTAACATGAGCGAAGAAGAGCGTTCTCGCTGTGCATTGAAGCGTGGCCGCATGCCCGCGACAGTAGTGCAAAAGAAAGCAAACAAGCAATCTGTGTCCATTGACGATGTGCGCAACGACGCGATTGGAACGCGCAAAGACGTGCAAAAATCCACAACCATAGTTGAAAAAAATATGAATAGTAACAATAAAAGCGATGGCAGCGGGGGTGCTTGTAGCTGTAAAAAACGTGGGGAAAGGTCTGCGGGCACGAAGGGTGCAAAGGACAAATATCCGCCAAAGCAGGAGCCTTGCGAATGTGAGTGTAAGTGCGGGATAGTGTGCAAGTTTTTTAAGAAACTCTTGGGCATATTTGGACTGGGCAAGAAGTGCGAAAAATGCGAACCAAAGCCCTCCCAGTATCGCCGCCGTGCCCACAGCCAGCGCAAGAGCAGTCCCCGTTCTAACAGCCGTCAGGTCAAGTAGTTATCACCGTGGAAATTGCGCGCATTTTTGGTGGGCGGGAGTTATGTGGTGAGGTGAGTGTCAGTGGGGCTAAGAATGCCGCTTTGCCCATATTGGCGGCTTGTTTACTAACCGACGAGCCGTGTATCCTGGAGAATATTCCGAATTTAAGCGATATTCGCTTGATGATAAGCATTTTACGCAATGTAGGTGCGAGTGTGGAGTACATGGATACGCACACGCTCAAGGTGTGTGCCGAGGATGTTACGTCCCGTGCCTCCTATGAGGCCGTCAAAAAGATGCGGGCATCGGTGTGCCTGATGGGAGCGTTTCTCGGTCGCACGGGCCATTCCACCGTTTCTTTGCCCGGTGGGTGCGTCATTGGCCAGCGTCCCATAGACTTGCACATCAAAGGATTTAAAAAACTTGGCTGTGCAGTTGCTATGCACAATGGATATTTAGAAGTGAACGGTGAGCGCATGGTTGGAACCCGCATATTCCTAGGTGGGCGCTATGGGAGCACCGTGACCGGCACCGCCAATGTGCTTATGGCGGCGCTGGGGGCCAGCGGCACAACCATTATCGAGAGCGCCGCCTGTGAGCCTGAAATTACGGATCTTTGCCTATTTTTGCGCAAGCAAGGGGCGCTAATCACTGGCATAGGTACGAATACGCTCACCGTTGAAGGTGGGTGCAAGCTACATGGGTGTCGGCATCGCATTATCGGCGATCGCATAGAAGCGGGAACATTTATTTGCGCCGCTTTAATGACCCGCGGACGCATAGCCATACGCGGCAACACACCAAATATTAGCAGCGCTGTCTATGATAAATTCGAAGAAATTGGTGCCAGTGTGAGGGAATTAGACGACGGCACGATCCTGGTTGATGGCACAAAACAAGATCTGCGCCCAACGGAAGTAATTACGCTGCCCTATCCCGGATTTCCCACCGATCTGCAGGCACAATTTTGTGCGCTGCTAAGCTGCATCGATGGCATATCTATCGTGAGTGAGCGCATTTATCCGAGCCGATTTATGCATGTGCCCGAATTAAATCGCATGGGAGCGAATATCATGCTCGAAGAATCGCATGCCATCATACACGGTTCCAGTTCACGGCAACTAGCGGGGGCCCAGCTGATGGCTTCAGACCTAAGGGCGAGCGCGGCGCTATATTTAGCCGGCCTGTGCGCAAAAAATGAAACCTTGATCCAAAGAATTTATCACCTTGACCGCGGGTACGAGCATTTTGAGGGAAAGCTACGCAGCCTGGGAGCTAGCATTGAACGCATAAAAGAGGCTGACGCAGAGCCCGACGGTGGAAATCCCTAGGAACTAGGGCTCACAAGCTAGGGGAGGTAAAAAATGAGGGGATGGGCGCTGCAATGTCCATGTAAAAATGCCGAATGGTGAACTAGATTGCCCTGCTTTATTAATTGCGGAAGACGTGGCTGGTGTGTTGCAGATTCGAAGATTAGTTTTTTCATAAGATCTGACCCTGGCGATGGGCTAGCTGCAAGAAAAATTAATCCCTATCCATTTCTCCATCGTACTCAGCAGATATTCAAAACTCTCCCCATCAGGGGCGTGACATTCGCATATTTCCCCATTAAATACAGATGTGTACCCGATGATATCCGCTCCTTTGTACAATATAAAATACCCGTGATCACTTTGAAAATCCTTTATGAAATTACCTTCCTTTTCAGTGATACATTTTAAAATTCTCAGCCTATTGTACCCCATAGTCCTTATAACGCTATCAATAAATTCTCTTTTTTTTATTGTATATAATGGGAAACCATTAATTTTCTCATGTGAACGTTTGTCTTTTAGTATTTGTCTTTTAACGGCGGCATATTCATTGCGCACATCCGGATGGGTTCTCAGATAATCTCTAAACATGAGGTTCAACTCAATTTCAGGATGGTTTGACTCAAAGAATAGATGCAGATTCACGCCAATATTTTCCTTTTTCGTAAAGCCGCACTTCAAAGGAACATTCCACTCCCCTTTGCACATGTACCCTATTTTTTCGAGATCTGCTATTGCCCTGTTCCTGCTATTTGCCACTGCAATGATATCTATTTTAGGCTTAGCTGCGAGCTTTGGAACTGATGTTGATCCGATGTGGTGGATCTCAATGAGATTATCTCCGAGAGAATTTTCTATCGCTTTCTTAGCGAACTCAAACATCTCAGGCCAGCGGGGGTCATATGGGATAACTTCAATCTCAGCCATGCTATTCACAATGAAACAGTTCCCAAACAGAATACCAGCCCATTATATAACTGGGAGATTTTTGATTTAAATCACTTGGCGTGTCCTTTTCAGAAATCAGGGCCCTGGCTGGGGCTGCAACATTTGGTAAAAATTGCAGTCCCGGGTGATTCGGCTTTCGATCCCAGGCAGTTCGGCGAGCGGAGATTGTAATACCACGGTGGGCGGGGAATTTAGAAGTTATACCCGGCGCCGAGGGAGAAAATGTTGTTGGATTGATCCTCGCTGAAGTAGGCGTTCCACTGGCCGATGATGTCCCAATGGGCATTCAATTTGTTGCGGAATCCGGCGACGAACACCGCTCCATGGCGGGAGGGGAAACCCAGCGTTGGTGTGAAGTTGCCCGATTGCAGCCCCTCTATCCAGGCCACGCCCTTGGAATGCTCCCTGACGGCTTGGCAGCTCCAACCAGCCTTCGCGTACAGGCGCAGCCGGCGGTCAGGCCGGGAAGGATGGTTGATCTCCTTTTCGACATTGATGCCGAGGACGGTGGTCAGAAAATTAAAGTCCATCCTGGACACGTGGTCGCACTCGGTGCCGCCGTTGGGGGATGTCTCGGAATAGCCCTTTTGCTTGATGTGATTGTAGTCCGCCTTCAGCCATAGGCCGAACTGGGTGCCCTGCCAAGCGTACAAATTTTTGATCACTTCGAGGGAGAAGAAAGCGTTGTTGGACTTCAACTTAGCGCCGAAGGCATGACTGTTGGCGTCCATCCTGAATAGCCTGTTGGAGCCATATCCCAGACCGGTGTAAAAATTAACATTGGTCTTCAAATTTTGGAGATCGAAGGCCTCGTAGGCGCCGAATAGGGCGAGGGAGTACATGTTTTGCCTGGCGGTTTTTTTCAGGCCGGAGGCCGCCCCGTTGAATTTCGTGTCGCCCCTGATGTAGCCCAGCGCCGTCCCCAGACGAAGATAGCGCCCGCCCTGCAAGTTGCAGAGATAATCGGCGCCGCCGGTGAGGCCATACAGGTCACTGCCGTAGCCAAACCCGCCGATTTCGCCCTGGTGGGCATGGCCGGCGACGGCGAGCAGGAACGGGTCATTGCCATTGCCTTTGACGTCGGTAAATCGCGTTGCTATCGCGTCTTGCACCATGAGTGTGCTTGCCGTGGTGCTGGTGGCCAGTTCGCCATTGGCGTGGGATTGGGCGAATTCCGATGGCCTCGAGCTGAGCTGCCTCACGACCCTCGGGAATTCATCTTCGCTGCAGAGCACCAAACCGGTGCCGCCGTAGTAGCACAAGCCCAGATTTGTGGCGACTTTGTCGATTTCGTAGAGGGAAGGTTGTTCGCCGATGCTTTCCAAATCCCACAGCATGCTTTCCCTCTCCAAGCCCCGCAAGCTTCTCTTTTCCTTTCCTTCCGGCGCTTCTTCCATTTCCGGGAGCACAGATTCCCCCATAGTTTCAAGGGAAGCAAGTGCAAAGTTAAATTTGTCTGAATTAAGACTAATCGCAGCATTTGGCTCCTCATCCGAGCAGCGAATGAGGAGGATATCGGCGGTTGAGGGGACACCTTCTTTCCCGGTGGCATCGTCGACAAACTTGAAAGTGCCGCCTTGGAGATCAATGGGGGGGCTGCCGTGGCTTTCCACGGTGATATATCCCTTGGCGAGCTCGAACCCATCGCCGGTGGACACCACATCGTGGGCTTTTTGTCTCGAATCGAAGTGAAACTCCAACACATCGCCGTCGTTGAGGACTAATTTACCGGCTGTGCCAAAATTTGCTAAATAGGTCGCTTTAGCCGCACCATCGATGACCACCGTTCTCTTCGGGCTTTCATCCCCATCTTTTTTCGACTTTCCATAGGTCACCCCTGTTTCTGGATCGGTGATCGATAGGTTTTCAGCGATCTGATCAAGGGCATTTTCCGCACCATTATCATCGCACTGGGCCAAATTGAGCACGCCATTTCTGAGGCGCAATGTGCCGATGCCGTTGGAAGTGCCATAGGCATTGACGATACCGCCATCAATGGCGATATTTTTGAGATTGCCATAGGTATTGAGTGTGCCATTTTTGACGTCGATGGAAGCGAGGTCTCCCACGGGGCCGTAGGCGTTAACGGTCCAGCCGCTATCGATGGTCAGGCTGCTACCGGCCGTGCCGCTGGAATTCCTTCCCTTGCTGATTGCGCCGAAGATGTTCACCGTGTTCGATGTTCCCGTTTTCGGAGCCACTGGTACGAAGCCGTAATTTGGTCCCCTCTGATAGGGAGCTTGTGCCTCATTCACCCTGCCGCCGACGTGGATCTTGAAGTCGTTACCCAGGGCAAATGCGCGGGCGGGGAATGGGTCCTTTGCGATAGCTGTGCTGCCATTTTCTATAAGTTCTGCAATTGACGCAAGAATTGCCTCCCGGTTCAGAAACAGTGATGACATATTGACCTCTGATAACCCACAGGCCTCCAATTTTTCATAGAAGAATTGTCCCATTATTTCCAGCACACGTTCTCCGTCATCTCCACTCTTCCATCCGTCCTCCCAGTGCTCTCCTATGTACTTTTCCATACCCTCGGAAGTTATTACAATGGGTTGGTCCGGAATGAATCCCTGGTTAGCTCCAAGGGTAATCACGGCTTCGTCTGTTCCAAAATTTATCGTCTTTCCCAGCTTTGCGGTGAAGATGTTTACGGTGGAGTCCGTCTCCACGGCGGAGGCGATGGTTTTCTGCTCAGGCTCTTCACCTTCCACAATACTCTCTCCTGCGGCAAATATTCCCACTCGCCAACCAAAGTGATTGCCGGGGATCGCAGTGCCGATCAAATTTCTACTCATAGTTGTTTCTTTACCCTTACTTGTTTCATCAGTGTTGTCCGGATTTTCCTCCTCCTCCTCCTCAAGTATTCCACAATCGTAATCATCCGACGTATAAGTATCGTGCATATCCGTGTTATCCGCACCGAAGGCGTTTATTTTACCATAGGAGATGTCGCCATCCGTATTGTACGCCAGAGCGCCCAATGTTTGACTACCGTTTGTATTCACTGCTATGCCGCTTGCCATGCTGAGGGTAAAGTATCCTCCATTTGCCACACCGAATATTGCCACCGCAGAAGAAGAAGTACTAAGAGAGCTGGAAGTGGAATAAGCACTTAAAACACTATCTTTCCCCAATGTCCAGATGTCTTCCCCGTTCATTACGGCATTGTCCCCTCCGCAAGCCGCACCGAATACCACTGCCGCGGAAGAAGAAGTAATATAATAGTGATCAGATGATTGTGATAGTGATAGTGATGATGACGCAGCATTCAGAATATTGCCGTCCCCCAATGTCCAAACATTTGTCCCGATCATCATGGTACTTTGCTGTCCCCTTTCCCCTCCGCTTGCCGCACCGAATACTGCCGCCGCGGAATTGGGAACATGCTGATAATCAGATGATTGTGATGATGACACAGCATTCAGGATATTGCCATCTCCCAATGTCCAGCTGTTTTTTTCCTCCATTGCGACACTGTCATTTCCACTAGCCACACCGAATACTGCCGCCGCGGAATTGGAAGACTTGGAAGAAGAAGAAGATGACGCAGCGTTCAGGATATTACCGCTTCCCAGGGTCCAAGTATTCGTCCCGTTCACCGTGGCAGTGCCCCATCCGCTCGTCGCACCGAATACCACCGCCGCGGAAGAAGAAGTAATATAATGGTGATCAGATGATTGTGATAGTGATGATGATGATGACGCAGCATTCAGGATATTGCCATCCCCCAAGGTCCAAACATTTGTCCCGATCATTATGGTACTTTGCTGTCCCCTTTCCCCTCCGTTTGCCGCACCGAATACTGCCGCCGCGGAATTGGAAGAAGAGTAGTTATCAGACCCTAATGATGTTGACACAGCGCTCAGGGTATTGCCGTTCCCCAAGGTCCAAAAATTTGTCCCGCTTACTGTAGTCTTAAATTGCTCCCTATCCCATGCATTCACTTGCTCTCCATTTGCCGCACCGAATACCGTTGCTGCGGAATTGGATTTTGATGATGTTGACACAACGCTTAGGCTATTGTCGTCCCCCAAATTCCAGCTGTTTTCCCCGTTCACTGTGGCAGCGCCCTGTCCGCAAGCCGCACCGAGTACCGTTGCCACGGAATTGGAAGAATTGGAAGAAGAAGAAGATGACGCACCTAGGGTATTGCTATCCCCCAGAGCCCAATTGTTCGTCCCGCCCACTGTGGCCCCTTCATTTCCGCTTGCCGCACCGAGTACCGTTGCCACGGAATTGGAAGAATTGGAAGAAGAAGATGATGACGCACCTAGGGTATTGCTATCTCCCAGAGCCCAATTGTTCGTCCCGCCCACTGTGGCCCATTTATTTCCGCTTGCCGCACCGAGTACGGCCGCCACGGAGTTAGAAGAAGGGTAGTGATCAGACCCTGATGATGATGCGTGAAGTAGCATGGGGATGGTGGATTCTATTCCACTGCCGACATTTCTCCTTGAAGTTCTAATTACCACCGCAGCACCGCTGTCATTCCCCTTTTTGTAAGCCGCTATAGTGGGGCGGTAGCAGGCATCGGCTTCTTCTTTCGCGGGGGCGATATTTAAATTCACCCCATCGTCAAGGCTTAGGCCAACGGCATCGCCATCCACACTGTACGCATAAATGTGTGCCTGAATGTATCCATCCTCTGCCTCAGGGTCTGCAATTGCCGTCCTTACGGCGGGATCATTTTGAAAATCAAGAACCACCGCTGCACCGCCACCTGCGGCAATATCTATGGCAGTGCCACTCACCCTCGCCGCAATCATGCAACCATCGCTAGCTTCATAGCGTGAGTCACCATCGTATTCGCCCGTTACAATGTTTTTCAAAGCTCCCGGTTGGTCAACGAAAGTTATTTTCGCATCCGCATTGGCGACGCAATACAATGTGCTCTTGCCCCCAAGAGCCAGCCCGGGATCGGCAACTTCGCTCTTCACTTTCAAAGCATTGGCGGTATAATCTAGCACCAAAGTGGTATTACTATCTGCTACTTCATTGGATAGTGTCAAAAACAGTGGATACCTATAATCGCCAATTCTAGGACCTTCCAGGCTAATCATTTCCTCGAGTAAATTAGGGTCATCACCCGCTCCCAGTGCATTTACAATGGTGATGTCGACATCGCTTGCGTCCTGCAAGTTCAATACCTCTCCTCCGCTATCCAAGAGAGTGATTGTTCCAGCATTGGCCACAAATCTGCCGTGATTTGAAGCATTTCCAAGAACATTTATCCCCGACCCAGGCTCGTATGTGCCATCATTGTCGAGTACGGATATTGACAAAGTATCGGCTCCATCCAAAATTAAAGTGCCAATCTCGCTTCCCTTCCATGGATAATTACTTGCGTCGAGCACAATTTCGCCATTTGCCCCTCTGTACGTTCTCCCCGTTGCTGGATCGATGTACACCATTTTGCTTTGCACATCGGCAATGGCAGCGTCAAACCCACTGGCAGCGCAAGCTTCGCATAGATTTACAATTCCTCCGAGGCCAAGCGTGATGGTGCCCACGTCGTCGGATGAGCCAAAGACACTAATTTCGTGGCCACTTATGGTGACATTCTTCAACCCACTGCAACTGCTAATCATATTGATAGCGCCATCGATGGTAGCATTCTCTAGGCGACCGTAAAAATTAAATGTGCCGTTTTTGACATCGATGGAAGCAAAATCTTCCATGGGGCCGTAAACATTAACCACCCAGCCATTGTCAATGGCTAGATTGAAACCATTTGTGCCGCTAGAGTGCGTACCTCTACTGATAGCGCCGAAAATGTTGACCGTGTTTGTTGTCCCCTCTTTCGGGGCCACGGACACGAAACCGTAGTCATCTTCGGCGGAAGTTTTATCCTTGTTTGGGTCCACCCTGCCGCCGATGTAGATCTTGAAATCGTTGCCCAGGGCAAATGCGTGGGCATAGTCACCGGAACTGATACCCTGGCTGGCTCCCAGGGTAACGATGGCTTTACTCGGGTCAGTGGTCAAGTCCACCGCCTTTCCCAGCTTCGCGGCGAGGATGTTTACGGTGGAATCTGTCTCCACGGCGGCGGCGATGGCTTTTTGCTCAGATTCTCCGCCTTCCAGAATATCCTCCCCTGTAGCAAATATTCCCACCCGCCAGCCAAAGGCACCGGGGACGGGATCGCCCTCAGCGGCACCATAGCTCTCAGCGGCACTATCGCCCTCAGCGGCACTATCGCCTTCAGCGGCACCATAGCCCGCTGCTGCTGCCTCTGCCTCTGCCGCGGTATAAGCGCGCACATCCGTATTAGCCGCACCGAAGGCGTTCACCCTGGCATCGACGGCGCTTGAAGCATATGCCAGGGCACTCAATGTTTGACTGCCGTTTGTATTTATCGCTACGCTCCTCGCTAGGGCAGTGTTGCTGTAGCTTCCACTGGCCGCACCGAATATTACCGCCGCGGAGTTAGAATTTGCTGCTACTGTGGCATTCAGAGTATTATCGTCTCCCAATGTCCAGCTGTTTTCCCCTTCCACTGCGGCAGTGCCATCTCTGCTTGCCGCACCGAATATTACCGCCGCGGAAGAAGAATCGGGAGAAGAATTTACTGCTGTAGCATTCAGGATATTACTACCCCCCAATGTCCAACTGTTTGCCCCGTTCACTGTGGCAGTGCTGCTGTAGCCTCCGCTCGCCGCACCGAATATTGCCGTCGCGGAAGAAGAAGATGCCGTAACACACAGGATATTATTATCCCCCAATATCCAACTGTTTGTCCCGTTCACCAGGGCAGTGCCATTTCTGCTTGCCGCACCGAATATTGCCGCCGCGGAAGAAGAATAGGGAGAAGAAGAAGGTGATGGCGCGCTTAGATTATTACCATTTCCCAGGGTCCAATTATTCGTCCCCTCTACCGCAGCAGCGCTGCTGTAGCCTCCACTCGCCGCACCGAATATTACCGCCACGGAGTTAGAATTCGTTGCTGCTGTGGCATTCAGGGTATTATCGCCTCCCAATGTCCAGCTGTTTTCCCCGTTCACTGTGGCATTGCCATTTTCGCTCGCCGCACCGAATATTGCCACCGCGGAGTTAGGATAGGAATCGGGAGAAGAAAAAGGTGATGGCGTGCTCAGATTATTGTCGCTTCCCAGGGTCCAAGTATTTGTTCCGTCCACCGTGGCAGTGCCATTTCCGTTCGCCGCACCGAATATTACCGCCGCGAAATAAAGGCTAGAATAAGAAAAGTCTGCTACTGTGGCATTCAGATTATTGCCATTCCCCAGGGCCCAAGTATTCGTCCCGTTCACTGTGGCAGTGCCATATCCGCTCGCCGCACCGAATACTGCCGCCGCGAAATAAGGACTAGAATAGTAAGAGTAGTAAGAATTAGATACTGCTAGTGCTCTGGCATCTGAGATTACTGTGGCGTTCAGGATATTATTATCCCCCAATCTCCAGCTGTTTTCCCCGTCCACTGTGGCAGTGCCATTTCCGCTCGCCGCACCGAATATTGCCGCCGCGAAATAGGGATGAAGGTTAGCATAAGAATTTATCGATGCTGATGCTAGTACTGTGGTATCTAAGATTACTGTGGCATTTAGGGTATTGCCATTCCCCAAGGCCAAGCTGTTTTCCCCGTCCACCGTGGCAGTGCCATTTCCGCTCGCCGCACCGAATATTGCCGCCGCGGAGTTAGAACAAGAATAGTAAGAGTAATAAGAATCTGTCGATACTAATGTTGGTGCTGCGGTATCTGAGGTTAATGTGGCATTCAGGGTATTGCCATCCTCCAGGGTCCAATTGTTTATCCCGCCCACCGTGGCAGTGTCATTTCCGCTTGCCGCACCGAATATTGCCGCCGCGGAGTTAGAAGGAGAGGGGGCAGAAAGCTCCGATAATACTGCGACAGTCGGGGCGAATGTGGCATGAAATATCACGGGAACGGCAACATTTATTTCATTGCCGACACTTGCCTCTGGAGCTCTAATTATCACCGCAGCACCGCTGCTGCTTCCACTTTTGTAAGCCGCTATGGTGGGGCGATAGCAGGCATCAGCTTCTTTTTCCGCGGCGGTGATCGTCAAATTCACCCCATCGCCAAGGCTTAGACCAACGGCATCGCTATCGCCATCCGTGTTGTGCGCATAAATGTGTGCCTGAATGTATTCATCCTTCACCTCAGGGCCTGCGATATCCGTCTTTACGCTGGGATCATTTTGGAAATTTATGGTAAAAATTTTGAAAGCTTCGCCGGCAGTAATATTCACAGCGGTACCTTCGCCGCTTATGGAATCGTCACCGGTAAAAATGTACCCATTGTGGTCGTCCGTATCCCACGTTTTAGCACTGGTCAGAACACCTATGGAAGAGCCATCTTCGCCCGGATCCGCCCGCAACTCAGGGGCAAAACCCAAAGCGGCAAAGCAAATCGCCGCCACCGCCGCTCTATTCACCACTTTCAAGCCGTTAAACACCATATTCGCCGCCATTCTATTTCCCCCTTTTAAGCTGCCAAACACTTTTTTCGCACCGCCGACTAAACCGTTAAACGTTTTTTTTACACCACTGATCAAATCGCCAAAAAAACTAAAATACTTTTTCATTTCCCCTCTGCGTTATATGCCTTATGGGGAAATATTTTACATTATTTTTATATTTTACAAGTATTTTTACACATTATAGCGTGCGCCCACGCTTTCTTTTCTTCCCTTTGCATCGCCTGCTACTTTGTTTTTTACCTCCCTTAGTTCATGGGATCTGTCCCTCGGGTAGAACTGAATGCAATAAATTCTTGACAGGATAATTCCAAATGGTACAATTTGTTCCTGAATAAAAGGTGGGAGCATGAGCGGCAGTCAAATTAGTGGGTCTGGGGCTAGAGCTCCTGAATTGCAAGGAACAGAAAATTCATCCTCTGCGCCTGATGGGAGGGATTTTGCTACTCGCGCGCCTACAATTATACGCCTGCCAATGCAGTTCGCAACACTTGCGTATTCCAGAGCTTTTTAAGGGCTCTTTCCTAGGGTTCCCATTCTTCCTTAGCAACCTCCTCCACGCAAATCTTCCCCAGCGTGTTTCTCAACCGCAAAGACTATGGGGAGACCATCGGATATGTTTTCGGAATGCTAGGTGCGGGGATGTGGCTTTTATAGGGGCTCATCGCCGCCCATTTTTCTATGCAAAAATGGCGAAAAAACTCCATCAATTCCGCCTCTCTCAGCGGCAGGCAAGCATCCGCATATCTCGCCTCCAGGTCTAGGAAAGATAGGTGAGAAAAGAGGGTTTGCTCCCTATTTGAGCAGCCAAGCTTGCATAGCACAAACAATGCGGCGGCTCCGTCAAATTCTGTGCTCTCCTCCGATGATGCGTTTTTGTACAACCTGCCATCATCACCCACAATCATGACGCGGCCCAGCCATTGCTCCAATAAGCCGCCCGCCCGCAGCATGGGCGGTACTCCGAATGATTTATCCGATGAAAAATCAAACGCGATTGCCCCCAATTCGCCCATTGATTTACTCAATGCATCGTACAAATTTCTGGAAATAAGCGGAGGTAGGGCGGCACGCATGTCAAAATAGCCGGCGCCGGTTCCCTTTTGGAAGCAAGAATTTTTAATATCGAAGCTCATTAAATTCGTAAAATCTAGCAGTTCGCTTCTATCTTCTTCTTCGCCAAAACTCATGATATCGCAGTCGAACATGCGGATATCGCAAATATCGCCCTGCGCATCCCTAAGGAAACACAAATTGCCCGGGCAGCAATCGCTCTGAAAGGCTACGTTGGCTAAGCATGCTGCTTCGCAAAGATTTACAACTAATTTTGCCAGGATTGCACCATCCCTTGGCAAAGTTTGATTGAAGATCTTCACTGAGATGTCCAAATGCTCCATGACCTGAAAAGCGGTACTTTCCCCGTCTAAAACTATTTTTGGCTCGGCGAAAAATTTACACAGGCAAGCCGGATACGCCGCTTTTTCGAGGGATTGCATGAGAAAACGCAGCATAAATAAGTTCAGTATGGGGCGACTTTCCTTCAGGGAAGGCAAGCCGAAATTTAACCTTGGACCGACGAATCCATAGGGCCCCCCGGCGTGGAAGCCCCGACTACTCCTCGGCAGCTGGGATACCTTGGCAATGGGTTTCCTCACAAGTAATGGCGCCTGGGTGCTTGGGTCGGAAAAAATGTCAATGTCACAGACAAACGCTCCGTTTACCTGTCGCTGGCTTTTTTCCAAAGTGCCGAGTATTGCTGCCATCCCATTGCAGTCTTTCACAAACATGGAAAAAATTTTTCCCTGCGTGGTGTGGCTGATATCCGGCAAGCAGCTCACAAATCGGTCCAGCTCCTCCTTGGTTGCATAGGTAAAATTTTCCCCGTTCGCCCCGCACAGGTTTGGGCATGATGGGCTTTGGGGCCAATTTGATTGGCATTCAGGGCGATGCGCAGCCGCCAATTGCAACAAATAGGGCGACGATGCTGAGGTTGGAATTAGTGATAGTGACATGTTGTTCCTATTTTATTTAGCGCTATTGCATATAATTTTTATGAAATAAAAAGATTTTGTAAATTTTCAGTAAAGTCACCGCAAGCTTTAAATTTTATTTTCCGAGAAATTAACAAAATGGCGAAAAATTTCCACCGACTCCACTGGGCAGACGCTCTGCCTTTTACTTTGAGATCAAAATAGTAGGGGTGAGGTGAAAAATTTATGAAAATTTCATCAAAATATTCGAAAAATTTTAACCTTGCCTTTTAATAAATATACCCTAGTGCTGATCACATGGAATTTTCAGCGTTCCTTCCCCAAAATTTTTCGAAACAAGCAAAAATTGCCATCATAGCCGGCCGCGGCTCCTATCCCGCATTATTATGCGATAGAATAGCTGGCCACGGCTTAGACACTTACTTAATAGCTTTGGATGGCGAAACGGGGGAAGATTTAATCTCGCAATTTTCTGACGATAAATTTACAAAAATATCGATTGGGCAAATCGGCAAACTTTTATCTTTTGTAAAAAATAATGGCATTGGCTATGTCATGATGGCCGGCCAGGTGCAGCCAAAAAAACTTTTCCATGGCCTCATTCCAGACTTTAAGGCCATCTCCATGCTGGCGAAATTGCCAGAAAAAAATGCGGAAACTATTTTTGGGGCCGTTGCAACTGAATTGGAAAGCGTTGGCGCAAAAGTACTTGATGCGCGATGTTTCATGGATAGCGACCTGGCAACGGCGGGCAATATGACCAAAACAAAATTGAGAATTAGGGAGGAGCATCTAGCCCATGGAATAAAAATTGCCAAGGGCATCTCCGAGCTGAACATAGGCCAATGTGCCATTCTGCGAAAAGGAACCGTCCTCGCCGTCGAGGACTTTGCGGGAACAAATGATTTAATAAGGCGCGCCTCTAAATTTAAGGTTGACGATGCTTTTTTGATAAAAACTTGTAAATGTGAGCGAGATTATCGTTTCGATGTGCCAGTATTCGGCCAGCAGACGCTCAATCTCATGGTTGAGCATAGCATTTTAACAGCCGTTTTAGAGGCTAATTCCGTAATAATGTTGGAAAAGGAAAGCATCATAGCGTCTGCCAATGGGAACAATGTCGCCATATATGGATTCTAGGATTGGATAAATTTCTTAAAGTTTCCAAAAAAAGCTTGACTTAAAAATTTCACCCCCATAGGCGAAGCTCCATTATGGTAGCAACACATATTGAAGCAGAAATTCACAGAAATAATTTGGGCAATTTATTCGATGAACGCGACGATGATGGGAAACGTTTCGATGCGGAATTCGATGCAACTGATTACGTTCCACCGGAAATAGAAAAAATAAGGGCAGCTAGAGCTAGGAGCAGGGCCAATAGGACCAGTGGGGCATCGGTGGAAGCGGAAGCAGAACAACCAGGCTTTTTTAGAAAAGGTTGGAACTGGATGAGCAATTGCTTTAGCTCCAAAGAACCAGCGGAACAGCCAGCGGAACAACCAGGTGGGACGGAAAAATCGACGGGAAAATCAGATGAAGCGAAAGAGCCAGCGAAGCAATCAGGTGAAGCGGGAAAATCGGCGGAAGAGCAGGGGGGAAACCCAGGTTTTTTTAGAAGAGGTTGGAACTGGATGAGCAATTGTTTTAGCTCCAAAAAACCAACGAAACAGCCAGATGGGACGGAAAAATCGACGGAACAATCAGGTGAAGCGGAAAAATCAGCGGAAGAGCAAGGGGAAAAGCCAGGTTTTTTTAGAAGAGTTTGGAATGGGGTGTGCGGTTGCTTTAGCTCCAAAAAAACAGCGGAACAACCGGATGGAACGGAAAGATCGACGGAACAACCAAGCAAAGCGGAAGAGCCAGCAAAGCAGCCAGATGGGACGGAAAAATCGATGGAACAACCAGGCAAAGCGGAAGAGCCAGCGAAGCAGCCAGATGGGACGGAAGAACCAGTGGAACAATCAGGTGAAGCGGAACAACCAGGTTTTTTTAGAAAAGTTTGGAATGGGGTGTGCGGTTGGTTCAGTTCCGAAAAACCAGCGGAACAGCCAGATGGGACGGAAAAATCGACGGAACAACCAGGCAAAGCAGAAGAACCAGCGGAAAAGCCAGATGGGACGGAAGAACCAGCGGAACAATCAGGTGAAGCGGAACAACCAGGTTTTTTTAGAAAAGTTTGGAATGGGGTGTGCGGTTGGTTCAGTTCCGAAAAATCAGCGGAACAGCCAGATGGGACGGAACAACCGGGTAAGGCAGAAGAACCAGCGGAAAAGCCAGTGGAAGCAGAAGAATTAGTGGAAAAACTAGCGGAAAAATTAAGCGAAGCGGAAGAACTTGAAGCGGAAGCGCTGAGCAATTTGGATAAGCTATACAGAGATTTTGGGCTCATAGATGCCAATACCAGCTATGATAGAAATTTTTTATCGGACAATAGAGGAGATGGGAGCAGCACTAAATTCTTTAGAATGTGCAAAGATCCATCGCTGCTGTTCATGTTCGTCCTATTAAAACTACGGGAATATGGCGACGAAAACTGTGAAAGTGCACTGAAGGCATGGCTCAAGAAGAATGAAGAAGCTAACATTCTTGCCAAGAAAAGACTTGGAGTGCAGAATGAAAATGCCCAATTGGCACGCTCCCTCGCAGATGGTTGGCGAGCCTATGGAAATATAGCCATTGGCACAGCAGCTAGTGTTGCAGGCATGTTTGGCATGGGGCAAGGTGTGCATCAAGTAGGAACTGCTGTTATGGGCATACTCAATGCCAAGGTCCAGTTTGAAATAGAGCAGAACAAGGCAACGATCGATGCCCAATCTTCCGAAATGAACAGTAAGCGGGAAGAAGCTTCCATGCATGCGCAAGACATGTCCAGGCTCTTCCAGACGCAGGCCACGCTGTCAAGTCTCTCGCAGGCAGTCATGCAGGAAAGAAAGGATAGGCTATCCGCCATAAGAATATAGCAATGGACAACGGATCACTCCGGGGAGTGATCCGGGCACCTGCGGGAAAGAAAGTTTGAAATCTTGCTACAAGTCGAATTATCCCGCAGGTCCGAAGGGCGCCCTTCAGCGATTATGGAGCGCGATTCTCCATCGAGGTAAATGGCGCGGTCCCCTATTTTAAAAATACTCTCCAAATCGTGGGTGATGGACACAATCGTTGTTCCAAAAGTGTCGCGAATTTTCAGAATGAGGTCATCCAACCGGGCCGCGGAAATCGGGTCCAAGCCAGCGGAAGGTTCGTCCAAGAACAAGATATCCGGATCAAGGGCCATCGCCCGAGCCAAGCTAGCTCTTTTTTTCATCCCTCCGGACAATTGCGACGGATAAAAATCACCAAACCCATTCAGGCCAACGAGGGATAGTTTTAGGTTGACGATACCTTCTATGTCGGACTTTGACAGCTCGGTGTATTCGGAAAAAAGTAGGGCAATATTTTCAGCAACTGTCATGGAGCTCCACAGTGCACCGTTTTGGTACAAGACTCCGAATTTATTGCAAAAACTCTCCCAATTCTTGGTGACATCGATTTCGTCGTAAAAAATTTTACCCGCCGGGCACTCTTTTAGTCCGATTAAATATTTTAGCAGCGTACTTTTTCCGCAACCGCTGCCACCGATGACCAGGAAAATTTCACCGCTTTGCACGGAAAAATTTATGTTGCGCATGACCACATAGGAACCGTAGGAGGTGGTCAAATTTTTGACTTCAAGCTTCGGACTTTTCATATTCCCAAGGCGTTAAAAATCAGAGCAAACACCGCGTCAGCGACTATTATACTAGTTACGCTGGCGACAACGGCTGAGGTCGTAACTCTCCCAACCGCCTCGGCATCGCGACCGCACTGCATCCCCTTTAGGCAGCCGATGCTGGCAATGAGAATCGCAAAAACGACGCTCTTGCTCAGCCCGCAAAGTACATCATTCAGCGCTATGGCGGACTTTGTCTGAATAAAGTATTGAGTAATGTTCATGTTTAGCATGGCAATGGCGGCAAACATACCGCCGCAAATGCCTATTATGTCAGAAAATACACACAAAAGCGGCATCATGGTCACGAGAGCAAATATTCGCGGCAGGATTATGAATTCGAAGCAGGAAAGTCCCGTTGTGCGCATGGCATCGATCTCCTCATTCACCACCATGGTCCCTATGGTTGCCGCGAAGGCCGCCCCCGTTCGTCCCGACATTATCACCGCGGTCATCAGGCAGGCCATTTCGCGCATCATGGAAATGCCGACCAGATCGGCACAGTACACTCCGGCCCCAAATTTGTGTAGCTGCAGGATGCTTACAAATGCCAGGATCAGTCCCACCAAAAAACTTATCAGCGCCACTATGGGCAGTGCTTCGACGCCAACTTGCTCGACAATTTGCCAAAATTCCTTGAACCGAAATTTCGATTTTCCGCCGAAAATTCTGCACGATTCAATTATCAATTCGCCAATAAAGGCGAGATTTTTACAGAAAATCAATGCTTTGTTCCGGTATTGTTTGAACAAGGGGTGCCAAAATTTTCCCCAGCGCGTGTCCCCCTTGGCCTCGTGGGTAGGAGGATGGCTGGAGCTGGCGAAATTTATTATGTTCAGCATTTCGGCGGGCAAACATTTTTGGTCAAATTTTAGCCTGCATTTTTTCAAGGATTTTGCCAACTCGAGGGTAAAGCTAATGAAGCTTGTGTCCCATCTTTTCAGCCGCGACACATCAAAAATAACGCCACTGCAATTGGTGCAGCTCTTCGCTTTGGCCATTACATCGAGGATGACTGATGCGGCCGTCGGCACCTCGCCTTTCATGCACCACTCACCCTCGAAGCGTATTTTTATGAGGCTTGCTTCTCCAACAAATGCAATATTTATCATTACCACGTCGAATCCTTGCTAGACATAAACAACAAATTTTCCCAGATTTCTAAAATTTTCGCGAATTTACGCAAAAAATATCTTGACTGCTTAAAAACTCAAGCTAATTATCGTAATGAGATTAGAAAGATGGCTAATAAAAAAGCAGCGCGTAAGAGTATAACTCAGATAATTTCCCGTACGGCGAGGAATAGGGTTGTGTGCAGCAAGCTGAAGACCCTATCAAAGAAGGCCTTTGCGCTAGCCGATGCTGGGTCGAGCGAAGCGAAAAATGCTGCTTTTCATTACATATCCGAGCTTGACAAAGCGGTGAAAAAAAATGTTATTCATCGCAATGCTGCAAATCGGAAAAAAAGTTCCCTATCAAAAGAAATTTTTGGTCAAGTTCAGGTAATTTAGAATTTCTCCCATCCCAATCCCATCCAGCCCCCGGTAGTTCTCTACACGGGGGCGTTTTTATTTTCCAGCTTTCAGCTTTAGTTTTTTCAGTTTCGGCTTTAAGTGATTAGCAAGAGCTCAGTTACAGCAAAATGGCAAACGCTGCTCCGCACAAAATGGCGGGTATGGCGACGTGCAGGAATGCTGGTATTACCGTATCGGTAATGTGGCTATGCTGGCCATCCGCGTTTAGCCCCATTGTTGGCCCAAGGGTGGAGTCTGAGGCCGGAGAACAGGCATCTCCGCACACCCCGGACATGGCCACGATTATGGCCGTTGCCGCCGGACTTATTCCCAGTTTTTTGCAGAGAGGCACGTAAACCGATGCAACGATGGGCACCGTCGAAAATGATGAGCCGATGCCAACCGAAATTAGGAACCCGATGGTGAGCATGCTGCAAACCGCCAATATTTTGCTGTCGCCAACGTGGACGGCGAGCCATTCGACGAGGGAAAAAATGTCCGCGGAAGCACCTATCACACTCCCAAAACCAGCGGCGGCAAGCATGGTGAATGCTATCCCCGCCATCATCTTAAACCCATCCACCACAACGCGATCCGACTCGTGTAGGCAAACAATCCCGCAGCACGAAAAAACAAAAAATCCAGCCATTGCCCCCAGAATGATCTCCCCGGTTATTAGTTGGACGGCGAGTGCCGCCGCAATTGCGACCACCGAAGCGGCGACATGGCGGGTTTGGCGGCTTTCCCCATTGGGGGCGGTTGGTGATGGGACGGAAATTGGCTCATATTTTCGCGGATGCCGATACCTAAACATGGCCACAATTACGCCACAAATCATGCCCAGTGCAGGAAATTTCAGCGCAGAAATTATTTCACCCAGCGCGATCTGCAGCCCATTAGCGCTGAGATAGTGCAGCAGAATATTATCTAGAAAAATTTCCCCAAATCCCACGGGGATAAGCATATAAGCCACAATGACCCCGCACGTAATTATGCACGAAAATACCCGTCGGTCAATCCCCATGTGACTGAAAATACTGAGCAAAGGTGGGATTACGATCGGGATAAAGGCGATGTGGATCGGTATAATGTTCTTGCATGCCAGCGCCATGGCCCCGATAGCGACAAAAAATGCACACTTCACAGCGAAAACGCTGGGCCCAGGCGTGGATTTTCCCCTCAAGCCGCGGACAATTTTTTCCGCAAACAAATCCGATAGTCCGGAATGGGTAACCGCCGATGCAAATGCCCCTAAAATCGCATAACTCAGCGCAATCCTCGCACCTCCGCCCAGCCCATCGGAGAAAATTTTCACGGTTTCACCCAGCGAAAATCCATCCACTAAACCGCCGATCAAAGCACCCGCTGTGAGTGCAATGACGACGTTGACGCGGCATAAACACAGGGCTAAAACAAGAAAGACGGCGACTGCAACGGAGTTAAAAATAATCATTTGCGCACACATTCTGGACAAAACGGTAAAGCGATGGCAAGATAAAAAGAAACTTTGCCTAAATTTTTCGAAATTTTTCTATGTACACCCAAATTGTGCCGATGTCGACCGGACTTATCCCGCTTATCCGCGCTGCCATACCCAGAGTAATGGGCCTGAATTGCTTTAGTTTCTGGCGGCTCTCCGCCTTCAAATTTCTCACATCGTCGTAGCAAAAATTCGATGGAATTTTGACGGAATCCATATCCCTCAGCTTGGCGATTTGCCGCTGTTCCCGCTCGATGTAGCCGGCATAGGTGACCCTGTATAGCACCTCGTCGATGACCCGCTGCGATTCGCATAAAAATTTTTCCGGCAATATCCCCCTTGAAATTTTTCCAAAGTTTTGCCGCAAACAGTCCGCCACGCTGTGTTCGCCTATGCGTGCACTTTCCAGCTCATTCACCCAGAAATTTATCCGCTCCAACTTGCGTTCGATGCGCGCCACCCTGTCCCCTTCTAGCAACCCGAAATCGCGGGCAATGGCAAGCAGCCGCACATCCGCACTGCCATGGTTCAGCAGTAGGCGATGTTCGGCGCGGCTCGTAAACATCCTATAGGGTTCGCTTGTTCCCTTTGTGACCAGGTCGTCTATCAAAACGCCGATGTATGAACCATATCGGTCCAGCGTTAGTGCGGATTTCCCCATGCTGTTTCGCGCCGCATTGATGCCGGCGATGAGCCCCTGTCCCGCCGCTTCCTCGTAGCCCGATGTTCCGTTTATTTGGCCGGCAAAGAATAAATTTTTTATGATTTTTGATTCCAGCGTCGGAAATATCTGCGTTGGTGGGGCGTAGTCGTACTCCACGGCGTAACCGGGGCGCATGATCCGTGCCTGACGCAGCGACGGCACGCTCCTCAGGATGTCCACTTGCACATCGAAGGGTAGGCTAGTCGACAGGCCATTTACGTACCACTCATCCCCGTCGCTTCCCTCCGGTTCGAGGAACAGGCGATGCTGGTCGCGGTCGGCAAAGCGCACGTATTTATCTTCGATGCTGGGGCAATAGCGCGGGCCGATGCCGGTAATTTCGCCTGAATACAGGGGTGAGCGGTGAATATTTGCTTCGACCACTTCCTTCGTTGACGCATTCGTGTGATCAATCCAGCAAGACCTCTGCAAATTACTCAAGTCACTAGAATTTTGGCCGCCCCTGATTGCTAAAAATAGTTGGGAAGCAAACTGCGGCACGAACCCATCGGGGCGGGTATCATAAAACCCGAACAAACATGGATCGCCGTCGCCTTTTTGTTCGTCGCACCGGGAAAAATCTATTGAACTGCCCAAAATGCGAGGCGGGGTACCCGTTTTCATTCGCCCGAGTGCAATTCCATATTTTTGCAAATTCTCCGATAGGGAGTATGCTGCAAAATCTCCCAACCGTCCGCCAATGATTTTGCTTTCACCTACGCATATCAGTCCGCGCAGGAAAGTCCCGCCCGTGAGGACGATGGCCTTGCTCCGAAAGCATACGCCGAGGTTGACTTTTACGCCCGCGGCAGCGTCACTCTCGAGGATAAGGTCGACGACTTCCCCTTGAAATAGCGAAAGATTGCCACCAATGTGCTCCAAAATAAGCTTCATGCGCTCCTGATACTTAAACTTGTCGCACTGGGCACGGGGCCCCTGTACGGCAGCTCCTTTTGAGGCGTTCAGCATGCGAAACTGGATTGCGGAGACATCGGCATTGATGGCCATCTGCCCACCGAGGGCGTCGATTTCTCGAACGATATTGCCCTTTGCCACCCCACCGATGGAAGGATTGCAGCTCATCTTCGCGATGGTGTCCAAATTTCCGGTGATCAGCAGCGTATCACAGCGCAATTTGGCAGCGATTGCCGCCGCTTCGCAGCCAGCGTGCCCAGCACCGACAACGATGACATCGAAATTTCGTCCGCAAAACATCGCCCCATTGTTAATTCGATGTTTTCAAAAAAGCGCGAGGAAATTTTTCTTGGAGAGGAAATGTAGCTTTAAAGAAGGCTCTTAAACATTGTGTTGGGCATATTCACACCCATTTCTTTGCCCATAATTAGCAGCAACAAACTTCCAAGTAGCGTTAGGCATCCACTGGTAATTGTTTGGTTTGCAGAAAAGCAAGCAGGAGAAATCTTGCTGGTTGCCAGCGCTCCTAGAGTCACCCCCACCACTGCGCTTGTCACGGGGTGTGACTTGACTAGGGACCACGCTCCTTTCACTCCATTTACTAATAATTTACCAAGTCCCTGAAGCTTCGAAGATTTTTGACTTGGAGCAGTGGAAAAGTTAGGGAGTTCGGGACTGACAAGGTCGTAAAAACGCTCAGGATCTTTTTCTTTAAAGCTGTCTATTACGATTTTTCTAAGCACTGTTTCCATTTCTGAGCTAGATTTTGGTGTATTTCCTGCGATTTGGTCGACAATTCTACGTGCCTTCAAAATTTTAATTTCTTTTCCTATTTTGTTGCAAACTTCACATACTTCTTTGGGATCTTTCGCGATGGATGCGAGTTGCATGTATAAATTATCTAATTCGGTAAGCTTTTCTTCCGCAACACCTAACTCTTCCGCAAAATCTTTACTCGGGCTAAACGCATAATCCCCTGTCTCATAAGAGGATAGAGTATTGGACATAGCGGCAATATCTTCCTCATCCACTTCCGGAGCCAGCTCAGCTTCCATGGAGGCAATGACTTGTTCGAAAACTTCCACAGTGACTTTTTTGAATTGAGTTTCCACTCCCATGTTAGGTTCCGGTACCCTTCCCGAAGCTTGGTGAATAGCTCTTTCCGTTTCCAAAGCGCTAAGTTTTTCCTTTAAAAATTGCTGAATTTCATTCGCTCTTTCCGGATTTTTGATAAGGGGCATAAAGCGAAGAATAAGCCAATCTAGCTTGATCAATTGTTCGAATGGGACATCCAATTGATTTGCTTTACGCTGGATAAGATTCATGTAGGATGAGTAATCTTGTTCCATGGGAATACCTATCACACTAGATGATGCGGCAAATTTCTCCCCTGCCATAGGACTTAAACCGAATTTTACAGGCGCACCGGATTGGCTAGGTGTTGCATAAGTTATACTTTTCATAATGGCTTTATTATATGCAAAATTTCTACAAAATCAATGAAAATGTGTTTTGATCTACCGGAGTATCGCTTTTTTATGAATCTTGCCCCTGATATTTGCTCGAATAAATTTAAAACTTGTAAGATGGGGGAGATTCTGCTAAATTTCACCATCAGGTTTATATGAATGAAGCATTGATATTGAGTGTAACGTCCAAGGCATTGATACTTGTTTTGGTGCTATCCATGCCTCCAATCCTAGTAGCCACCTTCGTTGGACTGATGATTAGTTTGATACAAGCGCTGACGCAGATACAGGAACAGACGCTTGGTTTTGCTGTCAAATTGATATGTGTGACCGTCGTTTTAGCGCTGACTACGTACTGGATTGGCGGGGAATTATTCGCCTACACGGAGTATCTATTCGGAGATTTTCCAACGATAATAAAATGAGGCCATGAATTTTCCCGTCGATGATATCAGCAGGATTTTACTGCTATTCGTACTGTGTTCGGTGCGATTGGCAGCGACCTTGGCCATTGTCCCATTTTTTTCGAAGCAATTTATTCCCGGTGCGGGGCGAAATTGCGTGATACTGGCCATGGCCATGCCCCTCATTCCCCTGCTCATCGCCCAGCTCCCAGATTATAACGTAAATTGGTTGACCATGTCGGGGATCCTGGTTAAGGAAGTGACCATTGGCGGGGTTCTAGGCTTTGCAACGGGGTTTATTTTTTACGTATCCGAGGGGGTTGGATTTGTTGTGGATGTGCAGCGCGGCTCGTCGATGGCCACCATATTTGATCCGATGGCAGGCTCGCAGACGTCGCTACTGGGGAGCACACTCCTGCAAATAATGTCGGCGATGTTTTTTGCTTCGGGCGGATTTTTATTTTTGATGTCGCTCATATACAAAACTTACGTACTCTGGCCGGTATTTTCATTTTCCCTATTCCCCAATGTCACTTTCGCCCAATTCTTTTTAGACATGTTTGACCAGATCATGGAAGTTTTGCTCTGCCTAGCTGCGCCCATATTGATAGTGCTATTCCTTGCAGAATTTGGGCTGGGCATGGTCAACAGATTTGCGCCGCAATTGAATGTTTTCTTTTTGGCGATGCCCATAAAAAGCTGGCTTTCCATGGCTTTCCTGCTGATGTACATGAACATAATCTCAGGTTTTTTCAAAAAATACTTCATGTACGATAGTAAAATTTTAGAATTTTTACATATTTTTTCCAAATGAGTGGCGAGAAAACAGAGATGCCTACCCCGAAGCGGCTGAGAGATGCGCGCAAGAAGGGGCAGGTTAGCAAAAGCGCAGATGTGGTATCTACGGCTTTGCTCATCGGCCTATACTCTTACATAGGAGCGGGTTGGAACAATCACGTGAGGAACCTCATGGAGCTGCTAACTTTTCCGATACAATATTTTAGTGCCGATTTCAGGCTGGCATTCTCCCAGGTATTATTGGGGATATTCAGCCGGGTATTGAAAACCGTGTTACCGGCGCTTTGCATATGCATACTATTCGCCATTGCGGCTAATTGCGCACAGATCGGCTTGCTATTCGCTCCGGAATCGATCAAGCCGGACTTGAAAAAACTTAATCCGGCGGAGAAGATAAAACATATTTTTTCCAAGAAAAATCTCTTTGAATTTTTAAAATCGGCGCTAAAAATAATATTTCTTGGATTGCTTATCTACCTGGTAATAAAAAACTTAATCCGCGATCTGCTGCTTCTGCCGTTCACCGGCATAAAGGGAACCTACGAAATTTTAGGCCCCATTATGCGCCGCTTCGCCTATAACGTGATATTTGCCTACGTTGTCGTTGCGGCATGCGATTTCGTTTTTCAAAAAAGGGATTTTATGAAAAAAATGATGATGTCTAAGGACGAGGTGAAGCGTGAATATAAAGAATCGGAGGGAGATCCGCAGATAAAGTCGAAGCGGAAGCAGATTCACAGAGAAATGGTCGAGCAGGGCGGTGCGGCACAGAAGACTAAGCAGTCCAGCGTACTGGTAACCAACCCCGAGCACGTGGCCGTCGCCATATATTATAATATGAAATCAAGGGGGCTAGCCCTACCGGTTGTAGTCGCCAAGGGTAAGGGGCACGTAGCAGAAGAAATGGTCGAAGCCGCGAGACAAGCGGGCGTACCAATCATGCGGAATGTGCCACTGGCACACTCTCTCATGGATTCCGCGGAGACCATGCAATACATCCCCATCGAGCTCATTGAGCCAGTGGCGGAAGTTTTGCGTTGGGTATACGAGATGAAAGAAGAGCAAAATAGTGGCATGAGCCCGGAAGTGGACATGGGCTAGGATTGGGACTTATAAAAAAATTACCCCCGTTCCCCTACCCCTATTTCAGTGGCGGATAAACAGTGCCAACATCTTTTTGCGAAAATTCGCAATTGAATACTTTTTTAGCAATCTCTAACAAACGCGGATCTCTTGTGCATCCTTTGGCTACCCTACTTCCCAAATTTGTCTGTGTCAATTTCTCCCAATTACCTTTTTCAAAGTCAATGGTATTGATGTACACTACTCCAACATGGGTTAATTTTGGCTCAAGTATCGCAGCGGGAATATCCCCAATTTTTAAAATAGCTTCCCCCCATTTTCCAATTTCAACAATTTCTATGGGCGTATTTCCAATATTCATACTCATTTTTGATGCTCCTTTTTAATCAACCATTCCTTCCTGTCAATTCTTTTGTGCCGTCCGCTTCGCTGCAGTGGCTCATGTCACATACGACCTCATGTTCCTCCCCAAGATTAAGCTTTTCTTCCCAATCGCCGTCCCAGCATAATTCGGGTGACATAAAAAATAATGTGTGAACATCGCAAAAAGGAACAGTGTATTTTAGCACAGTGAAACCAGGCCCGGTAAATCTATGGGATGGCCTCCCCAAAGATGTTGAATCAGCTATGCCCTCTTGTGTAGCGTGAGCGTGCTCACTGCGAATACCGCGTCGCAATTCAACGGTGCGATTTTCCTTCGAGAGCCTGGTTGAAGGATTAGATTCTATGGTGTCTAAATGTTCCAATGTAATGGCAGTAAACGCGTCATACATAGCAATCGTGTTAGCGTATGTTTCCCGATCAGGCACATCCCCATTGAATGCATTTAGTAGCGATTGTTCGGTGTAACGCCCTAAAAAATACCTAGCATTTTGTGCCGTGTCTGCGCGCTGTTGCAATAGGAAAGCCTTCATATGCTGCGATTCACTGCTCCATGAATCGTTTTGCTGGCCATAGAAATAGTTGGCCATTATTTCATAATTAGCACCATTATTACTCATTATTTTGCCTAAAAAACTTTTGGCATTTGCCCGCCTCTGGACCTCAGCTTCACTCAACACAGTCTGATTAATGCTAACTATCTTCGGTAAAAAACCTTTATTTTCAATGTCATTTACATACAATATTGCCATCGATTGCCCAACTTTAACTGCGTATTCCTCCTTGTAACCGTGGGCAACCATACTTTCACAGTGTTGTGCAATGCATTTAGCTTGAGCAGGGGATACATTCCTAGGCATTCCAACATTTTTCACATTTATCCCAATTTTTTCTAATAGGCTTTGCTGCATCGGATTGAGTGAATTTCTGAACATTTCATTTTCAGCCTCTCTTTCCAATTTTTTCAGGTCACTGTCTGTAAATGCGCGGAGCCTTCCTCCCCTTCCGCCAATCCCTCGCTTGTTACTTTGGTAATAATCCTGCTGTTCAACCAATTGTTTTCTCAACTCAGGTATGCTATCGCCGAATTTATTGTTCAAATAATCTATCGCCCTATTGAAATCATCCAAATGCGCAGATGCGTCAGCCCTACTGCAGAAACGTCGCCCCAGCCAACTATTGCTAACATTGCCAAATTCAGGTCTATTTAAGTTTTCATCAACTCTCTTCTCTTCACTAACTCTCATTTCTTTTACCCCATTGCTAGATGATAACAGCGACATAGTAGTGGTACAGGGACGATTTGTCAATTCAAAAGCAAGGCTTTATGGTCCCATGGTCCCAATTGATTTCACGCCCAAAAGGACGGACCTGAAGTATGCCCGAGCACAGGCTTACAGATGCCATGATGGATTCGCTGCTATTTTTTCATTTTCAGCCTCTTTTTTTACTATGCCTCCCAACCCCTGCTAGCGAAATGTTGCGGATATCCTTTAGCTTGCCTAAGCGAGCAAGCTTCATCTTAAGTTCATCTTAAGCAAATAATAATGCTTCTTTGTAATTGTTTACTTATGCAAAAAAATTAGCAGCCTGGAAATTGTCGATCGGTGTAAGTCTTAGCAAACGCAGGCGATGAAATCCTCCCTAAATGGGAGCGCCCCGCGGGAGCCAAGTACCAGAACTGCACAATTAGCAGAGGTTCTGCAGCCGGCCCGCATCCGCGGAGTCCGGTCGTTTCAAGATCCCATGGGCTAGGCCAAAGATATTCACTGCCGCGCAACCTATTTCCGTTAAATCCTACCACGCAGCAGAAACCAGAACAATGCCGCGAACCCGAGCATGATTACTAGGCTCCCCGTGAACCATTTTATTGCGCCCAATGATTCATGGGATGCGGCGTACTTGGCGAAATCAGCGGCCAATCGCTCGCTGTTGCTGTTTATCCGTTTCGCTATACTATCCCGCTCCTTCACCATAGCTGCGCTGCGCTGTGCCACATTCTTCACATCCGATTCCGTCAAGGTGTGAGCGTACTCCTGCTCCATCCTATCCGGCCAGCCGGTTATCTCCAGGCATCCATTCAGGGCCGCTTTGGTCAGCACGCTATCCCTTTCGATGTTTTCCAGGCCGGCATAGAGCAGGATTTGCAGGCTATTATCTACCTCCATGGCTATGCTCCGACTCCTCTCCATGTCCCTCTTTACCGCTGCCGCTAGCCCGTAATCCACACCGGCACATCCGCTCAGCATGCTAGCAACCAAGCATAACCCCAGCCCCACTTTCATCTTTGAATAAAGATAAGATCCTAGCCTGCCCATGCATTTTATACGCCTACCCATGACTGAATATTAATAAAATTTCACCCATTGGCAACGCTTTCATTGCTAACACTTTATCAGCAGGGTATACCATCCCAGTTCCTTCTCCGGCATCCCTATCGGCGGTGAATATGGTACCCCCACTGGCAACATTCCATTCATTGCTAACACCCTATCGGCGGAGGTATACCATCCCAGTTCCTTCCCCAGTATTCCCCATCGGCGGCGAACGTGGCCCCCCATTGGCAACATTCCATTCATTGCTAACACCCTATCAGCGGGGTATACCATCCCAGTTCCTTCTCCGACATCCCCCATCGGCGGCGAACATGGCCCCATTGGCAACATTTCATTCATTGCTAACACTTTATCAGCGGAGGTATACCATCCCCGCCACTTTTGCCACGCCTACACCTCAGCGCCTCTCCCCACAAGCTATTCGAAATCCCTAAACCGCTACCCGCCCCGCCCGCACTATTAAGATTTTTTTAGTAGGTGCCTGAGTTGAATTTGCAGGTTTAGTTTTAGGGGCAAAAGTTTTGCTTTTTTTGCTGTGAACATTTCTCCGGTAAAAAAACGCTAGTCTAGCGTCTCTTCAAATGGCGCGAAACTCAAAATTAAGAAAAAAAATTACAGGCAATGATAGCGGTACAAGTGGTGAAAATATCGCTTCACATCTCCTCAATCCGCTTTCTTTTCAATGTACCTCTCCTTTTCTCCTTGAATTTTTTCTCTTCACGCATCATTGTTAAAAAATAAGATGAAACTAAGATCCTGGCATTCGCGCCAACTTTTCCTTGATTTATTCGCTCTTATCCATACCTCTTAAAAATCAAAATAATGCCGAGATAGCTCAGTTGGTAGAGCAACGCATTCGTAATGCGTGGGTCATGAGTTCGATTCTCATTCTCGGCTCCAGCTTCCAATCCGCTCAAACACAGGGCTCCCAGGGAATCAAGGGAAATGAAAATTAAACATTAGAAAAGTTTCATTGCCTGATTATTGACTAAAAATCCATTTTGAGAGAACCAGTTATCCGAAAATTTTCAACTTCGAACAATTCGACTCGGGTAACTATTAGGAAATTCCTAATAGTTCGGATGAATCCTAATGAATCCTAATAATTTAGGGGAGCGGACAGTTATTCTGAAACTCCAAACGACCTTTCGCTTGCAATTAGTTGCAAAATCATGCTTATTTTTCTTGACTTCCCTTCAGCTTGCTATTATATGTTGCCACTACGTCTTCGCATTCTTTGCCCTTAAGTTCCTTCTCTGACCAAACTTGCAACTAGTTGCAAAACCATGCTTATTTTTTTCTTGACTTCCCTTGCAATTTGCTATCATATATTGCCACTATGACTACTACAGCGAAGAGTTTTATTTTGAATGAGAGTGACCTCGATAGGGGGGTATTTCGGAAAATCAGGGCCAAAGCGAAGGAGGAGAACGTCACCGTGGCTCAATACTTGGCCGCCATGCTCCGCCACGCCCTAAAGGGCCACGACCTATCCAAGATCCACTTCTACCA
>JAISBD010000018.1 GCA_031266345.1 Puniceicoccales bacterium | reverse complement strand
TTACATTTTCTTCATTCATATTATAACTCCTTGTTGATTGAAGTGTTAAAGTATCAAGATGCTAAAGTATTGTTCTATTTTTTGCCGCTAAAGGTAAGCTGGAATCCTCACTTGAGCGGTGTTTTCACTTGGCCCTAGACTAGCATTTTTTTACCAAAGATTTACCAAAAAAAATGTTTACAGCAAAAAATGTAAAATTTTTGCCTCTAAAATTAAGTCTACACTCACACATCTTTAAGGTGTAAGAGAAATTTATGACCGGTCAATCCATTAAATTTTTTCACGCATCTTTTGGCAATATTTCGGAAGCTTTCACGCCGCCCTTTGCTTTATTTTTTCTCTCGAAATGAAAAATGAAGCAATATTGAAGCAATGAAACTTTTCTAATGTTTAATTTTCGCTTTCCTTGATCCTTGGGAGCCCTGTGTTTAAGCGGATTATAAGCTGGTGGAGCCGATCGGAATCGAACCGACGACCCCCACAATGCCATTGTGGTGCTCTTCCAACTGAGCTACGACCCCACTTACTCTCTGCCAACAAGAGAAACCATATTAATTTCCTAAAGCTGGCACGCCTCGCAGGAGTTGAACCTGCAACCTTCTGATCCGTAGTCAGATGCTCTATCCAATTGAGCTAGAGGCGCTCAATAGATGCATATGCTGAAAAAATTTTCCCCTTTATCAAGCCTTTTTATCTTGAATAATAGTCAATGGGGGCTGAAATTTTAAAGGTTGATAAAAGTTTGGCAAAACTCCCCCCCTAGAGTGGGAGCTCACCGTGAAAAGATCCTAGGCGTGTGGTCCCAGGATGAAAAAATGCATGGAAAAAATTGACAAGAGGTGCTTGCTTTTTCTTAATTACTTCCCAGGGTGAGGCTCAAAAGTATAATTAAAGGTTTGTTTTTTGCAACGATTTTTGTTGCTGCTATTGAGGGGCTGTATTTTTTCGAGAAAGGCCTAGTCCCAAAGCAAGTTCCCCAAACCCACCTGCCACTGCGCAGCATTAGTTTTTCTTCCGATGGGGCGATAACGGCACGCTGGCTCGCAAAAGCTCTTGCCATAAAAAAAGGCACACCCCTGGCCGACGTGGATATCTTTTCGTTGAAAAAACGCTTGCTCGAATTCAGCCAAATTCGCGATGTTTGCATAGAAAAACAATTTCCCGATGCCCTTGATATTAGGGTGAAGGAGCGCCATCCTTTGCTAAAATTCGCCACCAAGGGAAACGGCCGGGAAGAATTGCTATTCGTTGATTCGCTGGATGGCTCCATCTTTAGAGCGGCTTGCATGCCAAAAAATTTGATATTGGCGACGCCATACACCGATTTAAGGGTGGAAAAATTCAGTGGATCTCCGCTGGGGATAAGGGGTGTGACGGGGATCGAGGCCGTTGCGTACTTCATCAGTGCGGTACGGGAAAAATATCCGGAAATTCATGGGCAAATCAGAAAATTTTCCTTGGAAAAGTATGACCATCGCAGCGGGGCGACGTGGTCACGCATAGAAATCTTCCTAAAGAATGGACTTATCGTTGCATTTAGCCCCCAAGATATCGACGCGCAACTGCTGCATTTCGCCTATCTGTTGCAGGAGCGTAACTTGGCACGGATGAGCATCAGAAAAATCGACCTGGCAAGGATTAATTGTGTAATCATGGAGGACCGATGAGGAGCGCCTGTCAAAACCCAATGGACCTCGCCGCAGCGAATCCTAGCCAAAAAGATATGTTAAACCTCGCCAAATTACGCAATCAAAAGTAACCCTTTCAAGGTTGATGGGCATAAAATTGAAAAGATCCTGCACAACCATTAAATTTTTTACATGTCTAAAAGCTCGCGGCGGATGAAAGAGCAATTTTGCTGCCCAAAAATCTGGAAAATTAATGCCCCGTAACGCTACTTGCCGGTGAATTTTCCCCCAATTTCGAATCTCGCACCTGTCCCCTATTCCTCTTTTATCAGTTGGGGAAGTGCATCCTGGCTGGGGCGAAAGGATTTGTTTGCTCGTGTAATTCTTTCAAATATTTGGCAAAGTTCAGCAAATCGTCGAAAGCCAAACTTTTTCCGCGGCGAACCAGGTCAGCTACTTCGCCGGAATAGGGTTTCCCCGTGCGCACAAATGCGGCCCCGATGGCGGCGTCTATGCCCGCCTGCAAGTCGCTGCTTTTATCACCGACCACGTAGCAAAATTTCCGACTTAGGCCATATTTATTCACCATTTCGTTGATGAACCGCGGCGATGGTTTCCTGTATACTTGAACTTCATCGGGACTCTCCGCGGCGATGCAGATATTTGCAAAAATCTGCCCAAGGCCGATTTGCTTCAACATTTCTCCGTTGCATCGCTCCACATCCGCCAATGTCAGCAATCCGCGACTGATTCCGCTTTGATTACTGAATAGGAACAGCAGGTAACCGAGCTCGCGCAAAATCTTTATGGCCTCGGCGGTGCCCGCTAGCAGTTCCACATCCGCACAATCGCGCAGATAATCCCTATCGGCAATGAGCGTGCCATCGCGGTCGAGGAAAATTCCACCTTGGATGCTCATCCGTGGAACTCCAAAATCTCCTCCGGTCGGGCAACGGCCGTGCCACGCTTGCCCACAACCACGCCCGCCGCCGTGTTGGCGAAGTACATGGCATCGTACACACCTTTGTTGGCCGCTAGAGCCATTGTCAGGGCGGCGATTACCGTGTCTCCCGCACCGGAAACATCGTATACTTCTCGGGCAAACGTCGGGACAATCCTGTCCACTTCACCGCCCATACTGAGCAACATGCCCCCCTGTCCCAGCGTAATGATCAACATCCGCGGGCTATATTTTCGGTGGATTTTTTGGCAGATTTCTCCAATGGAAGGCTCCTCTTCTTCGGATAGGCCGGCTAGCTGCATCGCTTCGAGCTTGTTCGGTGTCATGGCATCGACGCCGCTGAACACTATCCCATTGCTCGGCTTCGGGTCCATGGCAATGAACTTTCGCTGCCTGCGGGCACAATTTATCAGTCGCCCAACGTTCTCGCCGCTCAGTGTTCCCTTGTTGTAATCGGAGAGGATGATGGCGTCGCTTTCTCCGATTTTTGATTCGACGTAGCCCAGATCGCTGTCACTTTGGAGTATGTAGGCCGCTTTTTTTTGCTCGCGATCGACGCGGCATAGCTGCTGTCCACGCACAACGACGCGAGTTTTAACTATCGTCCCCAAAGAGGGTTTTGCGAAGCGCTCGCTAAATTTTATGCCCCTTTCATTGAAAATTCCACGCAATTGTGTCCCCGCCTCATCGCCACCGATTGCCCCGCATAGTTCCACGTTTCCGCCAAGACTAAGCACGTTTAGGGCGACATTCGCAGAAGCACCCAGGGTGTAGCTCTCCCGCTCAACGGCGACCACCGGCACCGGTGCTTCCGGCGAAATACGCGTAGCATCCCCAATGACATAGTGATCTAGCATGATGTCTCCGACGACAAGCACATTAATCCCTCTTATACTACTTAAAATCTCACGCAACATAGCACTCCCTAAAATAAATTTTATGCACCCGCGGTGGCAAACTAAATCATAGATAGATATGGGAAAAATTCCCACATTTTTTCTTGCCCGGGGAAAAATTTTCCCTAAACTCCTAGGAAGGAGGGTATGGAACATGACAGATGGAATAAATTCGAGTAGTTCGAGCAACTTGCCGGGTGAATTAGGAGCACTGGGCCCAGGCGCAATGGCCAGCAATGGACGCAAAATGCAATCCGCGGCGAACCCGAACCGGCAGCATACCCCACCATCGGCGCCGCCAACTATGCCAAAAAAATCTGCAGCTGGGCGCGACATTCTGAGGATGGGATTCGATTTGGAAACGGTCCCGGGTACGCTAACAGCCACGGGCTCGGGAGTGGCGAGTCACACACACATCGCACCTCACAAAAAATCCGCTCCTGGGAAGGGTCCCCACACGGACCCTGCAAGGACAGCGGGAAAGGATCCCGATGCACCTCAGCCGAGTGGCAAACCTTCCCCTGCCGGCCCTACGCCAGCACCCTCTAAAAAACCCATTCCCGGGGATGACAACTCCGCAAATCCAGGTGGAGCAACTGGGGGAAATTCCGGCGCGCCTCAGCCGGGTGGCGGTGGTACGGACGTATCCCAACCGAATGGCAAACCTCCCGTGCCCGGCCCCGCGCCAGCAAAACCCGGTGAAGCGGACCTCGAAACAGGGAAAATTAATGTGCCACCCGTGGGCGATCCCCAAGGGATAAATGGCGCCAATGGCCCAGATCCAGTTTCCACCCTGAGAAGCATCGCAGCATTGCAAAAAAATGCGCAAAATAAAAAATCTTCCGACTTTCCAGATGCGCTCGTGGAAGCTTTATCGAAGATTGGTGGGGTGGAAATAGTCCCTTCTTCTGAGGGGACTGGCATGGCGGTCAATTACGGCAATGTGCGATTTTCCCTGCAACGCGTCGCCAATAAATTCATGGTCGTCGCAAGTGGTACCATGGGTGGGCCGGCGATAAGGCAAATATCCTATGAGTTGTTGCAAAAGCTCAACGCCATTCGTTCCACCGCTGTTTCCGTTGATGCCGAGCATGAGCCGTTCAAAATCAACGATAATTTGGTGACCGTAAACGTAGGTCCTGGACATCATCCCATGGAAATAGAGTTCCCCGTGCCACAGAAACGGGAAGCTATGGCCCTGCATAGAAGCAGTGAGGGGCATTTGCTTCTCAATCCTGAAAAATTGCGCAGCAAGGATAGCGCCGAGCGGCAATTCATGGAAATTACCCAATTGCTGGATAGGACAAATGGACATGTGCAAGATCTGCAAGGGAAACTGGAGGCCCTGGAAAAAACTACAAAGCTTGACCCCAGATCGGACTGTGCAAGCGTAAAAATCGAAACCGACACCCTTGAAAGTATCGTTCATCTCCTAGAAGATTCAGTGGAAGCACCGAATAGGGACAGGGAAGACCCGAGTAGCATATTGGGCGAATTGGCTGCCAGTCTATCGGATAAGCTGCAAGAAGCCAGTGGTGAAACATTGCGCAGAAAAATTTTTGAAAATGCTCAAACCACGCTCGACGGGATACTGCAAAGCAGGAGTGGGGGCACATTACTGCGTGCCATAAGAGCATCCGGTGGCGGAAATGTTCAATCGGTAATTGCCCTGCACCGAGCCCTTGGAGGGACATGGCCCTCGGACATATCAGCTGAGCATAGCAGCAGGATCGTTGAGATGGGACGGGATGTCTGCGCAATTTCCAGAGAAAGTGACAATGGGGAAGCCATGGCGCGATTGCTATCGGACCAGCATGAAACACCCATTGCTCTGTGGGATGGTTCCACGGTGACCATTGCTAAGGGCTATGCGGAGGACTGCCTATCGATTAGCTCCAGCGACGAACACCTAATCCCTGGCAATGCCATCATAATGGAAAGAACCAGTGGTAAATGGGCGAAGTATGGGGATGAATTTAGGGATAATGCCTACATAATGGATGATGATGGTGGTACAAAAAGAGTATTTGGCGAACTCGAGAGTACAATCACGTCCCTCAGCAGAACAATTAGGCAGACTCCATCCACAACGGCCACAAAAACGACTAAACCTAAGCCAGCTGCAACTAAGTCTAAACCCGTTGCAAGGGGATTTGTTCCCACGGACACAATCATAGGCGATAAAGGTTGGGAAGAGCACAGAACCAATGGTAATTGCGCCATATTTTCCATCCGCGATTCCGCCGCAATGGTGGCCGATAAAAGGAAGCTTTCGCAGGATGAGGAAAGTAATTTTCAAGCATTGCGTAGCAGAGCCTCCCACAGGGCTCGCCAGGAAATTGAACGGCGGATTGAAGCTATTACCCACGACAGGGAGCTAGCCCGCATGGAAGCCCAAAAATTGCTCGATTTGGTGTATGCCCGCGCAAAGAAAAAAAAATACATTCCCGATGCGCAAGACAGCATATTTACATCGGGGACACGCTTGCTCGAAACGAATCGTGACCAGCCAGAAAATGATGACAAGCGAGCAATATTAGCGGCGTATAAAAAGCTGAACGGCTCCGACCGAGGTGGGCTCGACGATAAAACGGTGATAAGCCTATGCGACTTGGCTTTTTCAGCTATTACCCTCGGTACGGATAGGGCATGGCTCGAAGTGGAAGACCTAAGATTTGTGGCGCAAGCCATGAATCGAACAATAGTTGTGCTAGATACCCAGGGCCAGCAAGGTGATTCCGGGGCGATAAATTTCATTCAATCCTATCGCGTGATCGATGGGGAAGGGAATGAAACAATGTACAAGGTTAAGGATGATGGCAGCATAGATAGCAGTCAGCAAGAAATAGCGCTGCGCAGTGAAGCGAAAAAGACAAGCAAATCGCGAAATACCCCTCTCAAGCTGCCCCACAACGCCATCATTGTCACTAAGTTTAGCAATCATTTTATGGGAGCCCCCGAACTCACAAGCCCATATCCTTCCCAGGAATTATACAATCAAAGCATGGAAGTGCTTGGTCTTAAGGAACGCGGCCTTCCCTTTCTTTTACCGGAAACAGTCTGGGAGGATGATGTGCTGCCGGAGTGGCTCGGAGGTCCGATCCAGCCAAGCGACGCAGAGCCAAGTGACGATGAAGATTGGTTCAACCAAGACGGCGATGCGGATTCAGAGGAATCGCCACCGGTGGAAGATCCTGCAAATCAATCATTGATGCCAAAGTATACTCCAATGCCGCCATCGGCGATAGTATCGCCAGCGCCACAACTAGACGAGCCGCCAGCCTCGGAAGAAGGCCCGCCGCTGCAGTCTTCCAGCTTGGATTTGAGCAAACCTCCAGTGAAATCACAACTTCTCGCAGCCACTGCAGGGGTAAGAGATTCAGTCAAGCTGCCCCCATTACCCCCTAGGGGGAGCATCCCCACGGTACCACCGGGACCAAGCCAACCTCCGCAGTCAGACGCACTTCCTTTGGGAGAAGAAGGGGAAGCAACGCACAGGCAAGATTCAGAACCGGCGGGCAGCTCACCGAAAGTAAATCCGTCCGCTTGGGAAGAGATGCTGCGAAGGGCACAGGGAATAGAACCCACGCCGCCGCAAACACCCAAAGCTTCGTCCCCACTTCTGCCACCGTTGGCAGGGAAATCAGCGGCGGACATAGCGGATCAACCAAACTTGCCGCGGCTACTTCCACCGCTTGGGCAACTGGGAAATTTGGCAAAGCCAAGCATGCCGCCACCCACGCTGGGAAGGCCGCTGGGGACACCTTTCCAGCCAATGCCAGGAGTGCCAGGAATAAAACCTCTGGGAGGAAATTCTCCACTGGCGCCGGTAGGGGGCCTCGCCACGCCGCCATCCGCGCTGGGAACCGCAGCACTGGGAAAGCCACTGGAAGAGCTAGGAAAGCTGCTGGGGATATCTCCCAAGTTAGTATCCCCTTTGGGAGGAAACTCGCCAGCAGTAAAGCCCCTATTACCGACTCCACTGCCATCGAGAGCAGCGGGAAAACCAAGCTTGCCACCGACACTGCCCCCGTTGAAACCCGCGGCTGGGCAACCACCAGTGCTCCCTCTACTTCCGCCAGGCCAGCTTCCCAGCGTACCCAAACCCTTTGCCCCGCCCAAGATGGAGATTCCACGCCTACCGAACCCGGGAAGCAACCCACCGCCAGCATCTGATCCTTCGGAAGACACAGGTAAATAGCTCCAGTAGCAGTGGTGAGAATTGGTTTAGCAGGAACTGCCGCTGAAAAGTCGGCAAAGACTTCATCGGCAAGGAAATTGCGAAGGTATAGGGATTTAAAGATTCAGGAGGGTTGAGTACTTCGCTCGCATGAGATTCCCTGACTACCGTTGCTTCCTTCCGGACCTAGCGGGGTTCATCGGTTCGATCATTGACCGATACCCAACCTCCACCTACCCAATGAATATTTTTTCGCGATGCAAGATCAAAATTTTGCTAAATCAAATCGCTGAGTCCTCTGTGGGGATGAAAAAATGGCCGAAAATGTGAGAAAAAGAGAATTTTTTTAGGGAAATTTTGTCCATGAAAAGGCTTAAATTCAACGCACTTTCCTTATAAAGGATGCACTGCTGTTTCCCCTTTTCTCACCTTTGCGGAGGATTTTCTAGTGCGTAAAATTTTCGAAGAATTTGGAAATTCGAGGCCAGTGAAATTGCGTAAAAGTTCCCCCATTTTTACGGTGCAAGTATTTTTTGAAAATTCGACCCACTTTGCGGTTTTGGAAATTTTATCCCATTCGGGGTCACGGTGCGTGCGGTGACAAATATCAGCAAATTACGCTTTTGCGTCGTTTCACTCTTCGATCGAAAAAGTTTCCCCAGAAGCGGAATTTCGCCGAGGAGGGGAATTTTATCGTTGACGGTTTTGATTTCTTCCCGCGTTAACCCGCCCATAACAACTGTCCAGCCATTTTGCACGGTTACTTCCGTGCGAATTTCTCGGATGGAAAAGATTGGTTGAAAAAATCCAGGTGAAATGTAAACCGCTTTCCCGCCGGCAACAGCAACATTCATGCCCCCGTATTCCATGAACTTTTCGAATTCGGTGACCTTCGGCTCCAGGCGCAAGCTGATGTTTGTATCGTCCTCGACAATGGGGGTTACGCGCATTTCAACGCCAACGTTGCGCGTAGTAAAGTCCCGCGGGGTGCCAGCCGTAATGGTGACGCCGGCCGATGTTGCATTGGCAAGCAATGAACCGCTACCGACCTCCGAATGTGTTTCGCCATAGCTCTGGGGATAGCGCAACTCCCTTGCTACAACAATGTTAGCCGTTTTGCCGGATAAAACTGTGAGCTTCGGCGCACTCATCAAATCGGAGCCAGTTTTTTGCTCAAGCGCGCGAATCATCAGGTTAACTTGCACGCGGTCGATAACCCCAAGAAAGCTGCCCAAGGGTACGCTGGCGGTCCCAACGTTGATCTGGCCGGGAAGTGTCGGCGGCTGATTTTCAATTGAGATAGCATCCTGCTGGGGAGTGGGAGCAGTTTTGCCCAAATTTTGGGGAGCAAACACCTGGGCCAGGGTTCGCAGAGTATCCACCGTACCCGTACCGTTTGCAATCCCGGTATTCACCTGGGCGCGATTGCCGTTGAATCGATTTTCCAGGTTCCAGCGAAACGCAAGCTCATCCAGTGCTCCCTGGGTCACTTCCAAAAATTTCGCTTCAATTTCGACCTGCCTCGTTTGGCTATATTTTTGCAAGATGCGCTCGATGCGTTGCAGATTTTTTAGCGTGTGCGTGACAATTACCTGCGAGCCATCAAAAGCTAAATTGCTACCGGCGACGGTGTCGAACTCGACTCCGGCCCGCACAAAGAAATTTTTGATTGCCCTTTCTTCCTCGATCAAGTTGCTTTGAGGCTCATCTGGGATGGTGTGCTCCCAATTTTGTTCCCCGGTAAAGCGGATAACCGTCGCCCGCGACATCGGGAAAAACTTGGTTTCGAGTTGCTCCCGCACAACTTTTTCATCGCCTATTATGACGGCGTCGCGCGTATAGTCGCATTTGTAATTCGCTCCCTGGCTGACGTAGAAAAGCAGGCGTTCGAGGGAGATATTGCGCAAGTTTAGCGTAATTTTTGGCTCACTTTCCGTGGGCGAGCGAAGCAAAACAATATTTACGCCCTTTTCATAGGGATTTTCCGTCGCCGTGTCATATTTTATCGACAGTTCGGTAATCATTTCCACCGCTTGGCCTATGGGAAGATCGATGAAGCGCGCTTGGGGAATGATGATTTTTGCCAGCTTGCTCTCCATGCCACCGGTGATTTCGGTTTCACGGTGCGCATCGGTGCCTGCGTCGATGGGCTCACTAATTTTCCAAGCCGCCTCCGCGTCATTCAACATTTGCGCACGCGCATTTCGCCAGTCACTGTTGCTTTGCCTATTGACGGCTTCTCCTATCATATCACGCAGAGTGCGCGATTTTTCGTCGTTCGGATAGAGCTGCAGCTGCCTACCGATGGCGCTGTGAGCCCCTTCTAAGTCGCCGTTTACAAACAATGTGCGCGCGCGAATATACAATAAATCTTGGTCACTATTTTGCATATTTCGCAGCGCAGGCACCGCTCTTATTTTACTTTTCTGCGGCCTGTGTTCAAAGTTTCCCAGCACAGTCCCACTGTTTATCAGGCCCAACGCCAATATCAGGCTAATTACTTTGCATATTTTGCATCTCACGGAAAGATTTTACCGAAAATTTATATAGTTTCAATGAAAGAAATTAGCTTGAAAAATTTATATCCCATTCCTATCATTTTTCCCATGGAAGCGATTTTAAAAAGACACAGTATTAGAAGTTTTTCCTCGAAACCCGTCGACGGTGCGACCGTGGAAAAAATTATGCACGCTGCCATGGCGGCGCCCTCGGCAATGGGCTCCAGGCCGTGGCACTTCATTGTAATTTCTGACCGCGATAAATTGAATGCGATGACGGAAATACACCCCTATTCCCAGATGCTGACCCAGGCACAGTGCGCTATCTTGGTGTGTGGAGACATCGAAGCCGAGAGCTTGCCGGAATTTTTTCAGCAAGATTGTGCGGCGGCAACGGAAAATATTTTGATCGCTGCGACGGATCTGGGCCTGGGATCCGTTTGGGTGGGCTTGTATCCGAACGAAAAATATCGCCGTGATTTTAAAGAATTATTCCAGTTGCCGGATAGTATCGAACCATTTGCCCTTGTCCCGCTCGGGCTGCCAAATCATCCCCTCCAAGCATCGGATCGCTTCGTTGCGTCGCGCGTGCATGCGAATTCTTGGTAGCGTGGGAGCAAAATTTTTTAATTTTTTGAACGTAAATTGAAATGGGGCGTCTATATTAATGAATCCGATTATTCGTGATTTAATTTAGTTTGTTCAGGAAGATTTAATAAGGCGGTGGCAATTTGTACCGCCTTATTTGTTTTGAGTGGGGAAGTTATATTTGATAGCGAACAAAGCGGCTGACTTTTATGTTTTCACCGATTTTGCTGATCCATTCCCTGATATAAGCTTCGACGCTTTGCTCTTGGTTTTTTACAAATGGTTGCTGGAGCAAGCATTGTTCGCCGTACCACTTCGCTATTTTGCCTTCGATGATTTTTTCTATGGCCTTTGCCGGCTTGTCCAGGCACTGACCTGCCGCAATCTCACGCTCTTTGGCAATATCTTCGGGCGGAATATCCTCGGGGGAAACATATTTCGGGGCCATGGCGGCAATGTGCATGGCAATATCCCGGGCGAGCCTCAAAAATTCCTCATTTTTGGCAACAAAATCGGTTTCACATTTGAGCTCGAGTAAGACGCCTACGCGGGCCCCCGGATGTATGTAGGCCTGTATGACGCCCTCACTCACATCGCGCCCAGCCTTCTTTTCAGCGGAGGCGATACCCCGTTTTTTTAGAACCACGACCGCTTCGTCAAAGTCCCCACTAGCCTCCACAAGCGCTTTTTTGCACTCCATCAGGCTGGCACCGGTCCTTTGCCTAAGCTCATTTACCATGCTTGCTGTTATCGTTGTCATGTCACTCACCCTCCCCAGTTTCTTGGGTTACTTTTTTTGCCGGCGCACACTTGCGCTTTGCCTTGGTAACGGATTTTTCCTCCTTTCCCGGCTCCTCAACCGCTTCTGCATCGATATTACCGGATATTGTCACTTCGGGCTCGATTTGAACAAGTTCATCTTTGGTTATCAATTTTTTCGCATCGCTGTGTTTGAGCGTGCGCTGGGACATTCCTTCCTGAACGCCTTCCAATAAGGTCCCGAGGATTAGCCGGATAGATTTCGTGGAATCATCGTTGGAGAGGATGGGATACTCTACCAAGGTCGGATCGGAGTTGGTATCGACCATGGCGATCACCGGTATGCCGACGCGATTAGCTTCAGAGACGGCGATGTATTCATGCTGTATGTCGATGACGAACAGGGCCCCGGGTAGGGATTCAATTTTCATCATGCCCTCAAAATTATTGAACATTTTGTTCATCACACGCCTAATTGACGCCCCTTCCTTTTTCGGCAACTTGGCCAATTCGCCCTCTTCCTCCATCTTTAGGAATTTTTTATACTTCAGCAAGCTGCGCTCGATTGTTTGAAAATTTGTCAACGTACCGCCTAGCCAACGGGTTGCGCAAAACGGCATCTCCACTGCTCCCGCTCCTTCTTTTATGATATCGCGCGCCTGTTTTTTTGTGCCGACAAACCAAATATCCTGTCCCGATGCGACTAGATCCCGCATAAAGTCCCATGCCCTATTGATTTGTTCACATGTTTTTTCAAGATTTATAATGCTAATCCCGCCGCGATGGTCATATATGTAGGGCCACGTCTTAGGATTCCAGCGCTTCCGTTGATGCCCGATGTGGACACCCGCCTCAAATAATTCTTTGGGTGAAGTTTTCATAAATAGCTCCTTATTCAGTGGACAAGTACGCCAAGCCGCTAAACCTCGGAATTTTCCTTGTTGAATTAACAAGCCGCAATCATACAAAATTTCCACCGCTGACAAGCAAAAATTTGCATAATTTGCCAACTTGGCGGGATGCAATAAACCTTGCCGAAAAAGTGCGATGGATTATTGGTGAGTGCAATGATTTTGGGGATTGAAAGTTCCTGCGATGAATCGGCGCTGGCGATTTTTGACCGCGTTGCCGGAGTTGTTTTTGAGGAGATATATTCGCAGATCGCTCTCCACGGCGAATATGGCGGCGTCATACCTGAGCTTGCCGCACGGGAGCATGTTAAAAATTTTTGCCAATTATTCGATGATTTGAAAAAGCATCCTTCGGTGGACGCAATTGACTCCATAGCCGTAACCACCGAGCCTGGGTTGCCCGGTTGTTTGGCACTCGGGCGTGTGGCGGCTAATGCACTAGCCGTTGCTCTGAAAAGGCCAGTTTTGAAAATAAACCACTTGCACGGCCACCTATTTTCCCCTTTCATCGGGTTACATCGGGAGCTCGGCGCTGATTTTGCAGGGGCATTCGCAGCATATCTGCCCCACCTCAGCTTGCTTGTTTCCGGCGGCAATACTTTGCTGCAGATTGTGCGCGAGTCTGGGGCAATTGAAGTGGTTGGCGGAACGCAGGATGACGCAGCGGGGGAGGCTTTCGACAAGGGAGCAAAACTACTCGGTTTGCCATATCCAGGCGGTCATTTGGTTGAAGAATTAGCCAAATCCGGCGATGAGAAAAGATTCAAATTTCCGCGTGCATACTACGATGCAAAGGAGATAAAGTTTAGTTTTTCCGGATTGAAAACGAGCCTGCGATACTTTTTAGAAAAGCAATCTGACGTGAACTTTGAACGCGATAGGTGTGACATTTGCGCCTCATATCAGGCTGCGATTGTCGACGTTCTTGCCAAAAAAACCAGCCAAGCTTTGGCACCGATGATTAGGAGCCTGGGGCTGTGTGGCGGCGTCGCAAATAATAGTTGCCTGCGGGAACGACTAGGGCATTTGGCCACTTCCAGGGGTGTGCCATTTTTTTCCCCAGCGCGCCAACATAGCGGTGATAATGCCGCCATGATAGCTTTCGCAGCTTTTATGGGGGCCAATGGTGAAATTTTTTCAAATTTTCGCTGATACTACCTAGCCTTTTCGCTGGATTTTTTCATGGGCCTAGATTTTTAATAATTTTCCTCGGATCTGGGCTAGCATTTTTTTATTTCACCTTCTTCTATCCTATTTTTTTCAAGTAATAATCTGGGGCCAAAATTTAAAACTCCGGGTTCCATTTATCGAAATTTTCAAAAAAAATTTCACTCCGGATTCGACTTAGTCCCCAATGTGCCTAGCCTTGATTTTCGAGGGCGAGCATGATTTGGAAAGCATTGAGGGCGGCACCTTTCCTCACCTGGTCACCAACCACCCACATGCTTAACCCGTTCTCAATGAATGAGTCCATCCTTAGCCTACCCACCTCACAAATGTTTTTACCGTCTACGTCAATGGGGCAGGGGAAAGAACCATCGCCGTGGAAGACTATGTTTTTATCCTGCTTCAAAACATTTTCAGCTTGCACCGGGTCGATTTGTTTTTTAAACGAGGCAAAAATTGCCATGGAGTGGGCACGCATAACCGCTATGCGGACGCACATCGCCGAAATGCGTAATTCGTTCCTGTTCAAAATTTTTCTGCTCTCATCGCACATTTTTTTTTCTTCGAAGGAGTAGCCCGTTTCGTCGATTTTCCCGATTTGCGGTAGCGCATTGAAAGCGATTTGCTGACCAAAGGTCGCCATCGATGTGCCGTGCTCGCCCGCTAAATCATCCATCAATGCGGAAACTCCACTCCTTCCTACTCCGGATACTGCCTGGTAGGTGGAGACGCAAAAGCCGCTTAATTCAAAGGCGTTATGCAAAGGAGCGAGTGCCATCAGGGCGATAATGGTTGAGCAATTTGGATTGGCGATGATGTTTCCATGTCCCTTCAACGCATGGGCATTTATTTCGGGCACGACCAGGGGCACGTCCGCTTGCATGCGATACTTAGAACTGTTATCTATGCAAATAATTCCCCGCTCGCTGAAAATCGGAATAAATTTCGCGCTTATGCGGGGACAGGTGCAAAAAAACATGTAATCGAGGTCAGGGGCGTCATTTTCGCGCAATTCGGTGGTTGGGTAATTCTGATTCCTGAAACTCAAAAATGTACCAGATGAGCGCTCGGAAGCGAAAAACTTGATCCCACTTACTTCGAGCTCACTTTGCTCGAGAATGGAAACTAGCTCCTGCCCCACGAGGCCAGTTGCCCCTACAACTCCGATTTTCAATCCGCTCATCTGGTGATTTTAATTAGTTTGCTCTAGAGAAATTTTTCGCCACAATCCCCTCCCTTTGTTTTTTTGCGGCCAGGGCATAATTTTGCACATCACGCCTGCTGACATGCACAATCGCGGGTCCCTGTTTCCACACCCCCTTTGCGGCGCGCTCCATGACACTACTTCGCGTACTCATGGACAAAATTTTCCTATTCAGCTCCGATATTTTTCTCTCATAGGAGGAGCAAGTGCGCTCCAAGTTTCCCATGGAATATCCGTGCTTCATCAGGTGTTGCCGAGAGCACACCAAGGTGAGCGCCAAACAAAATATGGCCAGGCCCAATGCCACTGCACATAGGAACATGCAGCATGCAAAATTAGTTTTGGAAGTATTTTCATTCATTTAATTTTCTCCAATACGCGCATCTTTGCTGACCGACTTCGGGGGTTGGAGTCGACTTCGCCTTTGGAAGGTATCACTGGTTTGGGGGTCAAAATTTTCGCAAATTTCTCCCTAAATTGCATCGGTTCACCATCCATCCGACTCACCGCCTGACCGGCCATCTTTTTAAAAAATTGTTTAACGATTCTGTCTTCCAGCGAATGGAAAGATATCACAACCAAACGCCCGCCGATTCCCAATTTTTCGAACAACACTGGCAAAGCTCTTTGCAGGGCATCGAGCTCGCCGTTGATCGCAATTCTAATTCCCTGGAAAGTTTTCGTTGCCGGGTGTATCCTATCTTTTGCTTTCCTGGGAAAATTAGCGGCTATCAAGCCGGCAAAGGAATCGCCGTGGGTTAGCAAATTTTTTCCACGGTTCTCCAAAATCAGGGAGGTTATTTTCTTCCAATCTTTTTCCTCCCCAAAATCCCGCACGGCCTGCACCAGCTCATGTTCTGCCGCTGTGTTTAAGAAATCCGCTGCTGTCCGACCGCAGGAATTATCCATCCTCATGTCGAGTTTGGTATGTTCCCTGAAAGAAAATCCGCGCAATCCGTCATCCAACTGAAAGGAGGACACTCCCAGGTCCATCAGGACCCCCTGCAGAGGAGGAAGGCACATGCTTCCCGCATCGGCAAAATTTATGTTACAAAATACAAATCTGCCCACATATTTCTGCTGCAATGCACTGGCGCGCTCCCTTGCCTGTGGATCGCGGTCGATGGCGTAGACGAAATTTTCACCGCCGCTATCCAATATCGCCGCCGCATGTCCGCCGCCGCCAAAGGTGCAATCTAAAAATTTTCCGCCCGTCCGTGCTCCCAGGGCTTCCACCGTTTCTTCCAGCAAAACCGACCGATGACTGTTCAATGGCGAATTCACAGACCAAGCTTGGTTAAAATTTTATTTATCTCGCCTTGCTCGTCGGATCCGCTGCCTATGTACCTATTATAGCGCTCAGGGCTCCAAACGCTGAACGTTACAAAATTTCCAACGATGACTGCATCTTTTTGCAAATCGGCGTGGGCCAGCAAAAATTTATTTATCTGCACCCTTCCCTGGGAATCGCAAGTGAGCTGGTCCGCTTTGGCGAAAAGTTTCGTCAAAATTTTCTGGCCAATGTCATCCCCCAAACTGATTTCCGCAGCTTTTTGGCTCAATTTCTCGACCATATTGGGAGGGTATACGGTGACGCATCCCGATGGATTAGGTAAGGCCAGATAAACGCAGGCTTGCTCCGCTCCAAAGCGCCATTTTGCGGGCAAGGCGATGCGAGCCTTATTATCCACACTGCGCGCGTGCTCCCCAACATAAATATTCGGATTTACAGCCATTGCATTCAACACTTTTCAACAATATCACCCATTATCCCCCACTTTCACATAGAGTCAAGCAATTATCCGCCAAAAAACCTCAATTTTTTTTGCAAAATCAAGTTAAATTTCTGATGTGAAACCACCTGTGCATTTTAAAATTTTCCTCACCATTAGCATTTTTTACATAAAAATATGTTGACATGTTTATCAATTAGCCCATGAATTAGGGCATTTACGAGCGGGGTAGTAGTTCAGTTGGTTTAGAATGCCAGCCTGTCACGTTGGAGATCGCGGGTTCGAGTCCCGTCTATCCCGCCATTTAACCACTGCAAATTGGGTATTTTTTTAATTTGCGTAAATTTATGTGGTATTTTTTCAGCCAAAAGTTAAATAAGATTCTGGCCCTTACCCAATGGTATTGTAAAATTTTGATAAATGTTGCTTTGCTCGAGTGGTGAAATTGGGTATTTTTTTAATTTGCGTAAATTTATGTGGCATTTTTTCAGCCAAAAGTTAAATAATACACTAGCCCTTACCCAATAGTATTGTAAAATTTTAATAAATGTTGCTTTACTCCTTTGCTCGAGTGGTGAAATTGGGTATTTTTAATTTGCGTAAATTTATGTGGCATTTTTTCAGCCAAAAATTAAATAAGACTCTGGCTGTTACTCAATGGTATTGTAAAATTTTGATAAATGTTGCTTTGCTCGAGTGGTGAAATTGGCATACACGCAAGACTTAGGATCTTGTGCCTTGCGGCGTGGGGGTTCGACTCCCCCCTCGAGCACCAAAGCCCATTTGTGCGGGCTTCCAAGTGATTAAGGGAAACGAAAAATAAACATTAGAAAAGTTTCATTGCTTCAATATTGCTTCATTTTTTATTTCGAGAAAAAAAATAAAGCAAAAGCAACTATTAGGAAATTCCTAATAGTTCGAATGGTTTCCCTGCTAGCTACCGGGAAATTTTCAATGGACGGTGGAATGGTGGCAGCGGCGGATTTCTAATAGAAGAAATGGCAGTGGGGAACTTTCAATGTGTGGGATGGAGAAAAAGGGAAGGGCCCCCTTTTCGGGGGGGCCAGTGTGTATTGGCTGAAGGCTGAAAGGTGTGAGTATGATTACGTGGAATTTAGAGGAGCGCTGATGCTAAAGTTAGTGTTAAAATATTAGTAGGGGAAATCGAAGGGTGCATCGCTATCATCGCCGGTAGATGATTGCGGCGCTGCGTTTCCGCTCATTGCGCAGCCATTCATTTGCCCTTCCCCATTGCCATTTGTGCCTGAGCGGGAGCCGGAGGTGTTACCATTGGCGGGGTCCTGGGGAAAAGACTGCGTTTGAGTGGACTTATCCTTGGAGAACACCCTGAAATCATTGATGATGTGCTCCTGCTGCTGCACCTGGGCGCCGGATTTTGATGTGAAGATGGATACCTTGATGTCGCACTTGCAGCAGATATAATTCATGCCTTTGGTGAGTGAATCATTGATGCGGTCGGCGAGCTTGGCGAACGCGGTGACGGGTAAGAATTCTGTGACATTAGTCTTCGATTGAAAATCGTACCTCGTGAAGGCGAGGCGAAATTTAAGGAGCGGCAGAGAATTATTCACGATCTTGTAGTCCGGGGAAGTGATGAATCCCCACAGTTGAGAGGTAGCGCC
>JAISBD010000015.1 GCA_031266345.1 Puniceicoccales bacterium | reverse complement strand
ACACATCTTTAAGGTGTAAGAGAAATTTATGACCGGTCAATCCATTAAATTTTTTCGCGCATCTTTTGGCAATATTCCGGAAGCTTTCACGCCGCCCTTTGCTTTATTTTTTCTCTCGAAATGAATTTTGCGGGATTATTGCGGGATTAAAACTTTTCTCACCGTCCATTTTTCACTTCCCTTAATCACTTGGGAGCCCTGTGTTTAAGCGGATTTCAGCTGTGGCGTCCCGTAGGGGATTCGAACCCCTGTTGCAGGAATGAAAATCCTGTGTCCTGACCGGACTAGACGAACGGGACCCAATGAAGGCTGCTTCTCTATATTGTACCGATATTTTTTTACAAGCCTTTTGTTGCATGAACCTCAAAATAGAAAATAGAAAAAGCATCGGGGTTGAATTTCAAAAAATTTCTGATTTCTTATTTCCTCCCTTTTCTGCGGTACATTCCCTCTGCAAGTGCTTGCCATCAACTGGTGGTGGGAGAGCGATTCGAACGCTCGAAGAGTCACCTCTTTTCCTTCTACTTTATCACCTATTTTTCTTCTACTTTGATTTTTGTTCTTGCGTCCAATTGCGCACCTTTTCTGCGGTGCATTCCCTCTACAAATGCTTGCCATCAACTGGTGGTGGGAGAGCGATTCGAACGCTCGAAGAGAAACCTCGACAGATTTACAGTCTGCTTCCTTTAGCCACTTGGATATCCCACCAGTTGTGAAATAACATACCTAGGCCTTTTTTCTCCATTGCCAAGTCTTTTATGCCTCTCACCAAAATTTTTACTCGCCTTTTTAGCATTTACCGGTGGAGAGAAAGATTTCTATTTGACTTTTATGCATTGATTTGTTCTTTGTAACCGATGACTGTCAGTGAATTATTCAGTGGGTATGATCTGTTTCTAGTCGACATGTTCGGGGTAATTTGGGATGGGGTTTCCTGGATCGACGGAACGATGGAGGCCTTGGCCACTCTGGTAAAAATGAAAAAAAGTGTCATTATTTTATCAAATGCCAGCATGGCGACAGCCCAGATGCTCAAAAAATATGCACCTGCATTTACGGGCATTAGGCAAGGGGTACAGTTTTCGGATTTTGTCACATCGGGTGAAGTTTTAGGGCACATCCTACGCTCCGGGGCACTGAGTTTTTCCAGTGTGAAATCGCCAAAAACTTATGCACTGTTCGGCAATCAAAATTGCAGCAGCTTTCAAAATACGGAATATGTGCGAGCAAATTCTATCGATGAAGCGGACTTTATTTATGCATCGATTCCGCAGTTGTATAGTGAGCAAAAAGCATTACTATCAAAGGAATTGCAAGATTTTTTAATTGTATCAAATATGCGCCCCGAGGATGAGTTGGTTTGGGATTCCACGTCCATCGAGCCCTTCCTCGGCCCACTGGAGGAGCTTGCACTAAAGAAAAAACCCATGCTCGTTGCTAACCCCGACAAGTTCGCCTTCATTGGAGCAACCCATTCCCATGATTCAAAGGAATATACGCCGAAGTTAGTGGTGAGGCAAGGGAGTATCGGAGAGGCCTATGCGCAGCTCGGCGGCGAAGTAAAATTTATCGGCAAACCCTATGCGGAGGTATATCGCTACGCTTTGAACATCGCAGCTCAGCTCCATGGGCTCCAATTTGAACAGTTAAATAGACTGAGAATTGCGATGATAGGCGACACCCTCGAAACCGATGTTCTCGGCGCACGGAATGCCACCGCTGAACTTGGCATAGAAATAGATGCCATCCTTGCCCAAAGCGGCATCTCCGGCCGAGATATGAGCAGCGCCGGTGTGGACCTCGCCAATAAACAAGCTATTTGGGAATATTGCTCCTCTAGGGCGATTACCCCCGATCATGTGATCGATAAACTGCTCCTAGATGCGAATGTCTTGTTTTAGGGAAAATTTTCCCAAATTTTTAGCACAGTTTCGATTTTTGCTCCTCAGACAGCCTTTCACAGGCGTAGCGAAGCATTATTTTCGGCATCGCAGGAGCACGCTCCTTGAGAAATGTTAGCAAAACTTCCACGTCTCGCTTACCAACCTCCCGCAGCATCCACCCACTCGCTTTGTGCAAAAAATGGCTCCAGTGCCCCATGAACATTTCCGCCAGTCGCAGCGTCAGGGCAAATTGATCGTCCCTAATAAATGGCAGTGTCGCAACAATGGCAATGCGATTTGCCCAAAGGTTGGGACTCGAAGCAAGTTGCATAAAAATTTTGTCACCGGGCCCGTAAAATGCCCCGATAATTTTTGGCGCAGAAAGATCAACCAAGTCCCAATTATCCACGTAGGCGATGCTGTCCAGGTACAATCGCACGATGGCTTCGGGGGTCGCTTTAAATTTACTGACCATGGCGAGGAGTGCAAGCTGGCGAAATTCTTGGCAGTCCGACCGCAGCAAAATCGATATTTCCTCCAAAGAAAGCGCTTCTCCGCGTTGCTTGCAAATTCTGCGCAGATCCGCCATGCTGCACCCCAATAGGAGCCGACCACTGCCACTCCCCAAACGCAGCAACTTTCTACTAAAACTCGCCCGCACCGGATCAGCCAATGCCTGCATTTCTTCGCCTATGAGTTCGATTGCATTCGATACCATCTGTTCTAACCTGCCAAAATAGTGACATTTGGCAAGGGTTATGTGGCCACTGTCGACGACTTTATTTCGGGCTAGAATATAAAAATTTTTTCAAAATTTCAAAGTTTCCGCATTTTTTTAAAAAAAAATTTGACTTTTTTTACCTCGCCCTTTAGTCACAGGTCACACTTATCTTTTTTATGCAAAAAACAAAGCCCTTAATTTTAATCGCAGAGGATGACGCACAGCTGACTGAGGTCCTAACGAAGCAGCTAAGTTTGTCGGGATTGAACGTGCAAGTGTTCCAAAATGGCGCCGATACGGTAAATTTCCTAAAACGTAATTTTGCAAGCGTGATTCTCTTAGACATCAACCTCCCCGATGTGGACGGGTTCAACGTCATACACCAGCTACGCAGTGAAGGGATTTCCGTCCCCGTCATCTTCCTAACTGGCTTCTCCGATGAATTCTATAAGCTGAAAGGATTCGACGTAGGCGCGGATGATTTCGTTACGAAACCTTTTAGTTTTACCGAGCTCACGGCACGCATACGCGCAGTCTTGCGTCGCACATCCATCTCCGGCGACCTCGCCATAACGGGTAATGCGACATTAAATGACGATGACTTCGAATTCTGCGGGGCAAAAGTATCGCCGGCGTTTATGAGCATTGCTTTCCCGGGTGGGAGCAAAGTGCGTGTGGGGAAAAAGGAAATAGGCATTTTGAAGCACTTTGCCTACAATCCCGACACAATTTTGAGCAGAAAAAACATAATACACAGCGTGTGGGGTGAACATGCAAATGTGCGCAGCCGATCGATGGACCAGTATATCGTAAAATTGCGCCAAATCTTCAAAAATAATAATTGCTCACTGAATAAACTGCGCACACTGCACGGCATCGGATACATGTACTCCGAAAGCGGAAATCCCACGCTGATGACACGCCGCGAATATGCAGATTCATGCAGCATTCTGTGATTGAAGGAATTAGGATGCAGCGCCCGGAGGGCATTGCTCCCATTTAGCTACTTGCAGGGATGTAATTTGATGGTTTGTAATATTTGTGGCTATAACCGAAAGTGGTTAGTACCTCTCCCAGTGCAGCGGAGAGAAGTACTAAATTTTTCCAAAATTGAAATCGACCGAAACATAGGGAAACGGGAATGAGCACCGTTCTCAAAAGGCAACAAAATATACTTCGCACACAACCCCTAATATGAAATCGTCCCAACCTGCGCATTGCCAGCGGTATGAGTCCACCGCCGTCAAAGTGGCGCTTGAGTAAATAGGAGAAGGTGGCACGTTTTTCCGGAAAGCGCTCTATTACAATGGCTTCCTTTACAAAATTGAAAATCAATCCATGGCTGGCCGCTTCCAGGACAAATTTAGCATCCTCTCCGCCTATTTGGTTAAAAAACGGGTCAAAGCGCAATCCCAAACCGTCGGGCTTCACAATATCCGCCGAAAAGAAACAATTGTGCGTTAGGAATAGGCAGTTTTCACCATCCTCGTATAGCGAAAAAGAGCCGCCCCAAAATTTTTCCAAAATGGGGTCATGGTTCAGCGGAAGTAGGCGGTACACTGATCCGCCACATCCGGATGTAAACGTCTTTGAGTAAACCTCCCAGTATGCTCTAAGCCAATTAGATGCAACGATTTCATCGTCGTCAAAAAAAGCAATTTCCGTTGCACCAAGCTTGATGGCCTCGTCAAGAACACGGTTACGCACGTAAACTAAACCTTGGTTTGGCTCGATGAAATAGTGGCTCTTAAATGGAAAAATATCAGCATAGTAGTCAAATGTGGGCTTCGCGCCGCCATTCGGGTCATTGTCAACTAAAATAAATTCAACCTCCACATTGGGCGGGAGCTCCAGGCGGGATGCACTCTCGAGGGCACCGTCGAGTAATTCATTGCGGTGGTAAGTGCACAGACCCACGACAATTTTATTTGGGGAACTATTCTTTACTTTTGCCTTTTCCCTCTCCATTTTTTGCTCCATTTTCTTCTTCTTTTTTCGGGGTTGACACAACAATTTGAGAAACATCGACCTTGGGCGGGGTAAACGAGTTGCAACCCTCGACCATCACCAGGTCAACATTTTTACCTATGGACTTATCCACCGATGCTCGCCACACAATATCCTTTGCTTTTTCGTCATCCGGGTCACTTTCCAGGAGAGAATTTGCCACCTCCAGGGCCCTATCGAATTTTTTCTCCTCGACTAGGGCATTTGCCAGCAGTAGCCAATCTTCCCGTGAACGCCTCTCCTGGGGGATCGCCCGAATGGCGAACTCGGTGACACTGTGCAACTTTGCACCGAAAGCCACCTCCGCTAAGTTTCGATATCCGATAGCCGACGAAGGGCTGCCGTCCAAAAATTTTTCGATTTCATCCAATACCCTGCATGCGGGGGCAGCTTTTTTGCGCAGATACTTTATTTTCAGCAAGGTGAATATTTGTTTAGCAAACGCCCCCAATGTCCTAGCATTGAAGTGAATGGATCTGCGCAGCTTGTGTAATTCGGAGCGCACATCCAAATTTCCGGGATATTTTTTTAGAATTTCCCGGTAGAGGAACTCTGCGTACTGAAAATCGCCATCGGAGCTAACGGTTTTCACGCGCTCGAGCAAAGGATCTGTGTCGACTTCTTCCATCATGGTAGACTGAACTGGAATCATGTTAGCTTGTGGTTTAAGAATTCGCACACAAATGTCAAAATTTTATCGACTATGGGTGCAGTTTTTGCTTCGACGAGCACGCGCAACTTATTTTCCGTGCCGGAATAGCGGGCGAATACCCGTCCGTAGCCCGGCTCAGCTTTCCTAAGGGAGTTCAGCAGTTCGTCGAATCCTTGGATTTCGCCGAGCGGAATTTTTTTCCCGATTTGAATGCTGTGCAATTTTTTGGGCAGCAATGGGATGTCAGTTTTGAGCGAGGATAGTGGCCGGCCTGTCTCCGCCATAATTCTCAGCACCATTACCGCCGCCGAAATCGCATCCCCCGTATTGAAAAATTCTCGCAGAATCAGGTGCCCGGATTCTTCTCCGCCGAAAGAAGCCCCATGCTCAAGCATGGCGTGGTAAACATTTCTATCGCCCACATCGCAGCGCACCACGCGGATTCCAATCTTTCCCAGACTGCTGTCCAGCCCGGAATTGCTTTGATCTGTGACAACGATTATTCCATTGTTTAGGCGATTTTTGGCTAGCAAATACTTGGCAACTATGCCCAAGATCTGGTCGCCATCCACGGGCACAGCGGTTTCATCGACCATGGCCAAGCGGTCAGCGTCGCCATCGTGGGCAATTCCGACGGCTCCCCCATGCTCCTTTACAGCTCTGCACAGCGCCGCGATGTTCTCGCTGCCGCAACCAACGTTAATATTTCTACCATCGGGCACATCCCCAATAACCGTGAGATTTCGGCAAATTTTCCGCAAAATGGGCGGGCTAGTAACTGTTCCCGCCCCATTGGCAACATCCAGGACAACGTCGCCATCAAAATTAAATCCAACATCGCTGAATAGTGCGCAAAACGCTTCACCAGCGGTGGGGCCGTAATCCACAACCCTAGCGGAAGAAGTGTGTCCACTAGTGCCCGAAATTTGCACTAAATCTTCTATGGTACGCTCAAATTTAGCGGATAATTTTTCCCCATTCACGTTAAAAATTTTCACCCCATTGTCGGTGTATGGATTGTGGGAGGCCGTCACTGAAAGACCGCAATCGCAGCCCAACTTTCGCGTGATGTAAGCCAGCGCCGGCGTCGGCAAAATTCCACATTTAAATACTTCAATTTGGCTTGAAAATCCAGCGATCAGGGCATTGACTAAGACTTCGCCGCTCTCGCGAGTATCGCAACCGATGGCGATTTTCAGGTACTTTTTATGGAAAAATTGGAAAAAGAAGCTTTCCACTGCCCCTGCTAGGCGGAAAAAAAAATCGGGCACCACCGGATAGTGACCAAATTGTCCCCGTATGCCATCAGTGCCAAATAATTTCACTGCCACAGCGCAGTACATTTGCCGCTCCCGCGAAAATAGCAACACATTTAATTCGCGCAGCGCTGGCAGGCATCCGAATTTTTCACTGGACTTTAGGGGGCAAAATTTTGATAAGTTACGCGGCCTGGAGAGATGGCAGAGTGGTTTATTGCATCGGTCTTGAAAACCGAAGTGCCGGCAACGGTACCGTGGGTTCGAATCCCTCTCTCTCCGCCATTTGCATTTAAATAAAAACAGAGGGGCTAGCCATTTTTAAATAAGGAGCTCGCAGAGAATCGGGGGAAGCGAGAATTAAGCATTGGGAAAGCTTTCTTTGCTGCCACGAATTTGCCGCGAAATTTACATTGCGGGAAGGGGTTAAAGCAGAAAAAAGTAGCGGCGGGAAAAATTTACGGGAAAAATTTTGCACAACTGTCGCAGTGAAATTTTGGTTAAATAAAAAATTTTAAAAAAATAGAGGGGGATGATTTTTATTTTGCTAAATGCCGGGGCATTTGAACTATGGAGCCCGTGAAAAAGGTAATATTATTCTTGTTTTTGGGTTGTAGTTTTTTACAAGCGTCAATCATGGCAGTTGAAACCCATCCATTTCTAGCCGAAGGCAAATTTACGGAGTGGCAAACGCTATCCCCAGCGCACATCGAGAGTGATATCCGCATGGCCATCGCGAAGGCGCAGGGGAATGTCGACACAATTGCCGCTTTGCCGAAAAAATCCCTGACTTTCGAAAATGTCATTTTGGCACTCGAGCATGCGGGAAATACTTTGGATTTGGCCTGGGAGCGGGTTTCCCACCTGGACAACGTTTGCAATTCCGATGAGCTCCGCGCAGAGTACAATAAAATGTTACCGGAAGTGGTTGAATTCAGCTCGAATATTATTCTGAACGATGCTCTGTGGGAGCGGGTTAAAGCCTATTCCGAGTCAAAGGCCGCAAAGAATTTACCTGCCATTGATAGGCGTTTACTAAAGGAAACGGTGGATGGGTTTCGGGACAGCGGTGCGGATTTACCCCGGGAAAAACGGGAACGATTGAAGCAGATTTCGCTGGAATTGTCGCAAAAAACGCAAAAGTTTTCCGAAAATTGTTTGGATTCGCGCAACGCGTGGGAGAAATATGTGGAAGATGGCGCCTTTTTGAAAGGTTTGCCGGAGACCACCCTGGCCGTTCTCGCCGATGATGCCAAGCGCCATGGCCGCAGCGGGTACCGCCTATCGCTGGATGCCCCAAGCTACGGACCTTGCATGCAGTACCTGGACAGCGATGATTTGCGCCGCGAACTGTTTGAAGCATCGTTGGCGGTGGGGCGCGCGGGTGAATACAACAATGCCACCCTAGTTGAGGAAATTTTGAAGCTGCGGGATGAACGGGCGCAACTTATTGGTTATAAAACACATGCCGACCTAACCCTCAAGCACAGAATGGCGAAAAATGGCGAAAAAGCGCTTAGTTTCATCGAGGATTTGCACGGCAGGACTGGCAGGTATTTTCACCGCGATGTCGAGGAATTGCGGCAGTTTATCAGGGAATACACCGGCGATGAAAGTGCCACGCTCAAGCCCTGGAATGGGACCTACTATTCCGAAAAATTGAGGCAAAAAAAGTATGGCTTTGAAGCGGAGTTACTGCGGCCATATTTCAAGATGGAGGACGCGATTGGGGGGCTATTTGAGCTCGCGCATCGCCTGTACGGCATAAAAATTTTTGAGTGCAAGACATTTTTTTCCCCGGAGGAGGGCGCTCAAACCCCCGGCGATGCGATTTCCGTCTGGCACGGAGATGTGAAATTTTACGACATCTTTGATGGGAAAGGGGAGTACATAGGGAGTTTTTACGCCGATTGGTATCCGCGAAAGTCGAAGAGAGGCGGAGCATGGGCCTGCGGACTGGTCCAGGGAGGAGACGACGCTAATGGGCGCTGGCAGCACCCCGTCGGTGCGATTTGCGGAAATTTAACGCCGTCAACGGAGTCTTCACCCTCCTTGCTGACCCACGGCGAAGTCGAAACAATATTCCACGAATTCGGCCATCTCCTGCATTGCATGTTCGGAGAAGTGAAGCATAAGTCCTTGAATGGCACGAACGTGGCATGGGATTTTGTGGAGCTTCCATCGCAAATTATGGAAAATTTTTGCTGGGATCGGACGAGTTTGGATCTATTCGCGAAACACCATAGAACGGGCGAGAAAATTCCCGATGAACTGTTTAGGGGCATGCTTGCCGCGCGCAATCACCTATCCGGCATGGCCATGATGCGGCAGCTATGTTTTGCGAAACTCGACCTCGAGCTGCACCATAACTATGGGGCATATAAAAATTGTGACATTGAAGAAAAGCTGTGCGATATTTTGCAGCCCTATCGCGTACAATTTGAGGAAAAAATTCCCACCATCACGCTGCAATTTGGCCATATTTTTGGCGGTGGATACTCCGCGGGATATTATTCGTACAAATGGGCGGAAGTGCTTGACGCAGATGTATTTACCCGCTTTAGCGACGGTGGGGTATTGAGCAGCGAAATTGGCCAGCAATTTCGGGAAAAAATCCTATCCCAGGGGGATAGCATGGATGCGGACGTGCTATACCGCAATTTTATGGGCCGCGATCCGCAACTCGAACCATTGCTCATCCGCAGCGGACTCTACGACGATTTACGATGAAATATCTCACGCTCCATAATACCCTGACAAAGCGCCTCGAACGGATTGTTCCGAAGGGGGAGCGTTTCACGATATATTTTTGCGGACCAACGGTTTACAACTATGCTCACATCGGAAATTTCCGCACATATTTGATCGAAGACGTACTGGTGCGCCTTTTGAAATTAGCGGGCTATCGGCCCTTTGTCGCACGAAATATCACCGATGTGGATGATAAAACTATCCGCGATTCCCAAAAATCTGGGATGACGCTCGCGGAATTTACCAAAAAGTACAGCGATATTTTCCGCGAAGACTGCGCCAAATTGAACATCTTGCCGCCGGATATTGAACCGCGAGCGGCGGCACACATCGGCGAGCAGATCGCCATGATTAGGACGCTAATCGAGCGCAATCATGCCTACGAGAGCGAGAATTCGGTGTATTTCCGCGTAGGTTCGTTTGAGAACTATGGATGCTTGTCCAATGTGGGCGGGCGCGAGTTGCAGACGCAGGCGTTTGATAGCGCTGGCAAGCGAAACATGGCAGATGAGTACGAGCGGGAAGATGCTTCAGATTTTGTGCTCTGGAAAGCGCGGAAACCTGAGGACGGCGAGAATTTTTGGGAGAGCCCATGGGGCGAGGGACGGCCGGGCTGGCACATCGAATGCAGCGCGATGGCTATAAAATATTTAGGCGAGACGATTGACCTGCATGGCGGCGGAGTAGACCTGTGCTTTCCACACCACGAAAACGAAATCGCCCAATCGGAGGCGTGCACGGGTAAGCAGTTCGTACGCCACTGGATGCACATCGCACACCTGATGGTGGATGGCGCTAAAATGGCGAAAAGTTTGGGAAACATGCACACCCTGCGCGACATCGAGGAAGCGGGTTTCACCGCCGATACCCTGCGCTACTGCCTGGTTTCTGGGCACTATCGCCAGCCGCTTAACTTCACCATGAATGGGCTGCATGCCGCTGATAATGCATTGAAAAAATTAGCGAAATACGATGAAAATTTTTCAAAGTTTTCTAAAAATAGTGGCCCCTCACTCCCAACTACTTGGCTCTTTTTAGGGGAGGCTTACGATGCGCTACTGAACGACTTGAATGTGCCGCTTTGCCTGGGAAATTTGTTCAAAGTGCTTGGCAGTATGGACATTAGCGAATTTAGCTTTGATCAAAAAATCGCCCTGGCTGAAGAGTTCTTTGCATTGAAATATGCCCTTGGGCTGCGTTTGGAGCGGGAAAATGCTCCCATTCCCGGTGATATTTGGGCCCTAGCTAACGTGCGCTGGCAGGCAAAGATGCAGAAAAATTACACCCTGGCGGATGAATTGCGAATAAGAATTGAGAAGGCCGGGTGGCTTGTAAATGACGCCCAAACAAGTTTTACGATTGTGAAAAAGTAAAAATTTTAGATGAACAATAGAAAAAATAGAACATTTGGCGGTGAACTCATGCCCTGGGTTGGCATCCTCGAAATCCTGGAAAATGGCAAATTTGGCCAGCTACTTGACCCGAAATTGAATGGCTGTGTAAATGCCAGTGACCCCTATGTGGGCCGCGATTTGCTGAAGAAGTTTGAGTTGAGGCGCGGGCAACTGATAGACGCCCACGTCATGCTGCGTGGGGATTTCCCAAATCCGCGTGTCATTTCCGTCGACCGCATCGATGGCTTATCGATCGAGAGGGTGCTCACCCGCCCGAAATTTTTTTCCATGGAATCGACCATGCCCCGGGAACAGCTGCGCCTTGAAAATAGCAAAGGCACGATTAGCTCCCGAGTGCTGGACTTATTTTGCCCCATCGCCAAAGGGCAGCGAGGCTTGATTGTTGCCCCACCGAGAACGGGCAAAACATTGCTGCTACACGAAATTGCACGGGGAATTGCTGCGAATTATCCAAGCATAAAGATCATCGTTGCTCTCATCGACGAAAGGCCGGAGGAAGTGACTGATTTTAGGCGCTCCATTGACGTGGAAATTTTTGCGTCCTCCAATGACCAGCCGGTGCGTAATCATATCCGCACCGCCGAGCTCGCCTGTGACCGGGCCAAAAATCTCACCGAACTTGGCCACGATGTCGTCGTGCTGCTCGATAGCATTACCCGCCTCGCGCGCGCGTATAATAATTTCAGCAATGGCGGACGGATGATGAGCGGCGGGGTGGATTCCCGTGCGCTAGAAAAACCGCGGCAATTATTTTCGATGGCCCGCGATCTCGGTGGCCACGGCAGTTTAACCATATTTGCTTCAACTCTCGTTGAGACGGGCAGTAGGATGGATGACTTAATTTTTCAAGAATTCAAGGGGACTGGCAACGCCGAAATCGTATTGAATAAAAAACTGGCGGAACAGCGCATCTGGCCGGCTATCGACCTTAAAGAATCCGGTGCGCGTCGGGAAGAGAATATTTTGGCGCCGGAAATCTTGCGCAGCGTCGAATTCTTGAGGCGCGCATTTGGCAATATGCGCAAAGAGGAAGCCACGGAGAGCATTTTGCAGCGCATGGGGCAAACCCGTAGCAATGTCGAATTTTTGAGCAAATTGAAAGGAATTTAGCCGTGAAGGCGTTCGTCATTGTTGCCATAGACGGTGCCGCTGCCTCCGGGAAGACGACAACTGCAAGGGTTTTGGCTGCCAAATACGGTTTCATGAGCGTGAGCACGGGGGAACATTACCGCGCAGTGACGTACAAGCTACTGCACATGGGCGTAAGCCCGGATGATAAGCGGGCGGTGGAGCGCGCTCTCAAATGCATGGAAATGGGGAGCAAAGTTGTTGGTAGCCGGGGCGTGGTCACCCTTGCTGGCAATAGAATATCGGATGATATTTTGCGCTCAAAGGAGGTAAATGGGCGCGTTATGGAGTTTGCACACATCGCCTGCGTGCGCAAATTTTTATTTAGCTATCAGCGTAGCCAAGCATCTATCGCCCGCGAACATGGCTTTTTTGGACTAGCCATAGAGGGGCGCGACATAACAAGTGTGGTATTCCCCGATGCCGATTTGCGATTTTTCTTGTACGCCGACGTGAATGAGCGGGAGCGGCGGCACAACCAGCGTAAGGAGATAGATTCCATCGCCTTACGCGACTCAGTGGATGCGCCAATTACCCTATGGCAAAGCGGCGTAATCCGCATAGATACAGGCTTTCATGACTTGCAAAGCGTCATCGATATCATTTCCGCACGCATGGAAGAGCTCTAATTTTCCCGCTTGGCCATGAAGGAAGCCGCAAAAAATCCAGCTAGGGTCAGGACTGGCAATAACAATAGGGCGAAACGGAAAGAATCCACGTCATAGGAAGCGTTGTTCGAGTGCATGAGCCAGCCGACTATGGGCTGAAATATGCCGCCGAACAGCATAACGATCATGTTTACGACCGAAATTGCGCTACCCTTAGCGAAGGAGGGATTTGCCTCCAAGCTCGCCACAAAGCAAACCACTTGCGGGCTGGATGCCACTCCACAGGCAAATAGCAGCACACCTAGCAAGGGGGGCGATTTTACCGCACAAAGGAATATTGCCGCGAGAATTATCGTTGCCGATAAGCAGCTGATTCGCAATAGGTTACGCCGACATCTCACGGAGTCGGAAATGTACCCCACCAAGGGCCCACCGACGAGCCAACCTATGTAGAGCATGCCCACTATGCAGGCAGCCTTTGCCTTTGAAACATCCGCGACCAGGCGCACGTACTGCACGCCCCAAAGATCACCGAAAACTACCAGCGGCGTATATAGCGTGCAAGCGACGAACCCGATGATCCAAGTTTGCACATTCTTGCACACGCACAGCAACCCGGCCAGAAATTCTTTTACGCTAAAACCTTCACCCTTGTCCGCCACATTTTCCCGCTCCCAAATCGGTGTTTCGCGAACAAAAAATATCAGCACTAGGGCGGATAATATGCCGACCAGTGCGATGTAGATCCACGCTGTCCGCCACCCCACTGCGTCCGTAAGCTGCGATAGCGGGACTTGGCCGATTAGCGCGCCGCAGATGCCCAGCGAAGTGGTCAACCCGGATATCAGCGCCAATTTTTTTGCGTTGAACCACACAGCGGCGAGATACATTACCCCGATAAACCCAAATCCGGAGCCCAATCCCATAAATACGCGACCTACGGCGAGCAAACCCAGGTTCGCCGACGGTAGCGAAACGAGCAGGCATCCCAATACCACGAATAGCGACGCCGGAACCAGCACCCTCTTGCCACCAAATTGGTCAAATAATGCTCCGGCAAGTAGTTGGATGGGGGAATAGATGAAATAATAGGCGCCAAGTGCGCTAGCTAGGGCCACCGATGAGGTGTGAAAAGCTTCCTCCAAGTCCTGTTCCATCACACTTGGTGCAACCCGGGCCAAATATTCGTACAAATAAAATACCACAGCGGCTATCCATACGAACCACGCTGCCAAATGATGCCTATCTTTTTGCAAACTTCTTTCCACAATTGCGAAAACCTAGGGGAAAATTTTCAAAATGCAACATTCTATAAAATTTTGGCTCTAAATTAGCATTTTTTTACCAAAGGAAATATTCCCAGTAAAAAAGGCAAAATTTTTGCCTCTAAAATTAAACCCGTATTCGCGCATCTTTAAGATATGAGAGGAATTTGTGACCGGCCAATCCATTAAATTTTTCCGTGCGCCCGTTTGGCACTGTGATAAAAAGTAGGGCATGGCGATTCCACATTGACAAACTTTTAGTGGAAGTCTAAATCTAGGGGATTATTTTTCTCCGTGAACACCATATTGGCCAATGCTAAAATAAATCTATCACTGGCTGTAACGGGCAAGCGTAGTGATAATTATCACAATTTGCTATCCCTAAATGTCCCGGTGGCTCCCTGGGATAAAATTACGATAAGTGAGGCTGGGGAAGACTTTTTTTCGGCGAATCACGGAATGATTCCAGCGGATAATAGTGTAGTCAGCGCTGTGAAGTATTTGAAGCGATATGTGAATGAAAATTTTCACATAAAATTGGAAAAAAATATTCCGATTATGGCTGGATTTGGCGGTGGGAGCAGCGATGCGGCTGCAATTTTGAAGTTTTTCAATGCGCACTATGGCCTTAATTTTGATGGGGAAAAGCTACAAGGCATCGCCGGGCTGTTCGGGGCTGATTGCCCATTTTTCATAAAAAATAAACCGGCGATAGTAAGCGGAATGGGGGATAACATTTCTGAGATAGGCGGCGATTTTTGCCTAAACCTCGCCCGATATAGCGTGCTGCTGTTTAAGCCAAATTTTGGCATCAGCACGGGGGAAGCCTATCGCAAGCTGGATCTTCAACCCGCACCACACATTCGGGAAGACCAAGCCATGGATTTAATCCAAAGGTTGATTTCAAGTGTGAACAATCTCGAGCCAATCCTCCCAATTTTTAACACCTTTTCGAAGCTCACATTCGCTGAACATAGGGAATTAACACTCCTGGGCGAGGCGCTTCCCTGCTCAATGACGCTCAGCGGAAGCGGGAGTGGATGTTTCTGCATTTTTCTGGACCCGGCCCTCGAACCCGAAATAAGCCGCCTGGTAAAATTCTTTCTTGGGGAAAATATCTTCATCCAGAAGTCTGCATTTCTCCTTGGGGTATAAAAGAATAGGCTTTAGGGGGATACCGCCGCCGGGAAAAATTCCTCAATTTATTGATTTTTTACTAATTATTCCCTGGCTTGCACCATCTTCCTTGGTTTATAAATCCAGTTCTGGCTCTGAAAAAATGCTCGCATTATGGTAAAATTTTTGTATATTTGCCCTAACTTCACCGCCTTCTATCCTAGGGCGCTCTCCAAATGATACCCTGGAACTAAAATCTAAGCCCCAAGCTGCAAATTTGCGCATTTTAGCTAAAAATACTTGCATTTGTATTCTTTTAACTTAGTAAGGGGAAAAAGGAAAAAGAGAATGTCTAGGGTTTGTTTTGTAACAGGAAGGATGCGCTCCAGGGGGTGTCACATAGTTCGCAAGGGGCAATCGAAAAAAAGCGGAGGAATCGGTACCCACGTGGTTAAGCGGACAAAGCGCCTATTTAAGCCAAATTTACAGCGTATTTCCATAATTTTGCCCAGCGGTCAAATCAAGCGAGTTTGGGTATCCGCTAAAGCAATAAAAGCTGGCTTAGTTGAAAAAGCCGTTGCATTTTAGAGTTGCCCCAAGTTATAAACTTGCACCAAAAAAAGTTTGGGGATCCTCAAAGTGGAAGGAAAAGCAAAGATGTGCGGCCTAATCTGAAATATGAAAAAATCTTGCTGAAAGGCTGCAAGTTTTCCCGCCTCAAATTTCTCCAATTCACTTTCTTTTTTTTCATTTGCATCTCCTTTAAATTTTTTTGCCGGGACAACTGTATTCGAGCAAAAATTCTTCCGATGTTTCTATGCCGTTCCTTTGCAACTCCATGGTTAAATTTTTAAGAAGAATGCAGGTGGCGAGGGCGTCAAACAGAGCGCTGTGATACCCCAACTTCGATGGTGGGCAAAATTTGCTGGCTAGAGAAAGCAAGCGCTCGGTCAAGGCGAAAGTTTTTATCAAATTTTCCAAAGAATAATCCGACAAGCTGCAATAAAATGTCTTGTAAAGCACTTTTGTATCTATCCATGGCCCCCATGTGATGACAAATTCCACTGCGCCGGAATATTTTTTAACAAATCCCGGTGAAGCGGCATAGTGGCGCAATAACCCATCTTCGACGCTGGCATTATGCCCCGCGAACGCCCCACTGCGGCGTAACTTTATGAATAAATCGAGATGTTCGGTAAAATTTTCGGCACACTCCGCTGCGTAAACTTCCCCAATTTCGCCATCGATCAGTGTCGCGGCGCCGTATTCCCCTATGCCCGAAGCGCGCGTACCCTCGAAATCGATCACATGCAACCGGGACATCAAAGACTCCTTTTGTAGAGCAGGCATACTGGCAGCAGGGATATGCAATGGGGCAGGGAAATGGCGAGGAAAATTGGCAAAACGCCGTTTGAGCCGAGTGTGTGGCAAACGCTTGAGAGCAGGTAAAATAGGAATAGCACCGCACAAGCCTTGGCCACCCCCACCATCGGATTTTTCCTAACGCCGACCGTTGAAAATGGAATCGTTATGAACACAATCAATAGGCAGGATAGGGCAGAAATAATTGCAGCGTAGTATCTTACCCGATAAGCTCGGAAGCTGGAAAAATCCTTTGAAAAGGATAAAATCCTCCGCAGTTCAGCGAAGGATAAATATTTTGGTTGCTTTGCTAGGGATAGAAATAATTCCGGAGATTCGTCGCAACTGCGGTCAAGTTTTTCAAATTTTATAACCCTGCTCGGACGATGTGTCACCCTATCAAAAACTGTTTCGAATCCGCTGTAAAAGCTCCAAATACCGCTTCTATGGGAAAAAGTTTTTGCGAAAATTCGGTTCAACTCATTCCCATCGCCGTCGTAAAAATAAACCATGGCGTCGCTACCGCTCGCCGTCCGCTGGTTAAGTTCGCCAATGAACCACACCCTGCCAGCTAACTCGTTGCTAAACGTCAACCTATGCTTGACAGTGTTAGCCTTCGCATCTGCGCAAAAATCCTGCGTTTTCTGCGCGGCGATCGACGATAGATATGCGTCAAAAAATAGGCCCATTGCGGATAGGATACTGCCGGCAATCCACAGCGGCAAGGTGATTTGAAAAATGTTCAGCCCCATGGCACGCATGGAGACCAATTCGCTGTTGCGGTGCAACTTCCCCAGCGAAAAAAGAAGCGATAGGAACAATGATATCGGAATGACAGTGGGCCAAACGCGAACCAATAGCCAAAAATAGTAGCAAAAAATCCCTAAGACTGGTGTGCCGCGTTGAATAAAATCGTGAAGATTTTTGTAAATATCCTCCATCGTGAGCAGACCGGCGGTGGCTAGCATGAAAGCTAGAAATGCACGAAACCACTCGGTAAGTACGTATTTGTGGAGAATTCTCATGGGACAAAAATCGCCTAGTCGAACCTTCCCTCCCCATTCAATTTGAAAAATTCATCGGCTAACATGCTATAGTGAATAACGTTTTCGTAGACACCAAAGCGCTTCAATTCATCCCGCAATTCACCCTCAAACACAAACCCACATTTCTCAATAACCCGCCTCGAACCTACGTTTCCCTTCCTGTGGGTAATTTGCAAGCGATGGAGCTTTAAATCCTCGAAAACATATTTTATCGTCCGCTTGGACGCCTCGGTACAGTATCCCCTATTCCAAAATTTTTCGCCGAACCAGTAGTGCATCTCCGAGCCATCCTGGTCCTTGAAAATACTGATGCCCATGGAGCCGACAAACTCCCCAGTTGTGCGGTCGCAAACAGCCCAATAGCAGCATGCTCCGTTCCCCATGGAGTAGTTTATGTTCCGCATCCAAGTTTCCGCCATTTCAATGGTGTACGGGTACGGGGTATAGGACAGGTTGTCGCAAACTGCCTTCGTGTTGATGTGGAACTGTATCTCAGAAATATCACCGCTGCGCATGGCACGTAACGCTAGGCGGTCCGTATATATCTGTGGGGCTTTCTTCAACCCCCCCATCCAGGAGTCGACCAATGCGCACATAAATTACCTAGGCTTGAAACATTCCCATGCTGTTCGAAGAGGATACCGACGACGATGATGATGCGGGAGCAGATGATCCGCCACCCTGCTGCAATTTTGGGTATTCCGAAGTCCAATACTCCACCGCATTAACAAAATCTTCCATGCGCTCATATAAGCGTTCCTCATCGAACATGGACAGGGGGACGCGTTCGATCAAAGCTAGGCCATCGTCTTTGCCGGCTCCCGGCTCGAGTACCAATTTTGCACCGGCTGTGCCGACCCAAAAGAAGTTATCGCTCAAAATTTTTGTATAGGCGTCCAGAGAATTTTTCTCCAACTTTCCCACGGAAGAATAGAGTAAACATTCGTCAGAGCTCTCCAAAAATGCACAGCGCACATGAAATTTTTGGTCAAACATCAGATAGCACTCATTCCTATCGTTCAAACTGAGAGAATCCAAATGCAACCTGGAAGCCAAGCTATCCAGTGCATTTTCCATTTTGTTTCTACTTGCCATAATATCTCCTATGTAAATTTTGCAAAAGCATAAATATTTCCATTTAAAATTTCAAGCTCAAATTAACCCCAATTCCATGAGGCCGGCCTCCGTTATCATATTTTTATTCCAAGGCGGCTCAAAGACAAGGTTCACCTCGACACTCTTGCACCAATTTACGGCTAGCAATGCCCCCTTCACATCCTCAATAATCGTGTCAGCCAGCGGACAGCCCGGTGAAGTCAAGGTGACATCAACGGAAACGGAACAATTGTCTGGCTCACCGGAAGCATTGACAGCATAGACGAGCCCCAAATCGACTATATTTACGAAAATTTCGGGGTCGGTGACCGTTTTCAAGCGCTGCCATAAAAAATCGACGTCAATCACAGCATTAAAAACTCCCTAAGTTGAGCTTCTTTGACTACAGCTTCGCTGCCCGAGAGCAAGTTTTTCACTTTAACTACCCCAGCGGCGCGCTCATTTTCGCCGCACAGGAGCGCAAACTTCGCTCCACTCTGCGAGGCCAATTTAAGCTGCTTGCCGAAGGGAATATCGCGGAGAGCGTACTCCACGGAAAGCCCGCAGCGGCGCAATTCATTGGCGAGCTTCAACCCATGATTCCTGGAAATTTCATCGAAAACGATGAAGCAATCGGTGATTTTTCCCAATTTCGGCAGCAATTTTTTTTCCCGCAGGAGGTCGCAGAGGGTCACGTCCCCTATGGCAAGCCCAACGGCCGGTATGCTGCCATAGCCCAATTTTTCCGCTAGAGAATCATACCTCCCGCCGCCGGCGAGCGCTCGGGAAGTGAGGGAGCGGTCAAAAAATTCGAAAACAAACCCGGTGTAATATGCTAACCCGCGCACGACCCCAAAATCAATGGCGACGTATTCTGCGATGCCCACTTCGTTCAGCGCCTCCAGCAAGCGCGACAGATCATCGATGCGCTCGGCGATGCCGGCGAGCGGCAACAACTTGCGCATTTCAAAGAACTTGCGCAGAGCTTCGATGGAATTCATCCCCATGAATTCTACGATCGCATCAAAAAGGGAAATGGCGTAGGGACAAGCCTTATTTACAGCTGCCATCGCTTTCTCTCCGCCATTCCGCTCCATCTTGTCGACCACACACAAAACTTCGGCCATGTCACTTTCTTTGACACCGGATGCCGATAGAAACAATGTCCACAGGTGGCGATCACTTAGGCGAATGACGAAATCGCGGAGTCCGAAATTTTGCATTATCATCGCTGCCAACAGGATGATTTCCGCGTCCGCTTGGTAGCCGCTCTCACCAAAAATATCGACATTGAATTGGAAAAATGCCCGCAATCTCCCCTTTTGTGGCCGCTCGTAGCGAAAATTTTCGGCAACGTTAAACCACTTGATCGGCTTTTTCAGAGCGTTGACTCTTTGCCCAACCATGCGCGCGACGGCGGGGGTCATTTCCGGACGCAGGGCAATGTGCCGCCCGCCTTTGTCAACAAAATGAAACAGCTGGTCAACAATTTCGCTGCCAGATTTTGCGGTCAACAATTCGATTGGTTCCAGCACCGGCGAGCTGTATTCCTCGAACCCGAACGAAAGCGCAGTTTTTCGCACGATATCGAATAGGTAATTCAACACCCTCTGGTCATCCGGATAAAAATCTCGAAAGCCAAGCAATGGCTGATAGGCACACATCTTTGTGTTTATACTTAAATTTCACGCACGATTTCAAGCCAAAAATGCAATGGCCAATGCGTGAAAGCGGGAGATTGTGGAAATTTTTTCAACTCCCCCGCACCGACCGCATAGCGATTGCAAGATATTGTTGCAATAAAAAATGTCCGTGCCATAAACGTGACAAATGAATAGGGCTAAGGTGCAAAGGGGCATAAAAATGTTGCTTGAGGGGCTCGGCGAAGACCCATCTCGAGCTGGCTTGGTCGATACTCCGCGGCGGGTAGCCGACATGGTGGAGTGTTTTTCGAAGGTATGGGGTCCGGCGGATGGGGAGATATTCGATGTCCGCTTCGCCGTCGAACGCTACGACGGGTTCGTACTCATGAAAAATATAAAATTTTCCTCCTTCTGCGAACACCACCTACTGCCGTTTTTCGGCAATATTTCCCTGTGTTACATCCCGGTGAATGACAGCGTCACTGGCCTAAGCAGGCTCGTGCGCATAGTGGACAAATACTCCAAGCGTCTGCAGCTGCAGGAACGCCTGACTGTGCAGATCGCCGACGGAATTTCTGCCAACGTGGAGAATCGCGGGGTATTTGTACTAGTTGAAGCCCATCACATGTGCATCGCCGCACGGGGGGTTTGCCAGCCCGACTGCTCAACCGTAACCCGTGCCCTGAGGGGAGAATTTTCTTCAAATTCCGCCCTAGCCAGCCAAGTGCAGCAGCTAATCTTGGCCGGAGGTGGGAGGTGCCATGGCAGTTAAGCACCCAGTAATCATGGGCATTTTAAATCTAGCACCGGACTCATTTTTCGACGGTGGCAGCCATGGGAACGTCGCCGAGGCTGTGAAGCACGCGGAGGTGATGATTGCCGAAGGGGCCGAAATTATAGATATCGGCGGCGAATCTACCAGGCCGGGTTGCACCCCCATTGATGCCGAAACGGAGTGGGCTCGCCTGGGTGATGTTTTGGGAGAATTGGCAAAGCTCGACGTGAAAATTTCCGTTGATACGTACAAGCTGGAAGTTGCCGAGCGCGCTTTGGAGCAGGGGGCAGCGATGGTGAATGATATTTGTGCGTTTGAGCATTTGGACGAAGTGATGGACCTGGTAAAACGCTATGGCGCGGAACTTGCTGCCATGCATAATGGGCGTAATCGACCTTCAACTTCCCATATTCTAGCTGCCATCGCAGCAAATTTTCAACGGGCAATCGACGGTGCAAGTGAGCATAATTTCGATAGGGAAAAGCTAATTTTAGACGTTGGGATCGGGTTTGGTACCACGCCAGCAGAGGACATCGAAATCATCTCGCGGCTGGGAGAGTTGGCGGGTAAGTTTCGCGAGCGCATCCTGATTGGGGCATCCAGGAAATCTTTCATGAAAATTTTTGGCGAACCGACGCCGGCGGACCGATTGCCTTGCACCTTGGCCGCAACGATGTCCGCCTATCTAAGTGGCTGTGCCATATTTCGCGTACACGATGTCAAAGCCAATTTTGCCGTGTTAAATTTCGCAAAGGCTGTGCATGGAAGATAATATTTTTTTCCAGGACCTCCATTTTTTTGCCAAGCACGGCTTCCACGATCTTGAAAAAAAATTGGTGCAAAAATTTTCCATTTCACTGCGCATTTTCGGGGATTTTTCCGCGGCTATGCACTCCGACAATATAGCTCACACAATCGATTATTCGGCGGCATATGAAGTTATTAAATGCACCGTGGAAGGCAATAAATTTTGCTTGATTGAGCGCCTTGCTCGGGAGATCGCCCTAAACATTTTCGGCAAATTTTCATCGGCCACCACCCTGGAAATCAGCGTCAAAAAATATCCCCTAAGTTGGAAAGATAAGCACTATGGCAGCGTCGGATTCAGCGCAAAAATTTCACGCTAGTTTCCTTTCGCTGGGAACTAACCTTGGGGACAAAGACTCCAATCTTCGCCATGCTTTGGCTCTATTAGCTGGGGTGGCGGAAATTTGTATAGTAAAAGTTTCCAGCATCTATCGGAGTGCTCCCCAGCTCTTCACCGAGCAGGAAGATTTTTTAAACTGCGCCTGCGAGATTAAAACATCTCTTACCCCGATCCAATTGTTGGAACTTTGCAAATCCATGGAAACAAGCCTTGGGCGGCAGCCAACATTTAGGTATGGACCGCGCCTAATCGACATCGACATACTGCTCTTTGATGACTTGGAATTCGCCACCCCGCAGCTTCTAATACCACACCCGGAACTAGTACGCAGAAATTTTGTTCTCACGCCGCTCCATGAGATTGCTCCCCACCTGCGCATCTTCGGCCAATCGATTACCCATTGGCTAGATTTATGCAAAGATCAGCGCCTATCGCCACATGAAATAAACGATGCCTAGTACGGCCACATTTGCCACGGCGCCCTTGTTGGCTTTTCCAGTGAGCCCTAGCTTAGAAACCTAGGGCATCTTGATTTGAAATTTAGTGCGGGGTAGCGAAAAATTGATTGATCCATGCCATTTCAGCTTGAAAAATTCGTAAAATCTGAAAAACTAACCCGCAGATTTAATGCAAGGAGAAGTAAATATGGATCTTGTAGCTACTATGCCAATGGCCCAGCAATCCGCACCAATGCTCTTGGCACCGCCACCATCGGTACCACAGCCGGCGAGGAGGACTTCCGCCGCCGAACAGAGAATCATACAAAGTGGGCCACCCCAGGCACCCATTAATATCCCTTCTAGCAGGGTAACAAATTCAAGCTTGGCCAGCAGGAAATCATCTTCAAGTCTGAAATTATGGTTGATGCTTTTAGCTTGTGGGACCTGCGGTTTCGCCGCAAGGGATTGTTTTTCTGAAACGACGCTGATTGGCAGTAAAGTAGTTCCCGCGTTGAAGTTCATTGGTAATAGGGTAAGCGGCTATGCTTCTTCCATTGCTTCGGCGGCAATGGCTCATCCATACGCCGCAATTGGATGTGCGGTTGGATGTATTTTGCTTGGAGCAACCATATTTGGCATGCGAAAATTCATATTCCCTCAGGCGAGGATACCGGGAGAGATTCAGGAACTTGCGAAAAAGGTCGAGCCCTCCCATCTCCAAAGGCTGACAAGGCTTGAGTCCAATGCTCACCGCAATGCTCGCTTCAACTCATTGCATAGATTGGATCAGCCCGATTCAGCCCCTTCTTCCGCATCGGAGAACGAAGAACAGGAGGTTTCCATTTCCCCAATGCAACCACCAGTTTTTGGAGGCGCCTCCCTTGACAATGCCAGATTTCATGGAAATATGGACCATATTCCCCGGGCTGTGATAACCCAAAGCCCATCCCTATCATCCCTACCCCAGCTCATTGACCAGCAATCGGCGGAAAGCTCAACTAGGCGCTAGGGTGCAGCTCAGGCCAAAATCGAAAAACGGAGCGGAGGAGCTTAGATTCCAGGGCTAGGATAAGATTTACGCCATGGTAAAAACTACTACCGGCGAACGGCGCCTTTCGTCCATCGCTGGACTCAGCTATAAAAATTTTCTAATTTCACATATCCCCCATGCGAAGTACACCGGCATTGGCGCTGCAGCTAAGAGAAGCGCCTCCATTCTCCTCAGCATTAAAAAATCTTCGCATTCTTTACTCTTAAGTTCTTCCTCTGACCGTGTTTGTAACTAGTTGCAAAATCATGCTTGTTTTTTTTCTTGACTTCCCTTGTCGCTTGCCATCATATGTTGCTACTACGTCTTCGCATTTTTCGTCCTTAAGTTCCTACTATGACCAGGCTTGCAATTAGTTGCAAAATCATGCTTATTTTTCCTTGACTTCCCTCCCAGCTTGTTATCATATAGCACCACTATGACTAGCACAGCGGAGAGTTTTATTTTGAGCGAGACTGACCTCGACAGGGGTGTATTTCGGAAAATCAGGGCCAAAGCAAAGGAGGAAAACGTCACCATTGCTCAATATTTAGCGGGCATGCTCCGACACGCCCTAAAGGGCCACGACCTATCCAAGATCCACTTCTACCAAGACGGCAGCGGCCAGACTTATAACGTGGATGTCCTCGAAAAAATGTTTGCAGAATCTGACGCAGAAGATGCGGCAGGGTTATGTATTTGCTGTAAAACAGAAGAGGAAGTTGATGCCCTTTTTGACAAGTTGGATGCAGAAGTTGAAGCGGGGAATATGGAATGAGGTACAAAGAAAAGCTTTCTACAAAGTTTATAAAGCAGTATAAAAAACTTAAAAAACACAATCCCAAGCAAGCTGAAACAGTGAGGATATTGATAAAAGATACTTTGGAGCACCCAACCACGGGTTTAGGCCGTCCGGAGCGATTGAAGCACATGGGGGGCAAAGGGTATTCGAGAGAAATTGACAAAAAAAATCGACTTGTTTATAGAATAATAAGCAGTGATGAAGTACGTTTTGAAAGTTGTGATGGCCATTACAACGACCACTGAATGGCTCCCCAGCTGTCCATTTAAGCGAACTGCGAGCATATTAAACTAACAATATTAGTCTAACAAACATACCCGCGGCACTTTTTTATTTACTCCCTCGTTGCGTGGTAGCCCCAAGGTTGGAGTAGTTTTGGGGAAACTTTTCTAGGGCTACCGAGCAATGGAAGGCTTTAAGCACACGAAACGACCCCATGTCAATACAAAGATGCTTAATTGGGAAGATTTTCACCCCGGGCGATTTTTATCCGTGGATGATTTTTATCCGTTGGCAATTTTTACTTATGAAGGTCAGAAAAATTTTCCAAACATCAGTCTAACAATGTTAGTTTAACGAACGCACCCGCGGATGCTTCTTCGTTCCATCGCCATCTTACTAATTCTTCCGGAAAAGCTTCCCACTTCCGGGACGTTTTTCAGGAGCGCGAGCTTCACGTTTTTTTGCAGCAAAATACCACCTTTTCCGCTTACTTGCGGGCCTAGGAAGCGCTTTCCTTTCGTCAAGCAAAAGGACGCTTTTTACAGCATCCCGGGAAAATTTCCCATTTTCGGGACGTTTTCGGAGACATCGCTCAGGGCGTCCTTGTTTTTTCCAGGAAATTAGGGACGCTACTTTTACCTCGTCCTTTGCTTTGGTTCGCGTTGACTCTGTACCGCTGATTTTCTTTGCTCCAGTGTGGACGAGTCTGGTTTAGGTTTTTCAGGTGTGCCCGATGACGATGGAACGGGGGCAAACTTTCTCCACGCTCATATTTACTCCGGGGAGATCTGTTAAACCCCATCGCACAATCCCCGCTTCGACACCTCTCACTCGACATCTAAAAGTACCAGCCTTTTCACGGGCACAGACGATTTTCCTTCCCTATCCCTTTCCCCTAGGTGTATGCCGCATTCATGTTCCCTACTAAAAGCCTAACTTCTTTTTTGTCAAGAAACTATTTTAGGGATAGGGTAACATTTTTTGTGGAGGCTTCTCCTATGGCAGGGGT
>JAISBD010000016.1 GCA_031266345.1 Puniceicoccales bacterium | reverse complement strand
TCATGAATTACGTAGAAAGCTACGCTAAACCGGAGCATGTCATGTTAGCGCCCGAATCAGCGGAGCCCGAACTTGCTGATTTTGCTTCACCGCCGGAGATTGAGGAGGAGAAGAAAGCGGGGTTATTAGCAGAATTGCAGAGTGAATTAAGGGCGCTGAGGGAGGACCCAGCTTCGATAAATTTCGGCATAGTGAACAAAATGAATGACCTACTGGACATTGGGGAGCTTTTCTCAGCAGATGAATCCCTGTACTTGCGATTTGGTAGCTTTTTATCTCCCGACTTTGAGGCGGCTTTGCGGATTACTATGGTGCAAAGCGGGGCTGAAAAATATCTAGATTGGGCCATGCTATGATTGCTTTCCCAAGATGAGCAGTGGGCACAATTTGTCCCGCAGCGGATTAGGGGGGAAACTTGCCTAGCAAAATTAACTTACCTTGCTCCTTCGAGCAAGGTAATGTGCTACGCGGCCACAGCTTCTCGAAGTTCAACGGAGGAAAAATTACTCGCCCGCCCGCAGAAATCAAATTTTCCTGCTATGCTAAGTTACTTATTTATTCAATCTTCTGCGACTCATTCAATCTTCCGCGAAGGTAAAAAAATTCCGCGAAGGTAAGGAAAAATTAATGGTTTTTCCAGCGATTGTGGATAAATCTTTCGGTGGGAATTTTGCGAAATATTGCCATCGGCCGCCGTTGCCAAGGGCCTTTCCAGCAATTCAGCCACGTAGCCAATTAAACCATGAGATGAGCATTGCCGGGAAATCCATAAGCTATTGCGGAAGTGCTCCCCATGTTAAAAAACTTCCACTTCCTTTATTTGCTGACTTCCTCGATTTATGGGACTCGATGGCCTTGGGGGCTATTTTTTTTGCGGTTACTTAGGAGGTAAGGGAGCAGAAGAGCGACCACATTGCCGACTATTATGCAGGCGGTGTACATTCGGGGGCTTTGTATGCCTATGCCGCTGGGAGGGAAAAAACCGATGACATAGCTGACCAGACTCGCACCTAAACCTAGGGCGGATAGAAAAATTGTTCCAATTTCTCCACCGGGAGTAGTGCGAAAGGTCCGCAAAGTGCCCCACCGCCTGATTTTTAGGATTATCGCCGCAAGAAACATCAAAACGTACATCAGGAGGAGGTATTGCGCGGTCAAGTCCGCTAAAATTATGAATGCCGTACTTATCGATTCGGCGAAAATAAATATGAGCGCCAATGCGGTCGAAATGATAGCCTGGGCAAGCATGATGTTCGTTGGCATGCCATGCCTATTCAATCCATGGAAAATTTGAGGCAGATGGCCGCACCGCACTGTGGCATGCAGGGCTCGGGGCGGCCCGGAAACCCACGTGCAAAACCATGCTACGGCGCCAAATGTCTCCAAAATTGCCACTATCGGCGTTAGCCAGCTCACGTTCAGTTCGGCGAAAAAACGGGCAAGGGCCTGCGTAGCTCCGGCGTGAATCACCAGTTCCTCCCTGGGAACAACGATGGCTATGGCCAGGGAGCCGAAAATCGAAACAAATAGGATCAGGAGCGTGGCAAGGAATATCGCCCGCGGGTAATTTTTTCGCGGATTTTCCACGTCATTGATGTGATTCGCAGACATCTCCATGCCGGCAAAACTCAGCAGCAATCCCAGCGTCAACGATACGTTGTTGGGACTGGAAAGATCGGGGAAAAAAGTCTTTCCGGAGAAGGATATTTGGGAAGGATGGCCGCTCAGAAGCCAGTATATGCATAGCCCAACCATCATTGATATGGGCAAAAATGTGCCAACGGAACTGCCAATCGCGCTCACCGATCCCGTCACCCGTATGCCCCGCAGAGCAACAATCGTTCCTCCCCAAATCATGATTAAAATCACCGCTAAAGTGAACAAACGACTCTGCTCCAGCGACGGGAAAATTCCGTAGGCAATTGTTCCCGCAACGAAGGATAGTGCCATGGGAAAGCATACAAAATTATTGACATTCTGCAGGAATACGGCGAAAAATCCAGCCCTCTCCCCGAGGGCATGGGAGACCCACGTGTAAATCCCCCCGCCTTCGGGAAATAGTGTGGTCAGCTCCGCGGAAACAAGTGCCGTTGGTATTAGGAATAAAAAGGCCGCCAAGGTGTAAAAAAACAGCAGCGAAAACCCGTAGGGCGCTACGGATGGCAGGCTGCGCATACTGGCAATCGCAGCAAAGTTTATCATCGCCAGCGTGAATATGCTTATTTTTGGCCTACTAGGTGGAAGCGCCTTCATTTTTCCTCAGAGAATGCAATTTATTTCCCTTTGCAAGATTTTATTGGGAGCATCGATGCCAAAATATAGCCAGCAGTGGCAAGGGGAACGTACACCAGGATGGTGCAAAAGTCTTGCTGCTTGCAGGTGAGCCAGCGGGCCGTTACCGCCTGTCCGAATTTTATGCACAGATACACGATGCCTAACCCCAGAATAATCCGCGATAGTTTTTCAGCGCTTATTTTGAGGTGAAATGGCGAGCCGCAGCCGCATAGCTTGTAGCATAGCATCACCGTTTGCACCGCCAGCGATATGGTTGTTGCCGCCGCTATTCCCTCAACTCCAAATGGATACATGGCTGCAATGGTGAGCGTAAAATTTACCACGAGGACGCACAAACCGATCTTGGCCGGAGTTTTTGTATCTTTCAGTGCGTGGAAGCTGCGGATGAGAAAATTCGAGATCCCGAGAAATGGCACGCTGAAGCAGTATATGGCGAGCACGGGGACAGTCCTGGCCGTGTCACTCGCCCCGAAGATGCCCCACTCGAAAAATACGCTCAAAAGTTCCCGCCGCACTAAAAATAAGCCCATTGCCGAAGGGAGCAGTATCCAAAGCAAAATAAAAATACCGTGATTAAAGGTGCGGTTGAGCTCGATTTCCGAGTGCTTATCCGTCGCCAACTTGGACATATCGGGAAAAATTACCGTCGCTATTGCTATGGCGAAGATGCCAAGCGGCAGTTCAACAATCCTGTTGGCAAAGTATAGGACGGATACCGCCGCCGCACAGTATACATAGGCTAAGTTCCTAGATATAAGTATGTTGATCTGCGCTATGGCCGCTCCGAGGAAACCTGGCCAAAATAATCCCAAAATCTCCTCCATCTCGGCGCCGTAGGACAACCCATCGCCCTTGATACCTAGCCTCTTCAGCGCAAGAAATGGCACCAAACATTGCACCATTCCCCCTAGAATAACCCCAAGGCTCAGGCAATTTAGCAGTGCTTTGCCGCCTAGGGACAAAGCAAATTTGCCGATTAGCATTGAAGCTATCATGCATAAATTCAGCCAAATGGCATTCAGGGATGCCGCTAAAAATCGATCAAAAATGTTCAAACTTGCCGAAATTATCGCCGCAATGCATACGAAAATCATGTAGGGCAAAAGTAAAACAAGGAAGTGCGCAGGTAAAGCCCATTTCTCGGCGATGGGTGTGCGGTATGCCACCCAGTAGGATACTAGGCAGCCCACCGCCGTGATGCTAAATAAAATAATTAGAAGTTTCCCTATGACGGTCCTCAGCAGGGACAGGACGGCGGCGGAACCGTGTGTCA
>JAISBD010000008.1 GCA_031266345.1 Puniceicoccales bacterium | reverse complement strand
GAATGATCTCCTCCCCCTGCTTGTACATGATAACGTCCAAATTTTCAGTGGCATTACTACCGGCGAGAGCCCTCAGTCCGGGGATCGACTTTATGTCCAAGAATTTTACTTCACTTTCCAAGTCCGTCGAGTCTCCGCGATAGAAGGTCACATTCCCATCTTTTTTTATCCCCCGATAGGCGACTTTTTGTTCGCCGGTACGCTCGTAAAACGTATAGTGAATAGTGTCGCCTTCCCGTTTAGCCCAGCAAAAATGATTCTTAAAAAGCTGGTACTTATCTCCTTCATCGGAAAGCATCAGCTGCATATCATCGGAAACGCGCGTAAAAATGGGGGGATCGCCGGGGGTGAGGAAAAATTCTTGGTCTTTTTTTAACCCTGTTAGCGGTATAATTTTAACCCGCTTATCAGGCATCACTTCGGCCTTTATGCTATCCTTTTCCCCAATGCCCAAGAATTCGCAAATCTCATCGCGCAATTTTTGATGTTCGAGTTCAATTAGGTTCTCGATTTTGAAGCTGCCGCTAGCCGTTATTTCGCCTATGATTTCGCACTTTCCATCGATGAGGCTGCAGACAATCTTCCCATTGCAGGTAAAACACCGCCCCTCCCCATGCCACTGCACGCTATCATCGGAGGCTCCATAATTCACCTTGGTGCGCCTCTCCCGATTTTTCTCAAGTGAATCCACTGTCGGCTCTGGGGACTGGTAGGAGCGCTTTATAACCTCCATTGCAGCGAAACCAACTTGCTTTGCAAAAGCATTTCCTTGCTTCGAAGCGCATTCTGGAAAGCTGGAAGCGAATGCCGTGCAAAAGCGATCCAATTCCACACCGCTGTAATGCCCTTCGAACCTCACTAGTGAATTGGAGACCTTATCCCTACATTCCGCCAGACTAGCGATTACATTTGCACACCATTTCGCCGACAAATTTTCCACCCCGCCAACAAGCCTACTTTGCTGATTCGCCAAATAGAGCTTCAATTGTGCTATTTGTTTACGGGCTGCCATGGCTTCCGGAGTGTTATTTCTCACATTCTGGAAGAGGACTTTTTCGTTGAGGTTATCCAAAACACGCTCCAACGCTTCCTGCGCTTTTCCCCTGAGTGCAGACTTTATTTCATCATCGATCCCATCCCCATCCCCAAACATAGCCAGTATTTCCGCTACCGCATTGACACTGAGGGCTAGCGCATTCAAACGATCGGCGTTATACGTTAGGACATGCTTTGGATTGGTATCTTCTCCACCTGTCCCCACATCAAATGGTCGCATGGTCGCCGAATCCAACCAGGTGCGATTCAGAAAATTTAGGCAAAAATCCGCCAACCTTTGTGCATCATCCGGGGTTTTAATTGCATTGGCGATTATTTCCCTGGACTTTGGGGCGGCTAGCAGCGCCATCACCATTTGTCCAGTTCCTTTATTTTCACCCCCTTCTCTCTTCAATTGGAGGAGGAAAGAGTGGGGGTCATTGCCGATAACGGCGAGCACGGACATCACCCGGTCCATGGGGTTATCTGTGTTTTCAATGTTGCATTTTCTCAGGTTGCTTACGATATCGGATGATTCCGCAGTGACAATGGCTGCGTTGCGCCCAGATTCCTGCCCAGGGGAAGCGGTATTCAAATTGCCTATCTCTTTCAATGCTCCTTCTCCGGGCATTTTCGCTGGTCCGCTATTTTCGGGGTTGCACGTTTTACACTTTCTAAACTCCTTAGGCGCAGCTTTCTCATCAAAATAAGGCTCCAATTGGGCAAATTGGTCGCCCCGATTTGGTGAAAATTCTTCACCGAAGGTTAATGTGTTAAGACGATCCTCTGCCATAGACGGCTTATCACTGCGCAGCATCTGGAACGCTTCGTTGAGGGCAACCAGGCGATCGATATCCCCCAGGCCGCAGACGGCATAGGGCGTTGGCTTGTTCAGCCATCTCGTCCTAGCGGTACTTTTAAAGCGCCCCTCAAAGATGTTTCCCGATTTTGGATCATAGCCGATAGCACTGGCCATAACCCGGGCATATTCATTCCCCGCTTTGGGTAATTCCCTTAAATTTTTCAAATGAATACTTATGTCAAATTCAACCGAGTCACCGGTAGTGGGCAAAACGCTAGCATCTAGCTTCAGTTCGCTCCCCCAATCATCGGCTAAAATGGCCTCATCGCTCGTCATGATATCTGAGAACTTTGCTCCGCTAGCTTTGTCTTCCGCTGCATCAGGAAGCTGCCCTTGTTCAATTCCAAGCTCTAGCTTGTTGGTGCTTATAAAAGTTTGAATAAGACCCTTTTTCCCCGATGTAGTCACTGCATACGGCTTAGCCCTATCAGTTATTGGTGCCACTTCGCTTAATGCTCTATTATATTCGCTTAATGCTTCCTCATATTTGCTTAATGCTTCCTCATGTTTGGTCTTTACTTCGCTTAATACTTCCTCATATTTGGCCTTTATACCTTTGAACAAGCCGTCACCATTGCATGAACTTATTCGCTTTTTAACGAAATCAAGCGCCCTTCCGGAGGCTTCCGAACTTCGTGCAGTGTAATTTCTTAGGCGCTTGATAGTACAGTCCTGCATTCCACCCATTGCATCATCATTAAAACTTGTATTTGCTCCCGCCCCACTATTGTCTCCCCTAAAAAATTCCTCTTGGGCGGCATACTGCAATGCTAGCAGGCGGGTTAAAGTTTTAAGATTTTCCTCTATTTTTTGATTTTTTTCTTCCAATTTCCCAATTTGCGCGTTGCGCTCTTTCGTATCTTCGGGAACTTTTTGGACTTCAGCAAGTTCTTCATCGATGGCCGCGAGAGCTTCTTCTATTTGAAAAAGTTTCCCCTCTTTCCCATCCTCTCCCTGATATTGCCTTAGCAGGTATTCTTTAGCATCTTTTTCTCCGTCTAGGTCACGGATTTTGGTTCTAAATTCTGAAATTTCTTTTCTCACTTGCTCTCTGTCCTCAGGGCGTTCAAAGTGTTCTTTGAATCTTTTCTTTTTATTATCCCTTTCCTCCTTCAAAGCTTTAATCTCTTCCTTCAGATTAGCTATGCTTTCTTTTAGCTCGTTACACTTCCCTGTAATTTCATCTTTGCGCGCTTCTAAGTTTCCCCTAACCTCATTTAAGTGCGCAATAATACCACCCTTATTTTGCAGCCGAAGTATTCCCCTCCTATTTGCTGCTAAAGCCTCAAAATTTTTTTCTATGGCACCTTCCGTCCCTTTCATTTTGTCAAGTAAAGCATCATGGCTTTGTTTTAAGGCTGCACATTTTTCCTCTCCAAGAAGCGCCTTAAAAATTTTAAATGCAGAACTGGGTGGCTTTGGATCGGAACTGCCAATAACAAACTTTGAAACCCCTTGAGGGTCTGCGGATTCTGAGAACTTTAGCAGCTCATTCCTGCGCTCCACGGAACTCTTACTATAGCAATGGTCCGTAGATTTTAGTACCGGAACATGGATTACCAATTCCCGAGGATCAAATTTTAACTCTGCTATTTCCGGGTGAGCTTTCTGCAATTCGCCGTTGCGCCTCCTTGCCACTTTCCGGTAAATTTGCAGCGTCTGTGCCTGCAGTGTGAGGAGTACATTTTGCTCGTCGACGGATATAACTTCATGCCCGCCCACAGACTTAGTCTTTAGCAGCGAGAAAAATTCGGCAATGTTACGATATTTCTCCAGCAGGGTGAGATTGACATTGGGTTCACTTTGTAGAGCGGCGCTGATGTCGACTTTAAAATTTTTATCCAGGATCAGGGAGCGGATGCTATTGCCGACATAGTCCAAAAAATTTGGTTCTCCTTTTGGTCGGGTTCCATGAAACACCTTGTATTCTTTGCAAAGTTCCACGAGCATATCCACCGCCTGCCAAGTTGCTCCTGGGGTACCATCTGCAATTTTGCCCTTTATTCCCTTCAAGGCAGTGTCAAATCTCTGCAAATCAGGGTCTATTCCCACATCGGCCACTTTCACGGTGGCAGCTTTCACTCCGGGATCGGGCATTGCCGCTATAATCCCCTCAGTGTTTTTCGGATCATTAATCTCTAATTTTCGGTAATTTTCACTGGCTGCAACATTCCCACGTGCTTTAGCCTCGCTAATTTGCATCCTGCATTGGTCAAATTTTCCTTGAATTTCTTGAAACTTAGCGTGAATCTTTTGAAGTTTTTTTTCAAGATTTGCTACTTCAGTACCATTGCCCTCCGCTCTTGCTTTGTCAATTTTCCCTTGGAGCCCCTTTGCCCCATAGTGCCTCTGGATGTTTCTCTGAAAATAGCAGGCATTGGCTTCGAGCAAGCGCTCTAAAAACATTACCTTTTGCATGTCTTCATCTGCTGACTCTCCTAACTTTGGAGCTAGCTCCGCAAAGGCGGCCTCCATGCTTTTCATCCGGCAGTAAAAATCCAGCATACGCACTGCTCGGGAAGCCTCTTTACCCTTCTCACTCCTAATCCCCTCTCCCGTGGCCCCATATTCCCTGAGCACCATGTAGCGCAGCATGGCATTGAGCGACGCATAGGTACAATTTCCCGCAACTTGCGCCCGCATAAATAGTGCGCTTTGACTGTCCTTTGCAGGGAAATTTTCAGGCTTGACAATCGGGGGGCTTCCATAGATTCCAATACCACATTCTACTCCGCCATATAGTGAGTCACAGCGCTTGATGTACTCATCCGGGGAGGGTGCCTTTTGAATTTGGTAAATCTGCTCCAATACTTTTTTAGCCTTTTCCCCATCCAATCCCTTAAAAGTATAGGCGCAGGGGGCCATTGTTACTTCGCCTTCCTTGTGTGTTTTGCTTTCATTTAACCCAAAACCTGTGTTATGGAAAGAAATGTCCCATGTGCTTGTATCTTCATTATAAACGACGGATATGTTGGTGGCGTGGCCCTTTCCGCTTCCCGGTTTACTACTGCCATAGAATAACTTCACGGACGTTGTGGGCTTGCCATCAAAGAGAGCATCGAGTCTTCTAGTAGCCTTGCTAGGATCGCCGCCAACATACCCCTCCATGAAGTTTTCAATGTTTTCCACATCTACCATGTGTTTGGCGACTTTGGCAAGATTGGGATGCCCCATTTGTTCGGCAAAATCCGCAAAATCCTCGTCATTCAGCCAGCCCCTGACCTGCTCGTTCACATCTTTTATGGAAGCCCCCTCCAATCCGGAATCTCTATGAACCTCGCCGAGAACTATATTGGCTGGGATCCTAACATCAAAGGATACCTCTCCTCCCCCTGTTGCGCTTACGCTTACACTCATAGTGGGGGGCATGTTATAAAAATTTTACACTCCGTCAAGGCTTAACTAATGCGCAAAAATCAAAGAGAAGGGAGGAATTGATAAATTGGACAGGGATACAAATGGGAAAAGCGACTTGGGGAGGCCAACATGGTTGAAAAAAATCTTGCTTTATATTCAAAGCCAGGTATAATGAGGCATTTTAGTAAGGTTTAAAAGGAGAGAAATATGAATGCAGAAAATTTGGTAAGAATAACACCAAGGCCAATGCCAAATCCAGCACCAGTGGTGCCAAATTTGGAAAAAATGATTCAACCTGGAAAAATTTTCTCACCGATCGGCAGATTTGCCGGATCAATGTTTGGATCCCTTAAGGGGTTAACCAAGGCATCCGTTTCAGCAATTGGAAGCGCCTTAGTAGCTGTCAAAACGGCAGCGGTCAGTGCAGTGGTCAAAGCACCTGACATTATTGCTGCCCATCCAGTTGCGGTTGGAGTTGCGGTAGCTGTGACCGGTTTGGGCATAGCAACTTACTATGGTTACAAATACGTCAGAGGATTAAATGCGAAAATTTCGCAATTGGAAGCAGAAAACACCGATTTAAATGCAAAAGTTGCAAAACAAGAGGCATCCATTGAAAATTTAAATGAATATGCCTATGACCAGGGGGAAAGAGATGTTGCACACATGGGCGAACTGCAATCGCAAGTGGAATCTAAGGCTCAAGCTCTGGAAAGCAAGGATGCTAGGATAGCTGACCTTTCAGAGCAATTGGCAACCAAAGAGCAGGAGCTTGAAGCAGCTAGGGCCGACGCTGAAGCATCACGCCAAGAAGTTGAAAAAACTAAAGCGGATTGCAATGCAAGGATAGATGCAGCCGATGAAAGCATACGAGAAACTTTTGCACTGCAGGGGCAGATACTAGTCTCTCAAAGTGAGGCTATGGCTAGGCAAGCTAGTCTTCTCATGAGAAGGAATATCGAAATAAGCGGTGCAAAAAAATCCCTTACATATCAATCTCCTACACAAGAGTAGCCTCCTTTTATATCCTTATAAACCCTCCACTTAGTTTCTTAGAAGCAAAAATTTTGAAAGGCTATTTTTCACCGCAGTGGATGAAATATTTCCCCTTAGGGAACGAAGATTTCAAGGGAAAACATGGAGACTGGGTGGGGTGAAAATTTTACTTGACACATGGTGATGGCATAGTACGACTCACCATAGAATGGTTGCAGTGTTGCATTTTTTCATGAATCCGGTGTGCTTGGGCATCGTCCTCATAACCGCACTTAGTTTGAGCGGTCTAAGCGTGCCTCTGGCTTTGATTTTCGGCACAATTGCGGCGGGTCTATTTGGGGGAATGCCATTGGGGCATGTGTTGCAAGTTTTCTCATCGGGGATCGCCGGTGGGGTCAACATTGCGCTTAGCTACGCGTTGCTGGGCATGTTTGCGGTGGGGCTAACCAGCATCGGCTTACCAGAATTTCTAGCCTCAAAAATCACCAACTCCTGCCATAAACTCTCGCCGAAAGTAGAAATTCGCCGTGCGGTGATATTCCTATTACTTTGTGGGATCGCGTCGCAGACAGTCATCCCAATTCACATCGCTTTTATTCCCATTGTTGTACCGGCGTTTCTGGCCCTATTCAATAGGATGCACTTGGATCGGCGGTCGATAGCGTGCGTAATCACCTTTGGTCTCGTTGCCACATACAGCTGCTTACCATTTGGGTTTGGGGAAATTTTTTTACGGGAGATAGTATTGGGAAATATGAAAGCCCACGGGGTTCCCCTTGCGCTATCGGACATTGGCATCGTAAAGCTCACAGCGATTCCCACCCTCGGAATGTTTCTCGGCTTAATTTTGGCATTGTATTCATACGGGAAGCCGCGCTTCTACGAAGAGAAACAAGTGTGGGCCAAGTCTGAAGGTGTTGTCAGCACCAGGGCAGTGCTATTTGGCACGCTATCCGTGGTGGCCATGCTCGCCATGCAGATAGCATTTAGGAGCATGGTGATTGGGGCGCTTTCAGGATTTTCTGTGCTACTAATATCGGGCACGATAAGGTGGAAAGATTCGGACAAGATCGCAGTCCAGGGCTTTGGAATGATGGCTTCCATAGGGATGATCATGATAATTGCCGCCGGATTTTCGGCCGTTCTATCGGAAACGGGGGCTGTGGATGGCCTTGTGAATATGCTGCTGGGGATAACAGCTGAAAATACCCATTTGACGATAATTTTGATGCTGATCATTGGGTTGATACTTACCCTGGGCATTGGGTCATCCTTTTCGACGGTTCCAATCTTAGCAGCGATATTTGTGCCAATTTGCCAAAGGATTGGCCTCAATGCAGAGGCAACATTTCTCGTGCTAGCGGTATCTGGGGTTATCGGAGATGCGGGTTCGGTGGTTTCGGATTCAACGCTGGGGACTACTACGGGACTTAACGTTGATGGGCAACATGACCATTTCAAGGACTCGGTGGTGCCAACTTTCCTACACTTCAATATTCCGCAACTAATCTTCGGCTACTTCGCCATCATCCTGTTCGCCTGAGGTAGGCAGGGAGGTGTGGACCGGCCGAAATAGTACTATGTCCGCCCGCCGGTCAATGAGGGTGGCGTTTTTATCTAGGCTTCCCTCCGCAGCTTGCTCGGAGCCGACGGAAGCAATGACAATGCGACTTTCACTGAGGCCAAACTGAAGTAATTTTGTCCTCACATTTTCCGCTCGGCGATGGCCAAGTAAATTATTATATGCAGCTGTGCCGAAGTGGTCGCAGTGGCCAATTACGAGAATTTTTAAGCTTGGATTCTTTAAAAAAAAATCTGACGCCGCCTCTATTTGCGGCATCCTTTTTTTATCGATGTAAGCTCTGTTAAAGTCAAAAAATATGGAGGCAACGATGTCCGATTTTGCGTAATTATAAGCTGATTGCAAGGGGTCAAACTTATTAACTGGCAGCGGCTTAGGTAGATATGAAACATCGCATTCGTTCCCATTTGAAATGAGCGTAACAGTGGGCTTATGGTGCTGCTTAGTAAATGGTGAACATCCGGCAACGAGCGGAAATATCAAAAAATACAGACAAAAACGCCACATATGTCGCCCATGATCCCTCATTTACCAGCCTAAGTCAATTGCAAAATATTTTTTAAGAATTTTACCCCTTCCCCGTGATTTGAAAATTTCATATCCAGCTGGGCCTCGAAGCACAGACTTAGGGTTTCGCTAAACTTTGGCGAGGGTGGCAAGCCTAGGGCCAGCAAATCTCGGCCAAGGATGATGGGGGCAGGTTTACTTTGAAGGACTCCCAGTTTGCTCGCCGTTTTTTCAAGCCAAAATGCCTCCTCCACTTCATATTGCTCCGGCCCCCAGCAGCCCCCGCGCCCATTTCCATCGTATTTGCAGAGGCGGGCGAGGCGATCTAACCTCCCAACATCATTTGCCAACCGCAGTAGGGCCGGTTCCCGACCGCTAACTTTTTTAAAGATATCCCGTACGGCCATGTGGTGTTTCACAAGTACCTCCACATCAGAGATAAGCCGCTTCGGTGCGCGCATGCTTCCGAGGAATTTTCTTAGCAGAAGAACCCCAGCGGCACCGTGGCCGTAGTGGTGAATGCCGCGCTCATCCACGGTCGCCGTCTGCGGCTTCCCAAAATCGTGGCACAGTGTCGCGAAGCCAACGGCCAAGTCGTCCTCGCGGCTGCCAGTTCTGTCTGCCGCATACAAGTCAAGTGCCAGGCAAGTATGCTCAAATACATTGCCTTCCGGGTGGTGGTAAGGATCCTGGTCGCAGTGGATTAGGGCGTCAATTTCTGGAAAAAACTGCGTCCATTTGCAATCCTTCAAAAAGCGCAGTCCCATGGACAGCTTTACGCCGAATACTATGAGTTTTTTCCATTCGCAAAATACGCGTTCCGGAGATAACTCGTTTGGTGTCAGCTCATTAGCCAATTCAATAACCCCATCCGAGGCAACCATACCAAAGCGTGCAGCAAACTGCATCCCGCGCAAAACTCGCAGAGGATCTTCGCTGAACTTGGCACTGACATTGCGCAGTATCCTGTCCCGCAAGTCCCTAATTCCTCCATGGGGATCGCAGATTTCGTTGCTGAAAACATTAAAATATATGGCATTGACCGTAAAATCTCGCCTGCTTGCAGCCTCCGCCACATCGCATTTCTCCAATTGCTGAATGTGGAAGTCCGTGTGCTTTGGGCCGATTTGCGTTTCCATCCTGGGAACGGAGATGTCGATATTGAAGCCAGAAATCTTTATTATGCAGAAAGATGTGCCATTTTGTAACCCACACTTCTGCACCGTGAAATTGAATTCGGGAATCAAAATTTTTTGAATATGGTCAAAAGTTAGCCCAAATACTTCCACGTCAAAATCCGCAACGGGTATGTTCAGGAGAGCGTCGCGGACACAGCCGCCAACAAAATGGGGATAGCCGCCGCGCTTGATTAAAAGCGCACAAATTTTCTGCGTGGCAAGCAGTAACTTTGGTTCAGCCAGGGTCGAATAGTTCGACATGTGCAAGTCGGCAATCACTGGGGCAACGCTAATCGGTGAAGGAGCGCTTGGCAAGCATTTGAATGGCGGAAAATTTTTTGAACTTTTTTTATAAAAAAACAGCGGACTGATATAAAATCAGTCCGCTCTCCCCTAACTAAACCGCACTTCCTAACGGTTGTAAATTGTATAATGGGATTGAGTTTCGACTTTGCAACAAAAAAAATAAAAAATTTAATCTTTTTTTAACAACAGGCCATTTAATGGTACCTCGGAGAAGTTAATGTCCCTAAAAACCTCGATAAAATTGGACAAATCTTTCCATATTTCTTCCCTGGTTAAGTAGTCAGCAGTTTTTTCGCGATTGTGCGTATTCATTATTAGGGATAGGATTTCCCAGCATTCGAGAATACTTTTTGATGGGGCCGGCACAGCTTGGAAAAATTTTTGCAAGATATAATCCTTGTTCACAAACGTGCCGGTCCTCTCAAATATCGTTTTCACGGGGAAAACAAAATCGGCAGTTCGCGCAGTTTTATTATTCTGGTGACCGATGTAAGTGATTGGTATGCCGTTGAAAATTTCCCCATTAACCCTCTCCGCGAATAGGTCTTCGTACACACATATGATATTTTTGCAGGTGCCGCTTTGAACCAGATCGTACAACGCACCTAAGTTTTCATGGGTATTGAATTCTAGGGATAATTTCATAATTTCTGCACCGGCGCAATTGGGGTAGGGGTCATCCGAGATCAGAAAATCATCGCCCTTGCCCTTGCGCCTGAGGAAGTACACATTTGCCAAGGACATGTTCGCCGATAGCGCATCTAAAAGTTGTTTCAAAACAAACTGGTCTTCGAGGCTAGTTGCACCGGAGCAAAGGATGTAAGTATTGCTGCCGCTGCGCAAAATCTTGTCTACGGCAAGTGCTATCGTCACCCTGATATCCGCCCGCCCCCCGTTGCACATAACTTTGGCAGTGCGTTGGCTGGGCTTTAGTATATTCACCAAATTACGGGCGGAGTCGGTTATCCATGTTTCATTGACACTATCGTTGCGCCTAGCCACTATCCTGTGCACATATTTTTTGCTGTGCAGGATATAAATATTTATTCCGGTGCTACTTTCCGGTGATATGCTGGGGGTGTGGTGCAGATCCCAAGCCAGCTGGTCGTAATCGGAAACCTGATCAACCAGGGCACCGGCGGGGCAAAGTTCCACCAAATTTAGGGAATAATTACTATCGCAATCCTTTCCGGGATAGAGGTTTATTTCCTCCGAGTTACGCTCATTTTTTATTTTTCCCAGGATTTCTTCGCCGAGTATGTCCTGGCAAAATCTCAAGCAGCGGCCGCAAAAAATACATTTTTCATCATCGATTGCGATTTTTTCCCCCAATTTTCTCAAACTTCTCCGCCAATAGTGCCTGCCCATGAGGCGTGTAAATCCGCGAAAATTAGTGTGTGCGGCGAACTTATGGAGGAAGCAATTGCCCACTTTGTCGCAGAGGGAGCAGTCCATGGGGTGCTTAAGGAGGTAGGCATTGATTATGGATTTTCGCAACTCTGCCGCTTGGGGGCATTCCGTGTCGACTTCCATGCCATTTTTGATGGTAACCATGCAGGCCAGTCCGATTACCCAAGGTACGGTTGCACTTGTCCTGAGCCCAACCAAACACAGCCCACAGGAACAAACTTGGGATAAGTGGTCATGGTGGCAGGGGGATGGCAATTCGATTTTTGCCTGTGCCAGGGCATCCAGCAGGAGAATTTTTTCATCAAATTCAAAAACTTCCCCATTGAGCGTAATTTTTATTTTACTGTCATCCATTGATAGAAGTTTAATGGAAAATCGACACTTTTTCAAAACTTATCGGAAAAATCTTTTGACAGCACACCCATTCGCGATTTGATTTCGCATTGTCCTATGGTAAAACTTAGCAAATGTTCCTTCTGCGGCCGCTCACAATTCGAAGTTAAAAGGCTTATTGCCGGTGACAATGGCGCTTTCATATGTGACCAATGCGTAGCCATGTGCGTGGATGCACTTTCCCAGGAATGCCTCGGAAATAGAGAATCATCCGATGGAGCTAAATTGGAAGTGGTGGACCCTCAGCAGCAAAGCGAGACTTTCAAGTTCGATTGCAAGAGTCCAGCCGAAATAAAAGCGGTATTGGATGAGTACATCATCGGGCAAGAGGTTGCAAAAAAAACGCTGTCCGTTGCCGTTTATAACCACTACAAGCGGCTATCCAGCGAAGGTTTGGCTGAAAGCAGCTGCAAATATGAAGTGCCGGAGGACCTGCGTGCCGTGGAGGTGGAGAAAAGCAACATCCTCCTCGTTGGACCAACGGGATGCGGCAAAACGCTCCTCGCTCGGACGCTTGCCAAGGCTCTAGACGTCCCATTTGCGCTCGCCGATGCAACCACGCTCACAGAAGCCGGCTATGTCGGCGAGGACGTGGAAAACATAATCCTTCGGCTAATACAGGCGGCGGATTATAATGTTAAGAAAACCGAGTGCGGCATTGTTTACATTGATGAAATCGACAAGATCGGGCGAACAACGGATAATGTTTCAATTTCCCGAGATGTTTCCGGCGAAGGGGTGCAACAGGCACTATTGAAAATGCTTGAGGGGACAATTTGCAGCGTTCCGCCGAAGGGTGGCCGCAAACATCCGGAACAGGAATATATCGCGGTCAACACGCGGAACATTCTGTTCATATGCGGGGGTGCGTTCAGCGACTTGGATAAAATTGTAAAGGAGCGCATCGGGAAAAAAGTACTCGGGTTCAATGTGGAAAATGACGAAAAATCTGGGGGGAAATCTGAAAATATTTTGCATTCTTTGCAAGCGGAAGACCTGATAAAATTCGGCCTCATACCGGAATTTGTCGGCAGATTACCGGCGGTATCGGTGCTGGATAATTTGACAAAAGATGATCTCAAAAAGGTGCTGCTGTCCATAAAAAATGCGCTAATAAAGCAGTATGCGAAGCTGCTCGCCATGGACGGCGTCAAGCTTACAGTCACCGATGATGCGATCGATGAAATTACCGAGCATGCCCTAAAAATGAAAACCGGTGCCCGCGCACTCCGGGCAACACTGGAATCGCTCATGCTCGATGTAATGTATAGCGCGCCAAAGCAGCGGGAAGCGGCGGAAGTAGTGATCAACAAAGCCGTCCTTTTAAAAGAATCCGCACCGGTATTCGTGAGTTGCAAAAAAATGCGTAGCAGTCAGCCAAGGGCAAAAGTTTCAAAAGCGCCCAAAAAGCGCCACTAAAATTTGTCTTTTCTCCTTTAATTCCCGGTTCCCAAAATCGGTAAGCCCCTGCGAAATTTTATTATTTTTATTGACAGCGGGGGATTTTTGAATTGTGCTCTGCGGTGAATAGGAGAGGATTTCTATGCAAAAAACTAAAAAAGCATTTGCGAAGCGGTTTAAAATTACGGCGAGCGGTAAGATTTTAAGGCACGCACCCGGGCATAGGCACCTGATGCGATACAAGTCATCCAGGCAGTTGAAAGCGGCAGGTGCGAGTAGGGGACTGGGTTCTGGCATGGCAGCACAGGTGAGGTATGCGATTGCAGCGGGGTTATGAGTTATTAATCAGTTCCGGAGTGGTGGAGGCGACCACGTGGACAAAGTAAAGAGAGGTAAACATGCCAAGATCAACTAATATGGTGGCGACAAAGAAGCGTCGCAGGCGAGTCTTAGAGCAGACTCGGGGGTATTTCGGTAAAAAATCGAAGCTGTTTCGCTATGCCAAGGATGCGCTTTGGCGTGCCGGCCAATTTGCCTATCGGCACAGAAAGCGGCGCAAAACGGATTTTCGCCAATTGTGGATAGTGCGCATCAATGCCGCTTGCCGCGAGCTCGGTTTACCCTATAACAGGCTTATAAATGGTCTGAAAATAGCGGGCATTGAGCTAAATAGGAAATCGTTGAGCGAGCTTGCGATTCACGACGATACCGTTTTCAGGACCCTGGTTGAAAAAGCAAAACAGGCTGTCCAGCGGGTTTCTGCGTAAGTTGGCTGGTACTTTAACTTTAATATTTTGCTGAAGTGGACCACAATTTTGAGGAGCTCGTTGAGCAAGCCAAAGTGCATTTGGGCGGTGTATCGACCCACGCCGGCTTCGAGAAGGTGAAGGCGGACTTTTTGGGGCCAAGCGGAAAAATAAAAACCCTTTTAACTATGCTGGCTTCGGCGAGCAAGGAGGAGAAACCTAGGCTTGGAAAGTTGGTAAATAATTGCAAAGCATGCTTGGAAGGGGTTTTTGCAGAAAAATTATCCGCGCTGGAGGATTCTGAGCTGCTGGATGTATTGGGGCCAGAGATTGACCCATCCATGCCGATTGCTAAGCGCGGCGCCCTACATCCACTTTCGGCAATGCAGGAAGCGATGGCCGAGATTTTTCACAGGATTGGGTTTACCGTGGCGCTCGGTCCGGAGGTTGAGACGGTATGGTACTGCTACGATGCCCTAAACATGGACGAATCCCATCCGGCGCGCGATGCCATAGACACGCTCTATTTTCACGGCGATTTGCGCGTTAAAAATGTGGCGAAGCACGGCGATGAGGACTATATTTTGCGCTCGCAAACTTCCACGGTCCAGATCCGCACCATGTTGGCCGAAAAACCACCGCTGCGCATCATTTCACCGGGGAGAACATTTAGGCGGGATACCATGGATGCCACCCACAGTGCAAATTTTCACCAGTGCGAAGGTCTCGTCGTTGATGAAAACATAAGCGTTGTTGATTTAAAATCTGTGTTGGATTTTTTCTTTAAGGAGTTACTGGGGGAGAAGTGCGAAATACGTTTCAGGCCGAGTTTTTTCCCATTTACCGAACCAAGTTTCGAGATGGATTTTCGCCTACCAAGCATGGGAAAATTGAGTGGCCAGTGGGTGGAGGTTGCCGGTTGTGGCATGGTTCACTCCAAAGTATTTTCCGCGGTCGGCTATGACCCAAATATGTGGAGCGGATATGCGTTTGGATTTGGCATTGAACGCCTAGCGATGCTTATGTACGGCGTGGATGACATCCGTTTGTTTTACCAGAACGATGCGCGCTTTTTGAGGCAATTCGCTGCGTAGCAGCAAATTTTAACGCTATTGTTGGTTTTTTTATGCATCCCGACCATAATAAAAAAAGCAAAATTTTGCCAAAATTGAAAAACAGCTGCCAAAAAATCAGAATGGTGCGCGCTTTTTGAGGTAATTCGCTGCGTAGCAACAGGTTTTAACGCTATTGTTGGCTTTTCTATGCATCCCAACCATAATAAAAAAAGCAAAATTTTGCCAAAATTGAAAAACAACTGCCAAAAAATCAGAGTGGTGCGCGCTTTTTGAGGCAATTCGCTGCGTAGCAGCAAATTTTAACGCTATTGTTGGTTTTTTTATGCACCCCAACCATAATAAAAAAAGCAAAATTTTGCCAAAATTGAAAAACAACTGCCCAAAAATCATGCCATTTTATATTGACACTGGGCTTGCTTCTTGCAAAACAACTACCACAGCTGCCCCTATCGTCTAGCGGTTAGGACACTGGATTCTCATTCCAGTAACCGGGGTTCGATTCCCCGTGGGGGTGCCACAGCTGAAATCCGTTTAAACACAGGGTTCCCAGGGATCGGGGGAAACGAAAAATAAACATTAGAAAAGTTTCATTGCTTCAATATTGCTTCATTTTTCATTTCGAGAGAAAAAATAAAGCAAAGGGCGGTGTGAAAGCTTCCGAAATTTTGCCAAAAGATGCATGGAAAAGTTTAATGGATTTGACCGGTCACAAATTTCTCTTACACATTTAAAAATATGTAAATATAGACTTAATTTTAGAGGCAAAATTTTACATTTTTTTTGCTGTGAACATTTTTCTTTGGTAAATCTTTGGTAAAAAAATGCTAGTCTAGGGCCAAGTGAAAACATCGCTCAAGTGAGGATTCCAGCTTACCTTTAGCGGCAAAAAATAGAACAATACTTTAGCATCTTGGTACTTTAATACTTTAACTAACAAGAAATTACAATATGAATAAAGAAAATGTAAGCGAGGGCGTAAGCGGCACACAATCAGAGGAGCAGTCCCCCTATTGCTGGAAGGAGGGGCAAGTGATGCCGCTAACTGCGGAGGAGAAAGCGGAGCACATGCGGCGGGAGGCAGACTGGGAGCATGCTCCATCGGCGCTGGTCACACTGTCGTAGAACATCTTCTTCGCATTTTTCGCCCTTAAGTTCCTTCTCTGACCGTGTTTGCAACTAGTTGCAAAATCATGCTTATTTTTTCCTTGACTTCCCTTTAGCTTGCTATTATATATTACCACCATGACTAGCGCAGCGAAGAGTTTTATTTTGAGTGAGACTGACCTCGATAGGGGCGTATTTCGGAAAATCAGGGCCAAAGCGAAGGAGGAGAACGTCACCATTGTTCAATACTTGGCCGCTATGCTCCGCCACGCCCTAAAGGGCCACGACTTATCCAAGATCCACTTCTACCAGGACGGCAGCGGCCAGACTTATAATGTGGATTTCCTCGATGAAATGCTTGCACAATCCGATGCAGAATCTGCGGCAGGATTAACGAAACGACGGTGTGCCATTCCAAAGAAGAATTGCTCGCTCATTTAAGGAGCATTAGAAATGCTGCTGAATCAAGATCAAGAAGGGAACTAGCTCAGCATGCTTAGGTATGAAACTAGCACAAAGTTCGACAGGGAATACGATGGTCTTTGTAAATCAAATTCTTGTTTGGCTTCCAAGGTGGACGAATTAGTGGCAGCTACATTGGAGCAGCCTCGCGGTGTAATAGGACGTCCGGAACGGCTGAAGCATAAAGCGAAAGAGGTATGGTCTCGCCACATCGATCGGAAAAATCGGCTTGTTTACAGTATGTTGGGTGACAACACGGTACGTTTTGAACAGTGCCTGGGCCACTACAACGACCACTGAGTGGCTCCGCAGCTGTTCATTTAAGCGGACTGCGAGCAAGGGGAATAAATTGTTTTTCACTTCATGGCGAATAACTTATCGAAGCGGTTCAGCTAAGTTTCGCCGTCTAGTTCGTTTATCTTCATCAATTCGAATGCCTTGCAATACATGTCTGCCCTGTCCCGTAGGGAGTACTGGTGGGGAGCTGGTGTCGGTGTCGGTGCCACACTAGCGAAATTTCCCGCCCGCAGTACATTGAGCCCTCCCGAAAAAGCAAAGGTGTAAACGAAAGTGTAAAAAAAGAAAATTTTCCTGGGAAAGTTTTGCCTGCGAAAAGGCTTAATCTAGCGAAATTTGGCATACTTTTCCTAAAAAAACACGGTGAATTTTCGTTTTTTTATATATTTTTCAACTTTCTCTTACTTCTCTTACCCTTACAAAAGGCTCATTGAAATTTTATATGGCCGAGTGGAACATCCTAGCGACAGCGGCGCTGGTCACAGTACCGCTGTCCTCCTCTTCGTATTTTTTGCCATTAAGTTACTGCTATTACCAGACTTGCAACTAGTTGCAAAATTATGCTTGTTTTTTCCTTGACTTCCCTCCCAGCTTGTTATCATATATCACCACTATGACTACTACAGCGAAGAGTTTTATTTTGAGTGAGACTGACCTCGATAGGGGTGTGTTTCGGAAAATTAGGGCCAAAGCGAAGGAGGAGAACGTCACCATTGCTCAATATTTGGCGGGCATGCTCCGACACGCCCTAAAGGGCCACGACCTATCCAAGATTCACTTCTATCAGGACGGCAGCGGCCAAACTTATAACCTGGATGTCCTCGATGAAATACAACAGGAATCTGACGCAGATTTTGCAGCGGGACGGGGTTATCGTTGCGAAACGAAAGAGCAAGTGCATGCTCTTCTCGTTAAGTTGAAGGAAGTAGCATTAGCGGGGAATATGGAATGACATATAACAAAGATATTTCCCTAAAGTTTGCGAGGCAGTATAAGAAACTTTATAAAAAAAATCCCTCTCAGGTTAGTATCATAGATCGGTTAATTGACGATGTTTTAGAGCATCCAACCACGGGTTTAGGGCGTCCAGAGCGGTTGAAGCATAGGGGTGGCAAGTGGTATTCCCGAGAAATTGATAAAAAAAATCGACTTGTTTATAGAATAATAAGCAGTGATGAAGTACGCTTTGAACAGTGCCTGGGCCACTACAACGACCACTGAGTGACTCCGCAGCTGTTCATTTAAGCGAACTGCGAGCAAGGGGGCAAGTTGCTCCCCTTTTTTTTAGAGGATGTTTCTCACTTCATGGCGAATAACTTATCGAGGCGGCTCAGCTCAGTTTCGCCATCCAGTTTGTTTACCTTCATCAATTCGAATGCTTTGCGGTACATATCTGTCCTGTCTTGCAGAGAGTACTGGTGGGGGGCGGGCAGCTGTGCCGGTGCCACGCTGGCGAAATTTCCCGCATGCAGTACATTGAGCTTCCCGGAAAAGCAAAGGTGTAAACGAATGTATAAAAAAGGAAATTTTCCTGGGAAAGTTTTGCCTGCGAAAAGGCTTGATCTAATGAAATTTAGTTCATGTTCTGGGTGATTTCGGGAAACAAATCGTTCAAGATTGAGCGCTTTCCAGCGACCCATTCCGCGAAAGGTTTAGCCACATCACCCTTCCCACTCATGGAATTTATTATATAAATTTAAAGAATTTTCACAAGTTAAAAAATGGCAGCACTCACCTTTGCAGTCCGGCTTTTGGAATAAAAAAAGGAAATCTTCCTGGGAAAATCTTGCTTGCGAAAGGGCTTGATTTAGCGAAATTTAATTCATGTTCTGGGTGATTTCGGGAAACAAACCGTTCAAGATTGAGCGCTTTCCAGCGACCCATTCCGCGAAAGGTTTAGCTATACCCCCTTCCCACTCATGGAATTTATTATATAAATTTAAAGAATTTTCACAAATTAAAAAATGGCAGCATTCACCTTTGCAGTCCGGCTTTGGGAGCCAAAAAAAAGGAAATTTTCCCGGGAAAGTTTTGCCTATGGAAGGGCTTGATCTAATGAAATTTAATTCATGTTCTGGGTGATTCCGGGAAACAAATCGTTCAAGATTGAGCGCTTTCCAGCGACCCATTCCGCGAAAGGTTTAGCTACATCCCCCTTCCCACTCATGGAATTTATTATATAAATTTAAATAATTTTCATAAGTTAAAAAAGCGGCATCGCTCACCTTTGCAGTCCGGCTTTGGGAGCCAAAAAAAA
>JAISBD010000004.1 GCA_031266345.1 Puniceicoccales bacterium | reverse complement strand
ACATGCGAAAAAAAGCTAAAAAAGTAAGGTGAGCACAAAATAGTTAAATTTTTTCTTGTAAAAATTTGGCAAATTTATACATTCAATTTTTACTAATTATGAATGCGACAGATAATATTTGGGCGTTGTGCAATAGCGCTACGGCAGATTCGCGCACCAAAAGCGGGAGAGTAGAAATAAACGGGAGGATGTGCCAAGTAGAGGCTAGCCCTTACCTTGATTTATTTGGGGAAGAGGCTGTTACTGTTAAAATTTCATGTGCCCCACTGAATTCGAGGCAGTGCGTAAAAGTGGGCGAATTTGGTTACGATAAGGGAAGCATTGCTGCAAACTTACAGGAAGTTTCCACGGAAATTGGCAAACTGGATATGGATGTAATTCAGCATGAAATGGACGACCTATGCGACAGAGTACGCGCAGAAGGAACGGGGGAAGTAAAAACGGAGTTGCTAATAAATGATCGAAAGTGCGAAGTAGTGGCGCATCGCGGAGGCTTATTCGGCAAAAATGTCAAAGTTGAAATTTTTTATACCCCATTGGGTTCAAGCGAAAGACAACCGGTACGCAAATTTATTCACAGGAAGGAGCGGCCTATTTCTAAGCATATTGCCGAAATTTCAGCAGAAGTTGCTGAAATTGATAGAAAGAGTGACAGAAGATCGAGGGTTGCCGCCATCGTCACACCCATTGTTAATTTTACCCATCGAACAGTAAGTCGTAGGGAAATAAATTCACGCATGGGTGAAATAAGCTCTGCGTTGGGTGATGTGGAGAAATTTATGCGGCAAAATGACCTGTCACAGGATGAAATATTGGCGCTAAAAGCGGTATTAACCCAATTGGGTGGCAACACGAAAATGATACAACGAACACCCTTCCCCCCGCGTTCAATAAATGAATGCGACAATATTCCCGCTTGTCGCACCGTAGCTCAGCAAATCGAAAAGTCGCAAGTATGGCTAGATGCCAAAATAAATGGTCAATCAGGCCTGGAAAAAATGTCCTTCCTTCCGGCAATAGTTTTGGGCTCAGGGAACTGCGGTACCGCGTGCCTTATACATAGGGATCAAAATGGACAAGAACCGATAGTGGTGAAGATATTCAATTCGGGAGATGAAGGAGGCATCGCAAATGCAGCTCTGTCTCAAGGAATTACCGGAGTAGCAAGTGGGAATTACAGGTGTAATCTGGCCACCTCAAAGTTGCAGGGTATGGTTACAGAAGTGGGGAGATCTATAGGCGTAGAAGTACCCCACGTGATAGCCGAGGTATCAGCGGCAGAAGCAAATGGAAAAGCTTGCATTGCCATGGAATATTTAGAAGGACAGACTATTGGCAGTGTGATTGATGAGGAAGAGCGTACTGGTAGAGACATATTGATTTACGACAATGAATTCATTCGCCGCGAAACATGGTTGCAGCTCATGGACATATTGACTGGGCAGATGGACAGACATGGGGATAACGTAATGTATGTGGGAAATCTTCCAGTTGGCATCGACCACGACCTATCGTTTCCAACGAAACCGCCGCGGAATTTTGCTGATTCCATCCCCGATCAACTAGTCAAATTCGATGGACAAAGAGAATATGCCATTGACGGAGTTTCTCTAAGGAATTATGGCATGCCCCCCTTCATAGATAGTGAAATGCGAAATGTAATCAGGGCCCTTGATTTGAAAGAATTGGAGGCAATGTACGGGGAATGCGGGCTTACGAGGCCACAGCTCTCTGCGGCGATGTCACGGGCAAGGGGGCTTAAAGCTAGAGTGGAAGCGCTTGAGCAAAGCCCGACGAAGATGATCATAGAGCCAGATGCGTGGGCAAGCTACAGTCCCGGCCTTAATGTTGATAATTCCTATGCCGCTCGCCACGCCACTGGGAGATAAAATTCTAGGAAATGTTTACGCACCAGGGGAGAAACTCATAGAAGAGTTAGCAAAGACACCCATGAGGCGCTAGAAAATTTATCCAAACCGATGACAAGGAGTTTAAGTCGAGCAAAATTTTTGCATGGAGCAAGAAAAGATATCTCCTGTGTAAGAAAAGATTGGTTTTTTATTGACAATATCAAAATAATTAAGCTATGCAATCCATAGTTAGGGAAAAATCATGTGATTATTTCCCTAATTCCCTAATTTAAACAAGGAAGCACTATGGATAGCAGCGGTATGGTTGAAGTTTTTTCAACGGGAATAATTTCATGTGCCGCCCCGCGGGACGTTGCAGATAAATTCCATAGCAAGCTTACAAAAGCTGAACGGCTAAGGATAAGTAATAGGTTTGTGGAAGATCAGGGTATTATATTCAATGGTAATTGGCGGTATTTTTTTTGTGAAGAAGACAGACTAGTAGATGTAAGGTATTCTTATAGCGCAGAGGATAGAATAACAGGCAATTCAATTCTATGCAGAATTATCGAGCTTGAGATTGAAGGCGAAAACATTGAAAATTAATTTTTTTCTTTGGAAAAGGAAAAAACAGAGAGTGACATGTAGTCGGATTAAATAGGCATGCCTACACTTCCCGAGCTAACTTTAAATAGAGTTCTTCAACTATGAATTTTTTTATAAAAAAGCTTGAAACAGCGTACCTTTTTCATATACTCTGTCCATTATGAGTTCACAAAATATAGAGCCAGTAGGAAATCAAACACCGGTTCAAGGGCAGCAAGCAGAAGCTACTTTTGGCACTAGAAGTGTAGCGCAAAGTATACCTCGAAGAGGTGTACTAATTGGCGAAGGTACAGAGGGGCCGGTTATTTACTTTAAAACCGCTAGTATTAGAAAAAGTGCAAATAGCGCTGGTTTTACCGATGCTGCAATTGAAAGTGCGATTCGGAAAAAACTTACAAGTGATGCGCAAGGAGATTTCTCAATTACCTTTGAGAGAGATCATAGGAGTTATACTATTGAAACTACCAGGAATAGTGAAGGAAATATTGAAGTTAGTGGGATACGCTGCCCAGATTTGCCGCCGCCGCCGCCTCCGGTACTTCCAGCTGAAGGACCACTTTTCCGAAAAAAAGGCAAAGCGAAAGGCGTTGACAGACCGCCACCGCCGCCTCCAGAGGAAATGTTACCTCCAACTCGCATTGCAGATGAAAAGATAGAAAATTGGTTAAATAAGATTGGAACAGCAGGAATGATAAAATCAGAAGATTTCAAAGGCCTTGCAGAGTACCTTTTTGACAATCAAGCAAAATTAAAAATAGAAATAAAGGCGGGGGATAGTGCGCATGGTACAATGCATTATGTTAATCGTGAGGGGGATAAAGTTTCAGTTTCGATATGGATACATCCTCACAGCGCAGATAGAATAAGTCGTAGTGCTGCTGGAGTAGGGGAAACGATAAATGCACTTAAGGAAATGCTAGATTTAGAGTAAGAAGCCGCTCCTGGATCGCTGCCACCTGGTATGCCGCATTGTTGGTTTAATCGATGATCCCCTAGCTGTGGGCGATACTACCTTTCGCATTTTTCATGTTCCAGATGACGGACAATGCGGCTTCCATGCTTTAGCACACTTTGTTACTGGAGACTGTGCGCAAACTGTGGAAGTTCGGAGGATATAAGCCCAGGGCAGGACATTGTACTATAATTTCGGATTGGATCCCAATGCAAGAGAGAGGCACATAGGAGGTGCTTTAATTAGAAATAAGCTTCCTGCGGAGTTCATAAAAAAGCTGATAGGGGCACCCAGGAGGCGCTAGGGAATTAGCATTTTTTTACCAAAAAAATATCCACAGTAAAAAAAAGTAAAATTTTTGTTTCTAAAATTAAATTTTCACCCCTCATCAAGCACTAATTATTTTGCCATCTTGTTCAATTTTCCATTGGCCGTAGGTTTTACTAGCGGAGGTGTCGTAAACTTCGAAAGATTTAATGTCAGGCCTGTTTAAGGCGCTGATTTTGCCGTCGGAATATACGGTTTGAAAGGAATACGCGGGGGGAGGCGTTTCATGTTTTTTAACGGCCAAGTGCATGGACCTCCCATCACCACTTCCCCAGTTCCTATCACCGATGACGTGCAGCTCGCCGGGTTTCATCCCATGGAGCTTCAAATTTAGCAGCGCATCAATGTCTATATTTTCATCGTGGGCGGAACTTTCCTGCCGCGTACACACGCGCATGTAGTGCATGCCGGCAGCTTTTTGCTTCGCCGCATAATCCTGCAGCGTCCTTATGTTGGACTCAATGGCCTCCTCAGCAATATCAATTTTCGGAGAATATGTTTTATCATACCCCCTCACGCCAAAATATATAAACGTTGTGCCATAATTATTGTCGCCATAGCCTTGCAGGCCCCTGTTCCCAAACTTAGAAGATTGGAAAAAGTTGGCGAAAAATACATCATTGAGGTCGTGTATCAAAATTTGCAGCCCATTCGCATTCTTACTGTCCCGAAATATGCCCGCCGTTGCCTGAATATTTTGGGATTTAGGGTCGAGGATTTGGTCTTTTTTTACTTCATACCCATTGCTTAGGTCGATGGCAATGTGCCTATCACCTATCGATTGCTGATGGACGAGGTATCCGCTTGGCAAATTAAATGTATCGCCGGTCAATATTTGCCTATACATCCTCGCTAGGCGGTCGGGGTTATTGCGCATTTCGGCATTAATTGTGGAATTCATTGTGCATGAGGGGAGGACTCGCTGCCTGTGCGGTGAAAAAAAGGAGGTCAGAATGGCCACCCCCGGCCCCAGGGAAAATCCTTGATTTTCGGCCATAGTAGCTAAAATTTTCCGCCCATTTGTCCCAAGCTGACCATCTTGGAGCTGATTTGCTTCGTTCAAAACCTCCGCCAAGCTATCCTTTCTTTCGGCACCATTTATGAGATGCCCCAATGTGCAGGACATCTGTTTGCACATGTAGGGCATGGCTGGGATCGCAGAAAAAGGTTTGCCTTGGAAAAAAGTGGCATCTTCCACAGCTAATTTCAGTGCTCTGGCCCTAAGGAGATCTATTTTTCCCGATTCATCGAAGCAGCTACTCGCCATCGCGGTTGCAATACCCTGCCACATTTTACGACTATCGAGGAATGTTTTTTCACCATTCGCCCTTTTGCTTGGATTTGTTTTGCGCCAATTTTCCAGGGCCGTGGAAGCTGCCGCTTGCATGGACTGCGACGTGACCCTTTGCACATGGGGTAAGCATTTCTGCTGCAAATCTTGATCCGTGGGCCTCAAAGCATTGAGTAAAGTTTGAAAAATTTCCCTGCCCACGGGAACTTTATCAGCAAGATCTTGCAAAACTTCTTCGGAAGCATTTTTCAATATGGCCCTCCTGTCCGCGCCCGGGAGTAACCTAGCCTTCTCGGCGGTCAAGTTTCCAAGATAGGCGTTTGTTTCGCTTAAAAATTCAGACTTCAAGTGCTTCAAACCGGGAAAACGGTCAAGGCAAGAAAAGCACCTATCTGCCAAAGCTGCATCTTCCGGGTTCAAGGCCTGGAATAGGCTTTGAAAAACTACCCTACCCTCTTGTCCTCCGCTGAGAAGCCTTTGCAAGCTCTCTTCGGAAGCATTTCTCAGCAGTGCCCTTTTATCGTCATTCGATAAATTTTCAAGGCTGCTCGGCAGATAATATTCCAAATACTTAGCCCTCAAAGCCGCATCTCCCGGTCCCGTAGCTCTGAGCAAGCTCTGAAAAACTACCCTACCCTCTTGTCCTCCGTTGAGAAGCCTTTGCAAGCTCTCTTCGGAAGCGTTTCTCAGCAATGCCCTTTTATCGTCATTCGATAAATTTTCAACGTTGGCAGCGGTGCAGCAATTTAGGCACTTATCCGCTAAAATCACATCTTCTGAATTTACCGCATTAAATAGGCTTGAAAAAACTTGCCTATCCTTGTGTGTTCCTCCGATGAGCCTCTGCAAACTCTCTTCGGAGACATTTTCCAGCCAAAACTTCCTGTCCGAATTCGGCGATTGCCTAAGTTGTTCAAGGGGCAAATCGCAGAGATAGGTGCCTATTTTGTTTGAAAATTCGAGCTTCAAATTAGGAAAATTATCGAGATAGGGGCGACACTTATTTGCCAATGCAACATCCGCTGGTTCCACGGTGCTAAATAGGCTTGAAAAAACTTGCTTGCCCCTTTCTCCCCTGGAAAGCAATTGACCTATGGCCTCCCCAGAGGCACACTGCAGCAGTGTTTTCTTATCTTTGTTTGCTAATTTTTCAATATTCTCAGGGGTACAACTCTCCAAGGTTACTGGGGCTAGTCTGTTTAAAACCCACAGCACCGCCCTGTGGCCAAAGTGGTGGCAAAATTTTAAAACATTTTTCCGCCACCCACTTGCAAGGGAATGCACCGCATCAACTGCCCATTGCTTTGCAACATTTCGATCGTTAATCTCCACCGATGAGGTTTGTTGCGTTGTATCTTGGAAGTAATTAGCCGAGAGAGTTCTATCTAAGATTGGGCGATTGGGGGAGCTCTTTGGCTCCAATTGCGCATTGCCACTAACTTGCTCCTGAGGATTATTAATTGCCTTCATATTTTCTCCACACTGATGTTTTGGAGCTTGAATTATAGCAAAGCCAAAACTTTTAGCAAGAATTCTATAAATTTTTTTACTTTGATGTGGTTACCCTTCGCCCATTGTATTTCATGCATTTCCCTAAAACTTTTACCCTTTTTCGCCTCCCGCATAGACTCTCCCATGGGGAATCGAAAAGCAAAATGCCGGGCCCGTGGATGGATCTAAATTTTGGCGAGTTGCTTTTTTAGCACATGGACTTTTTTCGGAGTGCTGGGCAAACCAAAGCCGGATAAAGTTGCGCTTTCAATGGTAATGCCGGAAATGATCAGCAGTCCGCCGGGCTTCACTATGCGGAATAATTCCCCTAAAATGTATTCCAATCGCATCTCGGACTGGTCTCCATTTTGCCAAATTACGGCATCGCAGGAATCATCTGCCATGGAGATGTTGTAGAGACACCCGTACTCCAGTTTAAGGCCAAGTTCCTCCGCTTTTGAAAAAGAATCATAGTGAAAATCGAGCCTGAACATCGTAATGTTGCTAAAATTTTTCCGTAATTTGAGGGCCAAATCCCAGCCGCTCTTGTTGAATATGTCTGCGATGACGATGTCCCTATTTTGAAACTGTTTCCCGACGAAATCCCCAATTTCATCTTCCTGGAGGTCGCAATCCACGGATTCGTAGGAGTGTTCCTTCAAATTATCAATTATTTTACGAGCGCCATCCATCACCATTTCCGGTGTGATCGAAGCCATGCAAGGTGCCTCTTTGAAGCCGCGCAAGCATTTTCTATGCCACTCACTGGTTGTCCATTCGCACCAACTTTTACACCCTGGGCCGGCAATATTAATATTTTCAGGATATCCGATCAGGTTGGCGGGAGTTGTTCCCAGGAGCACAATGGAACGGCCATTTAAAAGCCTCTTCATGTGAACCAGGCCACCATCACCGTCTAGGTGAAATATTGCATACTTTAGTAACGCCGCCGATTCTTGCAGGGAAGTTTGGTCCACCAAGTTCAAGTCTATCCCGGAAAATGGTATTCCAAGATCTTGGTCGGCGCCGACTTGTATTATTTTTACGTCGGGATAAGCTTCGTGAAACAATTTTATAAATTTTTCATAATGCCTCTCCGGCCATATCCTTGTACTAGTGGCGACCGCACCGGTGGAGCACTTTTCATCTCCATCCCAAAGTTCAACTTTATCCTTGTCCCAAACCCCAACACCCCGCTGAAGGGTTATGTATTTCACTCCCCGCAATCCAGCGCTCTCCAAGAAGCTGAATCCCTCGGGATCTAAATTTAGGAATGTGTGAGTAGCGTAGTCAATGCCCAGCAATTTACACTGATCCGCTACCTGCAGCCTCGTCATTTCGCGCAAAATAGCCCATTGATTTACAAGAGCGTGAACCGAAGGTCCCTCAAAAAATTTCTTATTGTTTAGTTTAAATTTTTCATTTTTTTCACAAAAGTTACTTAGCCACGGGGATTTGAGCTTAACAAGTTCGTGATTGCAATTCATTATTGTGGTAACTTTGTTGAGCCCAATTTCCACATCGTAGAATATTTTTCTATTGGCGAAACGTTGAAGTAAAAACTTACTTTTTTCCAAGACATTTACAAAGGGAAAACCGCTAAAAATAAACCGTAAAACGTCAACTTGATCTTTGCGATTACTTACCACGCCTATTATGTGGTCGCATCCTATGCGCTTTGACAGCGCTTTTATTACTGAGCTATACATTAAGGCGTCACCCATTCCACCCGCAATCAGCACCGCCATCTTGAGTTTATCATTGCTATCCTTGGCGGTTACTTCACCGCTACTTTTCCTCCTCCAAGTGAAAGGGTGTACTAATTTGTAAAACAAACAGAGAAGCTGCTCGGATAGCGCCTTGAAAAATTCTCCCAATACAATCCGCAGTAATCTGCTTGCTACCACAATGTTGTTGTCTCTGCGTTGCTTTTTTAGCCGCGCCATCTCTCTTTCTAATTGGTAAAAAAAATCAAACATTTTATTGAAACCAAAAGTTCACCAATTTACAGAATAAAGGCAATAAAAATTTTTAAAACTTTATTGACACAAAATTATCCACGCCTAGGTTCCAGGGGCAGTGGGTCGGTAGCTCAATGGTAGAGCAGTGGCCTTTTAAGCCATTGGTTCAGGGTTCGAGCCCCTGTCGGCCTACCACTCCTTCCATTTCGTCACTGTGAATGGAAATAACCTGGCGGCGGAGATGGAAAATTGCGAACAAGTTGGAAAGAAGCAGGCCATTTATGCACACATCGGCGATGGTCCAAGGCAGAGAAGTCTGCATAAAGGCGCCCACGGAAATCACGGTGATGAATGCTATGCGGTAGTAGTATCGCCAGCGATTTTTCCGGAGAAAAAAGAACGTGTGCTCAGCGAACCAAGCCCACCCTAGGATGGTTGTCAGGGCGAAGCAGTAGATAATTAGTGGAATGAGCCAGCCCGCATGGGGGGATCTGAATGCAATCTTGAATGTGTCCACGCATATTTGGCTGGCACCTTGGTTTAAGTTTGGCCCCGCACACAGGATGAGAACACCGGTAGTTGCGCAGAGCGCAGCAACTAAAATTGGAGCTAGCAGAGCAATTATCCCTTGCTCGCGGGCATGTTGGGGCAGGGGCATGTTGCTGCTATCAACGTTTCCATGGGCGATGGCAGCGAGACCTAGGCCGATATCGGTGGCAAAAAGACCGCGGGATATGCCGGCTTGCAATGTCTGTGCAAGGAGGATTCCCAGGGAACCGCCACCGGCAGCGGCGGGAGAAAAAGCTTCGCAAAAAATCTGCCAAATGACGGGAAGTATCCGATTGCGCAGCATGACTATGCCGATGAAGCAGGCGATTATGTAGGCGATACCCATGAGGGGGATGCTGCAGGACATGAATGCCGCGAAGCGCCGCAATCCTCCGGACAAAATGATCGTTACGGGAATAATGAAGGACAAAATGCACGCGACCTTAGTAAAAATTCCACAGGATGGTAATGAGGAAGTAAAGGCGTGCACCTGTACCAAGTTGCCCACGGAGAACGATGCCCCCACTAGGAAAACGCAGTAGCAAATGCTCAGCGCGGGGGAACCGATGCCCTTCAGCATGTAGAACATCGGGCCGCCGACGCAGCGCCCATGGTGCTGCTTTTCCTGGTAAAACACCCCCAGCGACGCACCGGCAAGTTTGACCACACTCCCCAAAATGGCCACCACAATCATCCAAAAAATGGCCCCGGGCCCCCCAATGGCGATGGCTAGCGCCGTTCCCGCAATCGTACCAGCGCCAAGATTCCCCCCGATTATGGTCGCGACGGCGGCAAAATTACTCATCTTACCATCTTTGACCCTGTCAACTAGTATGTGTCGCCACCCCTCACCGAGGCGGTGCAGCTGGGGCCAGTGCAAATGCACAGAAAAATAAACAGAAGCGGCGAGTAGGGCCGGTAAAATTACAAATATGACTAAATAGCGTAAAAAAACATCCAACATATAAACCCCTTCGAAGCCGGCAATGTGCAAGACGGCATTCTAAAAAAATAAATGATGCCAGAGGACAGATTTGAACTGTCGACCAAAGGCTTATGAGTCCTCTGCTCTACCCCTGAGCTACTCTGGCGCCTACGCCACACATACCAATCCAGCTAAAAAATTTGTCAAGACTATTATCCCGCTTTGCCAAATTCAAAATACACAAGCGCCGCAGCGCAATAAATCGCCATTACAAGGAATTTAGGGAGGAAATATCGGAGCATTCATTGGAAAGGCAGGAAAGGAAATTGGGGAAATTTGAGTTGGATGAACCCTGTTTTAGAGCAAAAAGAGTGCGAGAAGCAGCGGAAAAGGCCCACCCTGAATTAAACCCCTGAGCTAAACGAAAATAACTAATAACCCATTCCTAGCCATGCACATCAGACTCCACTGCCGCCCGACAAATATTGCCTATTGCGATTCTCAAATGGCAGATTGCGATTTGCCTTTTTCCCAAATGACATTCAAATGGCCTGTGACACATGCCAGGGTGGGCGATGGGGCAAATTTTGTGCGAGGCTCCTTCTACCTCTTTTCGGTGTTAGTTTCAGGTGCTTTTCTGAAAGCTTTCAAAGCTATGATTATTTTTTCATTGACTTCCCTCCCAGCTTGCTATCATATGTCACCACTATGACTAGCGCAGCGAAGAGTTTTATTTTGAGCGAGGCTGACCTCGATAGGGGGGTGTTTCGGAAAATCAGGGTTAAAGCGAAGGAAGAGAACGTCACCATTGCTCAATATTTGGCGGGCATGCTCCGCCACGCCTTGAAGGGTCACGACCTATCCAAGATCCACTTCTACCAGGACGGCAGCGGCCAAACCTATAACGTGGATGTCCTCGAAAAAATACATGAGGAAACTATGGCGGAAGATGCAAGGGGAGAGCTTGAAACTTTTTTCTCCGATGAGGAGGCTTTGGAGCATTTAAGGAAAATTAGAAAAGCAGTTAATGATAGGAGGGGTCTCTCTAATGTTCAAGCGTAAATATTCCAAACAATTTGACAAAGAGTATAATAGATTTTGTGAACTAAATTCTCAAATAGCTGACAAAATAGATAGGCTTATGGAAATTATATTGGCGGAGCCGCGGGGTGGCTTAGCCCACCCAGAGCGATTGAGACATAAGGATAATGAGACATGGTCTCGGCACATCGATAGGAAAAATCGATTGGTATACACCATTGAGGATGACACTGTATATTTTGAACGCTGCGAAGGGCACTACGATGATCACTAAGTTTTCTATTTTAAAAAAATATTCAGCTGACTACAAAGAAGAGTTTAGTGATTTTTTTATTTTCATAAATCGCCCTGTAAGCATTCATTTAAGCGGGCTGCGAGTAAGGGTATAGGCAGGAAAAATTGCCCAAAAACACCATCTTCACGTCGTTTGCCAGGCAATATTTCAACATTCAGTGCCTACAGTCCACATCCCGTGCTCGCACATGGTGCCCCGCGTGGGGGCATTAAATTTATAGCATCCCGACTTATATCTCTGATATTGAGATGCTTGTTCACTGTCCATTCTTGCGAGCAAATTTGCAACACCTTGGTTTATATCCCTGATACTGAGATGGCTGGGAGGTTGGCCCCATGGGTCGTGGGAAAAACTTGGAGGCATGTAAAAACATGGGGAAGAAACTTTTGCAAAAATTTGACGAAAAAAGCCGCTTAGCTGAGCCATCATAAAAAGCTTGCGTATTTTTATTTTTGCTGCTCATCTTTCACCAACCATGGGCGCTAAGAATTTTGTACACCTACACCTGCACTCCGACTACAGTATCCTCGATGGCGCTTGCAGGATGGATCGCCTATTTGGACGCGCAAAGGAGCTGGAGATGCCGGCCGTCGCGATCACTGACCATGGCAATGTTTTCGGCATACCAGATTTTGTTCACAGTGCACAAAAATGTGGAATCAAGCCCATCATCGGTTGCGAGTGCTACACCCTATTCCACGAGGACATCAGCGAACATAAAAAATTCCCCCTTTACCACAGCACGCTGCTGGCCAAAAATATTTCCGGATACAGGAATCTGTGCAAGTTAGTTTCGATTGCTCACACGCAGGGATTTTACTACAGGCCGCGGATAAACTTCGAGCTCCTAAAAAAGTATGGAGATGGGCTAATTTGTCTGACGGGATGCATGCAAGGATTTGTTTCGCAAATGCTGCTTATGGGCGACGAAGCAGCGGCGCAGCGGGGACTGGAGGAGCTAATCGATATCTTTGGGAGTGAAAATTTATTCGTTGAGGTGCAGGACCACGGCATACCCGATCAGCAGCAAATTTTGCCGAAATTGTTCGCCATCGCCGAGAGGAACAATTTGCGCACCGTGGCAACAAATGACGTTCACTATGTGAAACAGTCCGATTGGGAAGCCCACGACGTTATGCTGTGCATACAGACCGGTGCTAAAGTTGCCGATGAAAACCGCATGAAAATGTCCCGGCACCAGATGTACGTAAAATCGCGGGAGGAGATGGAGTTGATGTTTCAAGACCACCGGGAAGCGCTCGATAATTCCCTGATTATTGCGGATATGTGCGACATTGCCATGCCCTACGGCGAAAATCACTACCCCGTTTTTCCGTACAGTGCGGAAATCGCTGCTGATAGGCATGTCGACTATCTTAAGAAGCTGTGCATAAATGGGTTAAAAGAGCGATATAACCTGGATTACGGCGCCGTCAATGGGGAAGTACAAGTCGATGCAAATGATGCTTATAACCCGGCCAATCTCTGCAAACGCTTCGACTACGAACTATCCACCATCGAGCGCACCGGCTTTGTCGACTATTTTCTAATTGTTTGGGACTTTGTTAACTGGGCGAGGCAAAATGGGGTAGTGGTGGGACCTGGGCGTGGCTCGGGAGCGGGATGTTTGCTGGCCTACTTGCTGAAAATAACGGACATAGACCCCATACGATTTGGCTTGCTATTCGAAAGATTTTTGAACCCTGAGCGCGTGTCGCCCCCCGACTTTGACATAGATTTTTGCATGAATCGCCGCGGCGAAGTTATCGACTACGTCCGCAGTAAGTATGGAAAAGATCACGTTGCCAACATAATCACCTTCGGCACGCTGGGGGCCAAGATGGTCGTGCGCGACGTCTGCAGGGTCTACGATATCCCCTATGAAGAGGCAAATCGCCTGGCCAAGATGATCCCCGATGATCTGCACGTTACCCTCGATGAGGCGCTGGCTAAGTCGACCGAGTTGCGGGAGGAGCAGCGAAAAAGTCCGCAAATTGCCAAAATTTTGAGGGAGTGCCAGGTTTTGGAAGGCATGGTGCGCAACGTTGGCACCCACGCCTGCGGCATCATCATCTCCGACCGCCCCACCGATGACCTCGTGCCCGTGACACTGCAGGAAGGCTCTCTAACGACGCAGTATGCCAAGGAGGCCGTGGAGGAGCTGGGTCTGCTCAAGATGGATTTTCTCGGGCTTAAGACCTTGACTGTGATCGACATAGCCGAACGAAATATTCGGCGCCGCGATGGATTCAAAAATTTTAGCGTCTCCGACGTACCTCTGGAAGACAGGGCAACCTTCGATTTGATGAACAGCGGCGAAACCATAGGTGTGTTTCAGTTTGAATCCGCCGGCATTCAGCGCTGGTGTCGGCAGTTTGGATTTTCCAGCGTGGACGAGATCAGTGCCCTGAGTGCGCTGTACCGACCCGGCCCGATGGAGTGGCTACCGGACTACGTCGCCGGAAAGAAAGATCCGGCAAAGATCAAATATTCCCATCCACTTCTGCGGGACATCTGCAAGTCCACCTTCGGGATAATTGTTTACCAGGAACAGGTTATGCAAGCGGCGCGGGTGATCGCCGGCTATTCGCTCGGCCAAGCCGACATCCTACGCCGCGCCATGGGAAAAAAGAAGGTGGATGTTATGAATGCCCAGCGGGAGTCGTTCATTCAGGGTGCCGCGAAGCACAATAATATTTCACCGGCCAAAGCTGCGGAACTTTTTTCCGTGCTCGAAAAGTTTGCCGGATATGGATTTAACAAGTCCCACGCCGACGCCTATGCCGTCATCGGCTACCGCACGGCCTACTTGAAAGCCCATTTTCCCGTGGAATTCATGGCGGCACTGATGTCCTGCGACCTGGGCAATGCGGAAAAAATTGAGCTACTCATAGCCGAAGCAACCAGGATGAACATCCCCGTGCTGGGCCCCGATATTAACCAATCGCTGAACGACTTTACTCCCTATGTTTCGGAAAATGAGCAACATATCCGCTTCGGTTTGTCGGCAATAAAGGGTGTTGGGGACGTCGCTGCGGCGAATATCATAGGCGAGCGCGGCAAGTGTGGCGGGTTTAAAAGTTTCATTGAATTTTCCCAACTCGTTGACACCAGGGTAGTTAATAAGAGAGTTTTCGAGGCATTAACCTTGAGCGGTGCTTTCGATTCCTTCGGCCATGACAGGCAACACCTGATCAATTCCTTGGCAAATATTTTACGGGAAGCCGCCAATGTGCAGCGGGAAAAAAATAGTGGGCAAACCTCCCTCTTCGACATGTTTGGCGGCGGCAATGCCGTCGTGGCCATAGACAGCAGCGGAAAGGGGATGTCCAAGTTCGACAAATTGAAAAGTGAAAAAGCGACGCTCGGGTTCTACGTTTCCGGGCACCCAATGGCGGAATATGGGGACATAACGCCCGTTATTAACTCTCCGGCTAGCGGTGATTTAAGTAGCTTAGGAGACCGTGTAAGCTTCCGCGTATGTGGAATCATCGGGGGAATCGCTAAAAAATTCACAAAAAAAGATAGCCGCCCGTGGGCATTTTTTCAATGCGATACCGGTAAATCGGTCGTGCAAATGAATTGTTTCCCCGACAATTTCGAAAAATTCGGATCCAAAATCAAGGAAAATGAGCTTGTCGTCCTGACCGGAACAGCGCGAATTCAGGGCGATGAGAGCAGCTACAGTATCGATGGCATCGAGTCCATTGGGCAGGCTCTAACCCACTTGATAAGCGGCATAGACTGGATATTGGACGCCGAATCGAACCAGCTCGACGAATTTATTGGGGCGATCAATGTCTTCATACAAAGCAACGAGGGAAATAGTGAAAATGTGCTGCGCTTTGAGTTCAGCGATGGCCGCTGCGAACTCGCCAAAATGTCGGCGGTATTGAAAAGTAAATTCGATTTGGAAGCCATAGGAAAATTGAAATCATCGCCGGCGGTAAAGGGCGTATCTTTCAAGGCGCAAAAATTATCCCAAAACGGAGAAAAAAAGTATTTCAAAACCCCATTTTGATTTCAATAATTCGAGCCGTGACTGACATTGTCAAAGTTGAGAAACTTTCGAAAAGATACGGTAAATTTGTTGCCCTGAGTGACGTTTCCTTTTCACTGCCCCATGGCAAGATCATTGGCCTGATTGGGCCAAATGGCGCCGGAAAAACTTCCCTCTTGAAAATTTTATCCGGCTTGATACCGGCTAGCGGTGGGGAGGTTTCGATATGCGGCGCTAATCTGGCGGAAAATCCGATGCTGGCTAGGGAGAAAATTTCTTTCATGGCGGAAGATAATCCACTGCCCGACCACATGCGTGTTGGCGAATATTTGCGCTTTCGGGCGGCACTGAAGGGAATCAGGGATGTGCGCCTAAGTGTGGAGAAAGTCATGCGCAAGTGCGACATTTACCACGGCACTCGCTACAAAATGATAAAAAATTTGTCAAAGGGATATGGGCAGCGGATTGGCATCGCCGATGCTCTGCTTGGAGACAGCGCATTGGTGATTTTGGACGAACCGACGATCGGCCTTGACCCCAAGCAGATTATTTCCATCAGGCAAACATTGCTGGAGCTGCGCGGGACACGCACCCTTCTGATTTCAAGCCACATCTTGGCGGAATTGGAAACAATTTGCGATTACTTTGTCATAATAAATTGCGGCGAAATCATCGTAACTGGTTCATTGGCAGATATTTATAAATCAAAAATAAACTCTGATACCATGCACGTCGACCTCGTTCCAAATTGCCTATCCGATGCGGATATTTCCAAGTTTTTGCTGGAGAATCAGTTGACGCGGCTGGATGCAATTTCTAGCCAAAATCACGGCAATTTGCGCATTGAATTCAAGGGTGATGGCCGCTGCATGGATAAAATAATAAAATCGGCCGCGGACAATTTTGGCGAATATTTGCTGGGCGTAGGGCGCGAACCATCTTCCCTGGAAGAGGTATTTTTATCAGCCACCAGGCGCTATAGCGACTAAATTTGAGGGAATTTATGCGAAAATTTTGCACACTACTTAAGTACGAAGTTCACAAATTATTAGTTTCGCCATCCACCTATTTTATCGCCGCGATTTTCCTAGCGACGCTGGCATTCGCCTACCTGTTCACCTTGCGCGAGTTTGTTTTGAGTGACCAAAGTTTCACGTTTATGCACGCATTTCTCCGGCAGAGCTGGGTATCGCCACTGCTTGCCATCCCACTATTAACCATGCGCACCTTCTCCGAAGACTATAAAATGGGGCTGATGCAGTCCATAAAAACCACGGCGGCGGGAGATTTCTCCATAGTTGGGGCAAAATTTTTGGCGACATACCTGTTCTACGCGGCCCTATGGGCAAGTTCGTTGCTGCTCGTATTTTTACCAGTTTTGCCCATTCCCACCATTCTGCGGGACGGCTCATTTTTGGCGATTTGCAACCTAATTGGCGGCTACTCCTACATCCTCCTCGCGGGATTATTTTTCACGGCAATGGGAATATTTTTCAGCTCCCTGACGGAGAATCAGATACTATCGGGGATACTGTCTTTCGTTGCAATTTTTGCCACGTTCCTAAGTGGGCCGATATTTTCCTCGCATACGCTCTCCTCCGATACCTTTCTGGACCGCGCATTCATCCGTCCGCTAAACATATTTCACCAAATGGACAATGCTTGTTGGGGGGTATTTGATACGCGAATTATTATTTTGTACACCACTCTAAGCGTACTATTCCTGGCATTTACCAAGGTTTCATTGGAGAAAAAATTCAACTGAGTTCCCATGTTAAATTTCGAACATTCCAACAAAATCAGGCGCCTATGCCGCCTATTTTTCACGCTGTCCTCCTCCCTGCTCGCACTGCTTATCATTTTCCTCTCCGGCCACTATTTTTATCGAACATACGCGGGCAGCAATGGGGATAGTAAGTTATCTGCCAACACGTTAGAGTTAATGGCAACCCTGAAATCTCCCCTCGAAATATACGTGCTAATGGAAAGCGAAGGGGCGGATGCTGACAATTTGGTGAGAAGGGACATTGGCAGGTTGCTGGACGGATATGCCGACTGCGCCCATGGGAGCGCTGTGACCATAGAATTTGTCGAACCGGCCGACATCGGCGCTAGGAACCTCATTGAACCCACCGTCTTTTTACCCGCAAAATCGATTCTTTTAAAGTGTGCGCAGAGAAGAAAAGTTATCGCCATTGAAGAATTGTACGCCGTGCGCAACGGAGAAATTGTTGGTTTTTGCGGCGAGCGTGTTTTGAGCGGCGCCATCGGAGAGCTTGCCCTGGGCAGGAAAAAGACAGCTTATTTTTTATCCGGCCACGGCGAGTACGATGTGGGTGATGTTTCCGCTAGCCACGGGCTGTCGACCCTGGCAAGCATCCTGCGCAGCAAGAATTATGAGGTAAAAATTTTTGATTTTCGCTCGGAATATTCCATTCCGGAGGAGGCGGATCTGGTACTACTTTGGGGGCCAAAAGTGGCACTGCTGCCCACGGAAGTGGCGGCTCTGGGTAATTTTTTGGATGAGCGGGGCGGGAAAATAATGATTGGCCTAAGCGGGGTGAGCGACGGGGCGCTGGCTGAATTTTTGGCAGAGCACGGCCTATGGGCGAATATCCGTGCTAAAATCTCCCCGCTGGCCGACCATGGAAAAATCTGGCATGATTTGGTCGTAAATCAGTACGCACCCCATGGGATTACGCGGGAGCTGATCAATTTTAAGATGTCCGCCATTTTCGGTGAGGCCTACGAAGTGCGGGAGGCTGATTGGACAGCCGATGGCGACCAATTTGCGGTCACAAACCTACTCCAGGTGGACGGCATTGCGGAGGGCGTCGAAAATTGCGATAAGTTTATTATCGCTGCCCTGTCTGAAAAGCGGGCACCAATCGCGGTGGACATTTTGGCGGGCAAGCTGCTTGTTTTTGGGTGCTCCGATTTCGCGGTCAATTCGCGCATAAATGTTTTGGGCAATAGGATGCTATTCTGCGGTGCCGTGGACTACATGTGCACCGTGGACAAAAATATGGACATGGGTTGCTACCCGATAGCAAAGTACCGCCTAACCCTAGCGGAGAAGCAATACTATTTAATCGCGGCTCTGAGTGCCGTTATTTGCTGCGGATTCATTGTTCTAGGGGTAATTGTTTATTTTTTTCGGAGGAAGTGAGCCGTGCATCTATCCGTCAAAGGGAAGCTATTTTTTTCGCTGGCGGCCAGTGTTCTCTTCGCCTCTTTGCTGCTAATTTTCAGGGCGGAACTATTTCCGAAGCCATGCTCCAATGGCGGCGAATTTGTGGAAATAGGCGTGCAAAATTTGAAAAGCATTGCCGTTTCCCATCCCAAAACCGGAGAAAGCATTTTTCTGCACAATTCGCTAAGTGACAAATGGATATGCGACTTTAATGGCGTAAAAATACCGGCCAATCAGCATGCCGTCGCGGAATTGCTATCCCTGCTCAAGGCATTAAAATTTTCCTCCAAAGAGTATCGCAATTTTGGCGACATAAATGCCTCTTGGGACCTAATTTTGACCGACAGCTGTGGGAATTTTTCAATGATAAAAATGGCGGGGGCTAACGTTTTTCTTGGGGGCGAAAATGTCGTATTTTTCCTTGAAAACAAGGATATTAGCAAGCGCTTGGGGAAAATTTATCCCGAACTTCTCTGCAAAAATTTACTCAATGGCGTCGAGAAGATATCCCGCTTCAAATTTTTTACAAAACTTTTTACCATCGATTTTATGCGGGTGGGAAATAATTTTAAAATGATTGCTCCCCTCGACAGGCCGGTGAGCGGTGAGCTGGTCGATGCTATCCTTGGCGACATCTCTTCCCTGTGCTGCGGAAGTTTTGCCAAAGCGACGGACCTTTGCACACCCCTGTTTGCGCTGGAATTTGTCAGCAGCAAGGGGAGCGAACTGGTGGAATTTTTCGAAGAGAATTCGAAGTTTTGCGCCCGAAAAACCGCTGTGATTTATAAATTTGATGGCGAGGCGGCGAATGCCATAGGTGCACTCCATGAAAAATTTATAAATTTTCACTTTTTTTCCGCCATGGAGTGCAATTCAATCAATCTCTTTAGCTTCCCCGATAATCGCCAAATTTCCTTGCAAAAGCTGGAAAATAGCACAATCTGGCAGAAGTCTTACAAGTCCGACGATGGCACAGTTTTCACCGCTGTCGCCGGTGAGAAAATTCGCCTGATTGAGGATAAAATTGCCAGCTTTAGTCGCCCACTCCCCTTCGAAGTAAACTCGCATCCGCCCTATGTCGGCAAACTTAGCCTGCAATCCAACATCGGCGAGCTTAACTTCGATATCTTCCAAAATTTGGAAGAATTCGTCTTCCTTAGCGTGGAATCGTCCCTGGCCTTTGCCGTAAATAAAGAATTTATCAATATTTTGTATTCCCTACTCGACGGCGCCCCCTGAAATAAATTTCGCGGAAAAAGCGAATCGCAGTTTTATCTGTTGACTGCGATTTTATTAATCTTTTTAATCCTTCACAAAGAAAAGATGATAGAAAAAAATTTTGAAATATTGGATGCCAACGAGGCCGCCGCTGATGTGGCATATCGCTTGAGCGAAGTTATTGCAATTTACCCAATTACGCCATCTTCACCCATGGCCGAGCACTGCGATGAGTGGGCTTCAAAGAAGCGCGTAAATTTATTTGGGATAGTGCCCACAATCGAGGAAATGCAGTCCGAAGGTGGTGCCGCCGGTGCGATACACGGCGCACTGATGGGCGGAACATTGGCCACAACTTTTACCGCGTCGCAGGGACTCCTGCTGATGATTCCAAACATGTACAAAATTGCGGGAGAATTGTTCCCCTTTGTCATGCACGTGACCGCCAGAAGCCTGGCCACGCACGCGCTGTCGATTTTTGGGGACCACTCGGACGTCATGGCTTGCAGACAGACCGGCTTTGCGATGTTGGCGTCAAATTCTGTGCAGGAAGCCCACGACCTCGCTTGCATTTCCCACGCCGCCACCCTTAAATCCAGGGTTCCATTCGTACATTTTTTCGATGGCTTTCGCACCTCCCACGAAATCAACACGTTGGCAAAAATTAGCGACGACGCTTTGCGGGCCATGGTGGACATGCGAGCCATTGCGGAATACCGCAGCAGGGGCCTGTCCCCCGATAATCCGTGCGTACGTGGGACAGCGCAAAATCCCGATGTGTTTTTCCAATGCCGGGAGAGGGCGAATATTTTTTACGAAAGCGTAGCCGCCATCACCGAAGATTGCATGGCACAGTTCGAGCTTTTGACTGGTCGAGGCTACAAATTATTCGATTACATCGGTGCCGCGGATGCCGACCGCGTCGCCGTGGCTATCGGATCTTCCTGCGAAACATTGGAAGGAATCGTGGAACACCTAAATAGCCGCGGGGAAAAGGTTGGCCTGCTAAAGGTGCGCTTGTACCGGCCATTTTCCGCGCAGCACTTCCTAAAAATGTTGCCCCAATCCGTGCGTGCCATCGCCGTTTTAGACCGAACAAAGGAGCCGGGGGCCCTAGGTGAGCCCCTATTTTTGGACGTTATTTCCGCCCTTGAGCAGGGTTCGCGGGCGGGGATCAAGGTCATCGGTGGGCGCTACGGGCTCGGTTCAAAGGAATTTTCTCCGCCGATGGCAAAGGCTGTTTTCGACGAGCTGGCCAAGTCCACTCCAATGAAGCATTTCACCATCGGGATAAGGGATGATGTCACCAATTTGTCGCTGGAGTATGAGCGCGATTTTGAGCTCAAGGGGGAGGGGCTATTCGAAGCCGTGTTTTTTGGGTTGGGGTCGGACGGTACCGTGGGCGCCAATAAAAATACGGTAAAAATTATCGGTACCGACACCGATAACCATGCGCAAGCCTACTTCGTTTACGATTCCAAAAAATCCGGTGCGATGACGGTTTCCCATCTGCGCTTCGGGAAAAATCCAATCCGTGCGCCCTACCTAATCGAGCATGCCGACTTCGTAGCCTGCCACCAATTCGCTTTTTTGGCGCGCTTTGACATCTTGAAATACGCCAAAAAGGGGGCTGTTTTCCTGCTAAATTCCGTGTTTGAAGCCGATGCCGTCTGGGAACATTTGCCCCTGGAAGTGCAGAGGGCCATCGTGGAAAAAAATATCAAGTTCTACAACATTGATGCCTACGATGTCGCTCGCAAGTGTGGCATGGGCGGGCGCATAAATACCATCATGCAAACCTGTTTTTTCGCAATTTCCGGCATCCTGCCCCAGGATGAGGCCATAGCCAGCATAAAAAATGCCGTTCAAAAGACCTATGGTAAAAAAGGCCAACAGATTGTGGATCAAAACTTTGCCGCCATTGATTCCGCTTTAGCGCACCTCGCTGAAGTCGCTGCTAGGCGCGATTTGACCGGTTCCCCAAAGTTGCCCCTTCTAAGCCAGGGAGCACCCAAATTTGTTCAAGATGTGATCGCAAAAATGCTGGCCAATGATAGCGACGAGCTGCCGGTGAGCGCATTTCCCGTCGACGGTACTTGGCCATCCGCCACTTCCCACTATGAAAAACGCAACATTGCCCAGGATATTCCCGTTTGGTCGCCGGATGTGTGCATCCAGTGCAACAAATGCGTGTCCATATGCCCCCACGCCGCCATTCGTTCAAAATATTACGACCAGGGCAAGCTGGGTGAAATTGGCGAAAACTTCAGGGCCACAGATTTTCGTTCCCGGGATATTTCCGGCGCAAAGTTCACCGTGCAAGTATCGCCCGAAGATTGCACGGGTTGCGGCCTGTGCACGGAAATTTGTCCAGCCAAAAATAGGGAAGATCCCAGTTGTAAGGCCTTGAATTTAAAGCCAATAGGTGAAGCAGGGGAACGGGAAAAGGAAAATTACGAAATTTTTCAAACCATTCCCTACCCGGATGTGTGCGAGCTTGGCATGGATCTGAAGTCTACGCAATTTAGGCAGCCATTGTTTGAGTTTTCCGGCTCATGCGCCGGGTGCGGGGAAACCCCCTACGTGAAGCTATTGACGCAGCTGTTCGGCGACCGCGCAATCATCGCCAATGCAACGGGTTGCTCCTCCATATACGGCGGAAATCTACCCACAACGCCCTATTGCAAAAATCCCGACGGCCGCGGGCCTGCCTGGGCCAACTCCCTCTTCGAGGACAACGCCGAATTTGGGCTCGGCCTCCGCTTGTCCATAGATAAGCGAAGGGAAATCGCCGCTGATTTGCTGCGCAAGCAAGCCCACGCCCTAGGTGACGATTTGGTCGGTGAAATTTTGGCGTCCAAGTGTGATTCCGACGGTGAAATAAAATTGCAGCGAAAAAGGGTCGCCGACTTGAGAGACAGGCTCGCCAAAATTGAAAGCGGAGAGGCAGCGATCCTCAGTGGCTTGGCCGATTTCCTCGTTAGTAAAAGCCTGTGGATCATCGGCGGCGACGGTTGGGCCTACGACATCGGCTATGGCGGCCTGGACCATGTTTTAGCGAGCGGCCACAACGTGAACGTGCTCGTGCTCGACACGGAAGTCTACTCAAATACCGGGGGGCAGCAATCGAAGTCGACCCCCATCGGTGCGGTCGCCAAGTTTGCAGCGCAGGGAAAGGCTCAGCCGAAAAAAGACCTCGCCATGCTGGCCATCAGCTACGGGAATATTTATGTCGCCAAGGTCGCCTTTGGGGCCAAGGATAGCCAGGTCGTGCAGGCGTTCCGCGAAGCCGAATCCTACGATGGCCCGTCACTGATCCTAGCCTATTCGCCGTGCGTGGCCCACGGATACAATTTGAAAAACGGCCTCGAGCAACAAAAGAAAGCTGTCGCTAGCGGCTATTGGCCATTATACCGCTTCGATCCGCGTAAAAAAGCTGCCGGTGTGGCTCCATTTTCCCTGGATTCAAGCGATCCAAGCATCGATTTGGTGGATTATATGAGCGGCGAAACGCGGTTTAAGATGCTCATGGATAGGGACCCCGAACGTGCACGGGAGCTAGCCAAGGCTGAAAAAGAATACGTGGAGGAAAGATTGGCGATGTACAAAAATCTTGCCAAAGCTAGCGATTAGGCGCGGCAGCGGGCTATGCAGACATCCGCTAGGATGGAAATGGTGTCGGCGAGCGGAATTTTGCCGTGCATTTTCGCCGTGATTGCCAGCGGGATTTCCGTACATCCAAGCACAATCAATTCGGCACCATCGGCAATCAATGCCTCCATGGCCGGTGTGAAAAATCTCCGCGCCGCCGCCGTGTCCCCATATGCAACTCCGGCCTTCACGGCGCAAATCCCCCGCCCCACTTCCCTCTGCAGTTCCTCGGAAGGATAGGTAAAGCTCAGCTGCAGGTTCAATTTTTGTGCAGAAAGGTCATGCAGCCTTGATTTGACAGTCCCCCCACTGCCCAAAATTCCCACGTTTTTCACCGCCCCGCAATTACTTACTATGTACCTAAGTGTTTCATCGATCAGGTTTATGAAGGGCAGCCCCGATTCGCGCTCAATCTCGTCCATGACGCAGTGGGCGGTGTTGCAGGGGATGCAACCGAGGCTCGCTCCCGCCTGTTTCAAAAATTTCGCCGCTCCTATGAAGTACGGTGCGAATGACCGCTGGCTCTGGCCGGCAGCGTAGGCGATCCTATTCGGAGCTTGGGTTGCCTGGTATAAAATCATTTCCGGCTGCTCGGAATCGTCGACGCAGCCGTAGTCCGTGACAAGCTTTTTTTCAATCCTGTGCAACAATTCAATGGCGGCGGCCACGCCACAACCCCCAATGATCCCAAGGGTTTCGCCGGTAAAATTTGACATTTCTCAATCCTAGACGATAATTCATGCTCCTATCAAGCTTTATTGTTTGGTGGAAAAATTTTTTTATAAAGTCTTAAAAAAGACTTGCACTTTCCTATCCTCTGAGTTTATTGCCCTCCAATGAAGGCGGTTATTGCTACGCAGGGTAAACAGTTTGCTGTGACAGAGGGTGATGTTTTGTTCGTTGATCGCTATGTCGGCTCGAATGCGGGAGATATTATAGAGATAGGTGACATTCTAGTCATCGGCGAGGGAGTTTCCGCTGTGGTCGGCACACCACTTGTGGCGGGGGCCAGTGTGAAGGCAAGAATCCTCGAAAATAAGCGGGCAAAAAAAGTTATGATTTTTAAGAAAAAGCGGCGGAAGGGATATCAGCGGAAGCGCGGCCATCGCCAAGAGATATCGGTAATTAGAATAGAGGCGATAGCCGCTTAGTCAGGGAGGGGTATTATGGCACATAAAAAAGGGCAGGGAGCTGCAAAAAATGGGCGGGATAGTTGCGGGAAGCGTCTCGGTGTAAAGAAGTTTGGGGGAGAGTTTGTGCGGGCAGGCGGCATATTGATGCGCCAGCGCGGCACAAAAGTGCACCCCGGTTTGAACGTTGGTTGTGGCCGCGATTTCACCCTGTTTGCCCTCATCGATGGGGTTGTTAATTGGGACGGCGCCCATAGAAAAGTATCCGTTGTGGCCAGAGAAATAGGCGCGTGAATTCTATTTTTATTCCCCAATGGCCTGGATATTCGTAGTCGTTTCACTCATAGGTTCTGTGTACAACGCCATGATGTACATAAAGTTAAGTTACGCACTGTGGCTAGGGAGTAACATTTTCTTATTGGCACACAACATTCGCATTCGGGAATATTCCCAAGCCTTTCTATTTGGGGCTTACCTGATCATAAGTATCGTTGGCTTAAAAAATTCGATGCGCGATGGGTGGTTTGACAGTCGCAGGTAAGGTTTGCTGAGAAATGGACAAACTGGACAAAATTTTTGAAATGCAGGCTAAATTAACCGCCAGGTTGGGGGTAAATTTGGATAATTTAAGCGAAGGGGAAAAAGTCGAATGGGTTTTGAAGTACTCCCGAGCTTTGCAGCAGGAAATTTCCGAACTCGTCGATTCCGTGCCTTGGAAGTGGTGGGCGAACTACCAAAATTTTGATGAGCAAAATGCCCGCGTGGAAGTGATTGATATTTTGCACTTTTTAGTATCTATCGCTCAAGTACTTGGGATGACAGCGGAAGATTTTTTTCAAGCATATCAGAAAAAAAACGGTATCAACCATAAGAGGCAAGACTCTGGCTATGCTGTAAAAGACAAATCGGACTCGCGGGAAATATGAGGGTAGCAGCGATTTGTGCCCATTATTTTTTAGGCTTGCAATCTGCATTTGTTCCCATAGCTGTTGAAATCAGATGGATAGTGAGAGTTTTGAAAAGATTTGCAGCGGCGTTGAAAGCATAATCGGCGGCGATGAGTTGGGAGAAAAATTACGGGCGGGGAAGCGGCTAAAAGTCAAATTGGGCGTTGATCCCACCCGTCCCGACCTCACCTTTGGCCACATGGTTGTTTTCAATAAACTCAGGCAATTTCAGGACCTTGGCCACGAAGCGATCCTGCTGATTGGCGATTACACAACCATTATTGGCGATCCGAGCGGCCGTTCGGAAACAAGGCCCGTGCTTTCCAAGGAGCAAATAGAACACAACGCGCGCACCTACCTCGACCAGGCATTTAAGATACTGGACCCGAGCAAAACGACCATCCGCAGGAATAGTGAATGGTTCACGAAAATGAGTTTTGAGGATTCTTTGCATTTGGCGCGCAGAATGACGGTGGCTCGCATGCTCGAGCGCGACGATTTTAGCAAGCGCTACGCCGATGGTGTGCCAATTTCCATAGTCGAGTTCCTCTACCCCCTACTGCAGGGGCATGATTCCGTCGAACTGGGAGCTGATGTGGAGCTAGGGGGCAGTGATCAATTGTTTAACTTGTTAGTGGGGCGCACCTTGCAAAAAGAAGCTGGGCAGTGTGAGCAATGCGTGATAACAATGCCTCTGCTGATCGGCCTGGATGGTAAGCGAAAAATGTCGAAAAGTTACAATAATTACATCTCATTCAACGACTCGCCAAAAAACATGTTCGGGAAAATTATGTCCATAGGAGACGACACTATGTACTTATACTACAAGTTCTTGCTGCTTAAAATGGACAGCGAAATTGCGGAGCTCAAATTGCTACACCCGATGGAATGTAAGAAGCAATTGGCCCGCATATTGACAGCGAAATTTTTTGGCGAAGAGGTCGCCGCCCACGAATTGGAGCAATTTGAAAACGTTTTTTCCAAAAATGACCTGCCGGATGACATGGAGGAAATTTTCGTTCCAGAGTCCTGCCGAAGCATCTTCGACGCGCTGTTTTCTACCGAAAAATTTGCCAGCAAGAGGGAGCTCCATCGCCTAATCGACCAGGGCGGGATTAAATGGGAAGGGGAAAAATTGATCGACGCGGAAAAAAAACTTGACAAAAAAAGCGATGGCATTGTAGTGCAAGCTGGCAAGCGTTTGTTCTTTAAAATAGTATAGCATTTCGGTGAGGTATGTGCGTGGGTACGTGCTCGCTCGCATGGAAGATGGCGAGAGGAAAGTCCGGACACCACATGGCAGAATTCCGCATGAAAATGCGGGCATGCATGCCATATCGTGCATGACGGATAGCGCAACAGAAAGTATTCAGCCTAGAAATAGGTCACGGTGAAATGGTGTGGTAAGAGCACACCGGCGTGGCAGTAATGCCCCGTGCAGGGCAAGCCCAATTCGGTGCAAGACGTAATAGGGTGTCGAGTAGCCAGCTCAATGGCATCGGGTTCGTCGCACTTCCGCTTGGAAGAATGTTGAATTAGATAAATGAGCGCGCAAACTTTTGTTTGAACAGAATCCGGCTTATTCCCAAACACTTACCTCACTCTGAAAGGTTTTACAGTGAGCGAAAATGTTGACAAGGCATTGTGGCATAGCTAGTTCATGTGCGTAGCTTGAGCTTTGAACGGGAATATTGAAAAAGTTGCCAGATTTTGCGCTGTGATTCTCACCATTGCGCTATGTTTTGCCGCACTTATCTACCGCATCCTTGATTTGTCCTATTTTAGCAGGGCACACTACTTGGCCGCAATCGAAAAAGCGAGACATGTTATCGGAGAGGTGCGGGCAATGCGGGGTAGCATAGTGGACCGCAACGGGGAAATTTTGGCAACATCAACGGTGAAAATTCTAATAGGAGTGGATCCTTATGCTGCTGATATTGAGAGAGATAGGGGTAAAATTTTGATTTTGGCAGACGTTTTAAATATGCCCCTAGGGGAGGTGCTCGATAAGTTTTCCAGAAAAAAATTAATCTCCGGCGAGAAAATTTTGCGATGCAGGTGGGTACCAATCTGCTCCGTGGATGAGGTTGAGCTGCTGCATGCCATTGAACGGCTGCAGGTGAAAGGTGTTTACGGCTTACACAAACAGGTGCGAATGTATCCCTTTGCTAGCACCTGTGCCCATATTACTGGCTTTGTAAATCAGGACGAGGAAGCGGTTTGCGGCGTTGAGCGGTACATGGATTTTTACCTGCGCGGGCAGGATGGCTTCATTGTATCCGAGAGGGATGGCCGGAGGCGTGAACTCGCGCAATGCCGCATGCAAAATATCCCCGCCAATGATGGCCTCGATGTCACTTTGACGGTAGACGTGAAAATTCAGCAAATGGTTGCCGATGAGCTGAAAAATATCGCCGAAATTTTTCACCCGGCACACGCTTCCATCATCGTCAGTGATGCGCTAACGGGCGAGCTCTTGGCCCTCGGTAACTATCCCACCTACGATCCCAATGATTATGGAAAGTATTCCTTCGATGACATGCGAAATCGGGCGGTCAGCGATACTTGCGAGCCCGGTTCCGTGTTTAAAATTGTTGCCTCAAGCTTGGTTTTTGAGGATGGTTTGGCGGGCGACGATACGACCTTCGATTGTTCCAAGGAAACGGTGATAAATCGCGGAACCGCGGTGAAGCTGCCCAAGGATCATACCCCCTTCGGCACTTTGTCCTACGTTGATGTGATTCAAAAATCGAGCAATCGCGGGGTTGCTCACATGGGACTTATGCTCGGCGAGCAGCGCATGTACGAGGGCGTAAAATTGTTTGGCTACGGCGCTAAAACCGGCTACGATTTCGACAGCGAATCCCCCGGAATCCTCTATCCGCCGAGCAAGTGGGATGCCATGACGATTACGCGCTTGCCCATGGGACATTGCATCGCCGCGACGCCCATTCAAACCAATTATGCGATGACCGTTCTCGCAAATGGAGGGTTATTGCTAGCGCCGCAGCTGTTCAGGGATGTCAGCGATGGCCGGGAAATTTTGCTAAAATTTGAACCAAAAATAAGGCGCCGCGTACTATCAAAAACCACGGCCGACCACCTCAGAAATATCCTAAATAATCCCAATCATGGTAAATTGAAGCACGGCATCACCTACTGTGGAAAAACCGGAACAACTCAAAAAATTATCGGCGGGAAGTATTCGCACGAGAAGCACGTGTCATCCTTCAGCGGATTTTTTCCGGCAAATAATCCAAGAATTGTGATAACGATTGTCGTCGACGGTGCCCACGTTAAGTCCGGCATTGCGTGGGGGCGGGTCGCCGCGTGGCCGGCATTCAAGTCCCTGGCAGAAAAAATTTACCAATATCTTGATCTGTGACCACTTTTATTACATCTTGTGCGGCAGAATGATACATGAAACTGCGATAATTGGACAGGGCGTGCGGCTCGGCGGGAATGTTTCCATCGGTGCATATTCGGTGCTGGAAGACGGCGTAGGGGTCGGCGATGGTGTGAAAATCGGGAGCCACGTTGTGCTGCGCTCCGGGAGCGTCATTCAAGACAGGGGCACCGTTGACAGCTTTGCCGTAATAGGGGGCGATCCGCAGGATTTATCCTTCGATTGCGCGCGGAAATCCGGTGTCATAATTGGTCATGATAGCGTTATTCGCGAACATGTTACGGTTCACAGGGCAACCATTGAAGGCAGTAACACGGCCGTTGGACCACACTGCCTCCTAATGGCCGGCTCACATGTTGGCCACGATTGTGTCCTGGGTTCCGCCGCTGTCCTTGCCAATTGCGCTTTGCTTGGCGGATTTGTCAACATCGGTGACCATTGCTTCATCGGCGGCGGAGCATCCCTGCATCAGCGCGTGCGCGTTGGCGAATATGCCATTCTAGGGGGTTATTCCGCTTCATCGCTGGACTTGCCCCCCTACACGATGGCCGCCGACCGCTCACGGGTGATCGGCCTAAACCTAGTTGGGCTGCGCCGTGCCGGTTTCAATGGTGCTACCGTAGCCGAACTAAAGGAGTGCTTTGCGGCGATGTACGGCAGCCTTGGAGAGTACCGGAAACGGGCCCAAGCCATGCTGCTGTCCGGTAAATTCAATTCCCCCGCGGCAAAAAAATTTTTAGAATTCTTCATTGAACCTACCCAAAGAGGCATCGCACCGCGCCGCAATAAAATCAAGCGAAGCCGCTAATCAATGCTTCGGCTGGCCTCCGACCCCTGACCGTCGATGTAAATTTTTATGTAGGCATTTTCCCGGAGCTTTTGCAACCAGCGAATGCGCGCCTCCTCCTCATATTGCCGCATCAACTTATTCTCAATACTTTGGCTGGCTTCCTCTAAACTAAGCTGTTTGGCAGGCTTTTCTGCCCCTATGAAAAAAATGCAAATTTTATCGTCGAGCGCAACCTCGCCGCTGTGTTCCCCGACGCCAAGGGTTTCAATTGCTTGAATTATCTCCGCTTTAAGGTCCCTGCGAGCCACATATCCTATGTCGTAGGCGCCCACATTGCCGCTGTATTTTTCCGCAATTTTACGAAAATCTCCCCCTTCGGCCAATTCCCTTTGAATTGCCTGCAGTTTGTTCCGCTGCTCACCGCCGCCGCCTATCACTATCTGCTTCAGGTCAATTTCGCTATCATGGAAAAATTCCGATACGTGGGAGTCGTAGTACTCCTTAATTTTTGCGGGACTGACTTCCATCTGCGATGCTCGGAGTTCGTGGGCCATGAAGCTTACGATGGCGCGCTCCTTGACATCCCTTTTGAATTCCCGGACTGATTTCCCATATTCTCTTAGGAATTTCGACAGCTCCAATCTGTTGCCTGCGAACACGTTTTTCAAATAATTTTCGTACTCTTTCTTCTCATATGCCTCCGAAAATTTTCCTCCGCGCTCAAAAAATGCCTCCACTATTAGTTTCCTATTGATTATGCCATTCAAGATTTCCAACTCTGCGGCGCGCAATCGTCTGTGAAAATCTTCTTCGCTGGTCGATATCAATTGGATTTGCTGCAAAATTGGGGCAACATCCAGCCGCACCCGTTCCATTGTTATGACTTGATTATTAACAATGGCGGCTATTTCATTGGTGTAAGCAGGCGCTTCAAAGTGATGAAGAGGCTGAGAATTATCCCTAGTCGCAACTTGGCTATCGCTATCCGGTTCCACATCGGCACTTAGGCATACCGCCAGCAGTACCCATAGGCAAGGCACTATCAATTTTAAAAAAAATTTCATAAAACAATACTTCGCTAGTCATTTTTACATAAAAACTCAAGCTTTTTTCGCGACACATAGCATCATTCCTTGACAAATTAAAAAATTCACACCTTTATTTTCCTAGCGAAATGCGTGGAAGCTTCAAAATTTTATATCTCGGTGACATCGTGGGGAGACCTGCGAGGAAATTTTTGCTTGAGAGGCTGCCCCACATCCGCGAAACCAATGGCATCGATTTGGTGATTGCGAATGCCGAAAATGCTACTTCCGGGGCTGGCATAAATTTGAAATCACTGCGCGAACTGCGCTCCGCGCAAATCGACGTGCTCACCCTTGGCGACCATGCCCTGGACCGTGATTTTTGCACCGGTGCCGATGAAAACCGTGACCTCGGCAATGTGTGCGCGCCTTGCAACCTGGAAAATGGGCCAAGATGTCCAGATTTTGTTATTTGCGAAAGCAGCGGCATCAAAGTTGGGGTATGCGTTGTTTTGGGTAAGCATTTCATGAAACTGCGGGCTTCCTGTCCCTTTAAAAAATTTGACGAAATGCTAGCTAAATATGGCCCTTCGGTTGATATTTTCATCCTCGAAGTTCACGCGGAGGCGACTTCCGAAAAAATTGCCTGCGGATGGTATGGGGATGGGAAAGCTGGGTTGATCGTTGGCACCCATACCCACGTGCAAACTGCAGATGAGTGCATTTTGCCCCACGGAACGGCTTATATCACGGATTTGGGCATGTGTGGTGCACATAGGTCCGTGATTGGTCGCGACATATCCGCCGTTTTGGAAAGTTTCGTCAACGGAGCCCGCTGCAAGCTGGTCATTGCCGACGAAGATTTGCGCCTGAAGGGCTGCATCGTCGATTTTGACCGTGCCACAAAGCGTGCCATAAAAATTTCCCGGTTTGTTCATTTGGACTAGTTATAGCCTCCCGTGAAGGTAAAAAGTTGGATCAACATATTTTTTGCATAAAAATACATAAAAGCTTGACAAAGTCACTACTCTGTGCATTGTACCTCCATGCACCTGTTCGATTGGATAATTAGATTGTCCTCAAATGCCGAGGAAAAAGATTGCGTACCGGTGTATGCGTCACAGTGGGCCAATCTCGGATCAGTTCCCCATTATGGGAACCGATACTGAAGCTGTTGGCACCGAAAGCTGCAGATTTTTTTGGTTTCTTTGGGATTCCACCTCTGCGGTTCACACCTTTCGCTGCGATTAGCTTGAAGATTCACCGCTTCCATGCCCCATGGCTGTTAGGCTGCGATGAGTCACCGCTACTAGCACCGAATGTCGATGTTTTATGCACTTGGAGTGAAAATCTCTGCTACCACGAATCCGTCCGATTGTGCGATGAATTCGCACAGTTCTATGAACTAATAAAAACGAATGGAGGTTATTATGGACGATAATAGACATACAAAAATAAAATTTTTCTCAGGGGAGGAAGTTCCGCTGGAAATGCACAGGGCTCGCATGGTCCAACGCATCAATCTGTTGCCAATTGGTGAGCGGTTGAAGGCCATCAATGGGGCCGGTTATAATACATTTTTACTGGCAAATAGGGAAGTTTTCCTAGACATGTTGACCGATAGCGGAGTGAATGCCATGAGCGAAATGCAGTATGCAGCCATGATGATGGCGGATGATAGCTACGCCGGATCGGAAACATTTTTTCGCCTCAGCGCGGTACTCGGTGAGGTCTTTGGAACTAAATACTTTCTTCCGGCGCATCAGGGTCGTGCCTGCGAAAATATAATAGCAAACACCTTTGTGCGGCCGGGAAGCTTTACCATCATGAATTACCATTTCACGACCACAAAGGCTCACATCGTGCGACTTGGGGGATCTGTCATTGAAGTGGCGTGCGATGAAGCTCTTAGGGTCGAAAGCAATTGCCTTTTCAAGGGAAATTTTGACATGGATAAGCTGGAAGCTGCGGTGAAGGAAGTTGGCATTGGCAACGTCGCATTTGTACGCATCGAAGCAGGAACAAACCTAATAGGTGGACAGCCGGTGTCACTGTCGAACATGGTCGAGGTCTCGAATTTTTGCAGAGAACGTGGAATTCCACTGATCTTTGACGCCAGCCTGCTCGCCGATAATCTGTTCTTTATAAAGACTCGGGAAGCGGACTATGCCAATTGGCCGCTGGTCGACATTGTGAGAAAAATGGCATCGCTCATGGACATAATTTATTTCTCGGGCAGGAAACTTGGGTGTGCACGCGGAGGCGGCATAGTGACGTCGAGCGATGAATATTTTAATAGGATGCGGCCGCTTATTCCGCTCTACGAGGGATTTCTAACGTACGGGGGGATGTCAGTGCGTGAAATGGAAGCCATGGCGGTTGGCATAGGGGAAACCCTGGATATGCATGTCATAAGTCAAACTCCGCTGTTCGTCAACGCGCTCGGAGAACTACTTTCGGAAAAATCCATACCCCTTGTGCGACCATTTGGCGGTCTCGGATGCCACATTGATGCGTCCCGTTTCGTGAGCCATATCCCCCAGGAACAATATCCAGCCGGTGCCTTGGCAGCGGCAATCTACCTAATTGGCGGCATACGCGGCATGGAAAGGGGCACACTTTCCGAGCAGCGAAACCAGGATGGGTCCGAACATCTCTCTGCCATGGAATTGGTGCGTCTGGCGGTCCCGAAGAGGGTCTTCACACTTTCGCACATGAAATTCGTAGCCGATAGAATTGGGTGGTTGCATGGGAATAGGGACCTAATCGGCGGGCTAGAATTCGATGAAGAACCGGATACCCTTCGCTTTTTCCTGGGAAGATTGCGCCCCATTGGCGATTGGCCGAATCGGCTAGCCAACGAATTCATTACCCACATGGAATCTGGGATGTGAAAATATAAGCCTTTTGGGAAAGTAAAAAAATGGGCAAAGGTATGGAGAAAAGGAAACTTTTTTGGAAAAACTTTGCCCGTGAAAAGGCCTAATTTGGCGAAGCTCAACGTGTTTTTTTGCAGGGAAAAATACGCTGATCTTCCTCTTATACTCTTCCAGCCCTTTTTCGCCTCCGCAGAAGGCCCAGCGGTGGGGCATTGGCGATGCTCCCGAATTATCAAACTTTTCTTGCTCAATTAAACTTGGAAACGGACTTATTTCCACGTATATAAAAACGCCGGGGATAATTTGCCGCCCGCCTAATGCCAATGCGGGTAGTTTGAACTACATCTTCAGCGGAAATTGGCGCATCCCGTTCCACCCAAATTTTTCCACTTTCGCAAGTCACATCGCAGCCATTGTGCTCCATGCCTATGCCCATCGCGCGGCACAGCTTCCCCGGCCCATTCGCCTCGCTAAGGCCGCCTAACCCCTCCAAAGCACGAATTAGAACGGCGCTACCGAAATTTTCCCTTTCAGTAACGATATTTAGGCAGTGGTACATCCCATAAATGAAATAAATGTAAGCGGTTCCCGGCCGTTGGAACATCGCCTCCGTTCGCCCTGTGCGTCCACGGAATGAATGGGAAGCAGGGTCATCGGGGGTATAGCCCTCAGTTTCAACGACGCGCCCCCTGAGCGTAGCGGTACCCGTCGACCGGCAAAGAACCTGCCCCAACAATTCCCGTGCAACAACCAATGTATCGCGGGAATAAAAACTTACATCGAGCACGGGCATACTTTTTCTTCGCAGGGAAGATCTCAAAATAAAAAAAGCAGAAATTTTGTCAAGGTCAGGGGATTGTGCGTGGGAAAAGATAGTCCTAGCTAGGATAGGGGAAATTCTATGCTAAATCAACCTGAGCCAAATCAGCCTGAAGGGCGAATAATTGTAGAGGAGATGAAGAAATAGATGGGGTGTCAATAGATGGGGTGTCAAGTGGCGGAAGGAACGCGGAATGGGGCCCCTGAAGTCACCGGGGATGGAAAAATTTTGCCATTTCTTTTGCTTTCGAAAAATTTTCCATGAGTTTCTTCCACACTCCTTTTTCCATTTCTTCTGACCCTCGCCAAAGGTTAGGGTTAAAAGCTTAGCGAGCTAAATTTATTTCCTAGCGCGGTCGATGGCAGCTCCGATAAGGGAAGAGATTTGAGGGTCTGAGATTCGGGAAAACAAGGTGCCAAAGTTTTGATTATTTATGAGGGCGTGTGGACCAAACTTGTCCAAGGCGGACAGCAAAATGGCAGTCCAATGGGGGAGATTGTGCGCCGCATTGAAATCATTGAAGCTATCAACTATGGCGGAAAAGATGGTATGGGGGGAGATCCGTTCTGTCAGGGCATGCTCCGCTAGGAAAGAAGCGAGAGGATCCTTTTGCTGGCCAGTGGATAATAGGAGGGAAGCCTTACATGCTGCATCTGTCCGCTTTGGATCGCTGGAGCGAAGCATCAAGAAATGGCGAATATCTTCCAAAAATTTATTGCGCTTCCCATTCCCATCCGCCCGGTAAACCTGTGGCATGCCAAGCCTATTAAACATTTCCGTGGTGGTGGCGGGGTGCGTATCCAGCCAATGGGTATCGCCATTGAAAAAGTGTGCGATCCAGAGTGCCTGTTCTTTGAATGCTTCGCTGCCTTCTTTCAATGCGCCCCTTTGTGATAGCGAACTCCCTGCGGCCGTGCACAGGTGGCACTCCGTCAAAGAACCGTCATCGATCATCTTTTGAACGCTTGCCGCCTCATACTCCGAGAGAAAATGGCACCGATTTTGCGGCGGCGTGGAATCGTCCCAGGATAGCAGCAAATATTTGGCATTTTTCTGGTATGGACTGAATATTGACTCCGGAGTGGTCGCTGTTTCCCAAAAATTTTGCGTAGCGGAGAATTCTTCCGAAAGGGAATTGGATACGCTTCGTGCGTCGTCGTATCGCTCCCGTAGTTTCTCCGGTAGTGCTCCGATTCTATGGTGGTCTGTGCTCAGCCGTGCTGCGACCGACTCTCCCTGCCAATCGCCGATAACATTCCACGCGGGAGTAGGTGCTGCGGGGCGGGCAAGTGCTGTTTCTACGCATGTTTGCCTATTTGCGTCGCCGTGAAATATTTGGTGGAGCAGCTGCATTTCAAGTTGCAATTCCTGCTCATGTTCCTGCAGCTGTTGTTGCTGTTGTTGCGCTTCCACCTGTATTTCCTGGTCACTGACATCCACTGTCTCCTGCTGCGAGAAAGCTAATACTTTCGTATCTTCCCTGATGGCGTCGATGTAAGCTTCCCCCTCGCTACTTAGGGCAGGTATTTCCGCCAACGCCTCTCCGGCAATATCCCCCAGGAAGGATAGCGCATCTCGCAGCCTACCCAAGGTATGCGCCCATTGATTTTCCAGGATGGTGCGCACATCCTGCCAACTGCGCGCATCTCCCCATGCATCCACCTCGAAATCGTCTATTGACGCAATCAACTCCGCCGTGGCGGCCCGCCATTTGGCGAGATTTTCCAGATTTCTACTAGCTGCGCATTTGCGTAACTTATTCTCGATGAACCGCCGCGGCAGCTCTCGCAATTGCAGCGTAGCAGCCTGTATCTGCTGGCGATTGATGCTCGCCGCCGTATTCCGCACCAAGCGGCTAAGTAGGGCAGGCATTGCCGGTACATTGCCGTCGCTGAATACATCTTGCACCGCTTTTTCAGAGAGGACTATGTCCATGGTCTGGCCGCTTGCGTGGAGAAATTTTCGCTCCCGCATAACCGCCTGCAGGAATCCGTCCAGGTCATTTTGCAGCACATTTAGGGTTGTTAATCCGTGGCCATTGAGCATCATTAGCGGATCCGTGCCCGTCGTGCGTGGGGTATCCAGAAAGGTGAACAATTCTTCGCTTTTCGCTGGCCGGTCGCTCACAGGATTGGTGATTTTTTTCGCCTTAAAGTCCAACCCATCCCTGCGCACGTCTTCCACGGATACAATCGCGAATCCATTTAGCTGGGGATCGAAGTACTCAATATACTTCGCCCCATTGCCGCTATCTGCGATAAAATCAGCGATATTTTTCACCGACTGCCGCGCTGGCTGATCCTTGAATTGGGCGCCGTAGTCCACTATTATGCGCAAATTTTTTACCTTGGAATCATCGACTGTTTCCTTCCAGTGTGCAAGGGTGCTTTCCACCGTATCTAGGGTCGCTTCCGGCAGAGCAACGATTTGGGTTTTGGGCGGTTGAGCGGCATTCGGTGCAGCGCTATCTTGGATGAGCTTGCAAGCAATCTTGCCCAATGCACCCCGCTGCAGATCCACGGCACTGCTAACCATTTTGGCGTATGACTCCCTGTTGCTGAGCGTGCCGGACATGCTCACCGTGCCATGAAACGCAGCGGGTATGTCCAGGGGCGTGGTTTCGTAGGAGCGGGGGAAATAGCTCGCTTGGTCCTGGGCAAGCTCAGTGGCGAGGATCTGTTTTTTACTGGGATTTGCTCCCAGGAAGCTTTGCAGGGATTGGAGCACCCCTTCCCGCATCTGTGGGTGCTCGAGGGAGGCTTGCATGTCCACTGCATCGAGCAGGGATAGGTGCGGATCCATCCCGTCAAATAGCCGTTCAAAAAGTATTGCCTGGTTAGTTTGCGCGAACGGCATGCCACTGCAAACCTGCTCCCTCCCCTGGTTGGCTAAGTTTCCTACCCACTGGCCAAGCGTAACACTGGGTATTCCCTTCGTTACCGTGGCTAAAATGTAGTAACACAGCGCTTCGTGGGGATCTTTGTAATGATTGTTCGTTGGCATGCGGTTTCGATAGGGAACGACTTCGCCCCTGTCATTGAACCCATAGTGCTCACCGTATACCTTCGTTAGACACTGGGGCAGCGTACTGGAACATAGCTTTCTCAGCAGGCATACCTGGTGTTTGATTGTGGGAGCCAAATTATCAAACCATTGTCTAACATTTTCTGGCAATGCCGCTTCCTCTTGCCCATCGAAATCTCCGCAAATAAACCCGGCAAAGGCATCGCGCAAATCTCTCGGCACGCCAAATTGTTCCCCACATGTCCCCGCCGCATGGGTCTTTAGTCTGTCCTTTAGGTTGGCAGGGGATATCTGGTCCTGCTTATTGCTCTCAATTGGCTCAATTAAATCCTCCGGCAAACTGTGGATTATGTCCACCATGAAAGTGACGTCTTCCTCTGCTATCCTGGCGTCCAGTTTTACCACCGCCGGCGGTTGTATGATAAAAGATTCCTTGGGATTTAGAGTGACGTGCACTTCGTCCATCAATGCGATGCCTTTTTTCTCCATGAAATTGAAAAGCTCATTGAATTCAACGTATAGCTCGTTGGTTGTAGCACTTTCTTTGCTCCCGGCTTGCTCCGATAATGCCCGAAAGGCGGTGCGCAAAGCTAAAAGGGTGTGGGAGGCTATCACGGGCACGCTGTTCCGCTTGGCAAAGGCTGTTTCCAATTGTTGGCGTATGGCACGGATCATTTTTGGATTGGAGAATTGAGCATAATCCGCGTCGATGAGGTCCAAATGCACACCAACCCTACCGAGTATGGCTGGTAATTCCAGCATGACCGCGGGTAATTGGGAGACGTGGGACACAACCATGGGGAAATTATCCTTACCATTGAGCAGTAAGGTGATGAGGAGCGGCAGCAATACCTTTGTTTTCCCGCTGCCCATTATTTGTTGAATTAGGGCACCGTGCTGCCCGCTGCCTCGCACCAGCGCATCCATGACGAAGGTTATCTTCGCCACTTGATCCGGTCGCGGACGTGTGCCGGTCGCGTATTCAAACAGTAGTATATTGCCCATCAAACCACTATCGCCTACATTGCGCACCGCATCGTCGTGCGTTTGTCGCAGCAGGGGCAAGGCATCACACCAGGATGCAGCCCTGCTATCCGCCGATGCGTCGCTCTTCTCCAGTGGAGCGAGCGCCGCCGATACCCGTTCGAGGTGGCGCGCCGAATTGACGTTCACCAGGTATGCCTCCGTGTGCAAAAGAAAATCATGCAACTCGCCCGCGGAGAACCAGGGGTGGGCACGCTGCAAGTATTCCAATGCCCGCTTGCTCCCATCCGCTCCCCCGGACACAAATATGCCATAGGCTCGCAGAGCATGGGGAATCTTCACCGGTTCCCACGCATCCGCGCCGTGAGTCGTTTCCAATCGTCCCCTATTGCCGATCTCGGCAATCTGACTAGCAGCGGACTTCGCAGACTTGATCGCCCTACTCCTCTGCGCATTGGCAATGGCAAGCAACTCACTGATTTCCCCCACCTCTGGCACTGCACTTGCCACTGGATCAGCGCTGATTTCCCACAATTGCCTGGCGCCTACGGCTAGCTCTCCGTTGAATTCTTCGAGAAATGCGACGGCCCTACTCCCAAATTGTTTTTTATCTTCCTCCGCTAATGTCAAATTAAGCTGGGGAACTTCCCCTGCGGGTATTGTCTCCCCGGAACCCCATGCATTTCCTTCGAATATGCTCGGTTCGACGGCAAACAATGCTTCATGCAGTGCACTTTCAGGTGATTTAGTTAAAAAGTCAAAGGCATCTCCCGCCCCCATTTCTATTTGTGCAGCTTCGCGCAAAGGCATGTTTTCCCTTTTTAATACCCTCAGCCGCTTTAATTGTTCCAAAAATCGTAAATCATTCAAGTGCTTGCTAATTATCTGCTTAAGTTCGCTAAATTGACTTTTTAATTGATCTAAGGGTCTCTCCGATTGCGTCTTTGCGGTGTCATCTAACTGACTGGCTCGAGGATTGTCTTTTTTTTCCAAATCCTTAATGCTTGATTGAATCCTCCCTATCACCATTTCGATGTCTTTAAATTTGCTATTTTCCACACTTATTTGTTTATGCAACTCATCTATGCCACTATTAAGTAAGCTAAAAGAGTAAGAATTGCCGAGGGGCTCATTTGCAATTTGCGCTGCGATTTCTTTCATGCTACCCATTTTCCCTTGAACAGATTCCACAAGACTTCCACGTTCATTCCTAATGGTTTCTACCAGCTCATTTATTTTAGCGTCAATGAATTTTATTAGTGAAGCAGAATTGGGACTTTTTAATTTGGCCAAGTCGCTGACTCTACTTACGATAGATGACGCAAGGCTTTTTTCTAAAAATTTTATTTGCCCTTTTTCATGTAAAGTGTCTATGCATGCTAACACCCCTCCCCATAGGGCGAGTTCCTCATGCACATCTAATTGCCATTCTTTTGATTGTAGATCGAAACCGCTTAAATACTGCCCAATTAGGCGCGATAAGGGCGAAAGTTCAAAACTATCTGAGGATCTACTAAGAATCAAATCAAGTGTTTTTTCGACATTTTCGCCGAATGGAGAGCTTCGCAGTAGGCAAGACAGTGCTTTGAGTGATACTAAAGCTGATAGGCTGCTTTCTTCCTTTCCAATTTGAAACCCTTGGATGATACTATTCAGCGCATTGATTTCACTGGCATCGAATTGGCCATGGGAGGAAATTTTGTCTAAATACTGCAAAGCGAGGCCATATTCCCCCTGTATTTGGAAGATTCGAGCAAGGCGTAAGCAGCTCAATCTGTCTGTTTCCTGAAGGGATGGAGAAATGAAATCCAAATCATTGGCATGCAAATTTACTTCCGCGTAGCGTGCACCGTTGAAAAATTTTGACTCAAAATCAGCTTTCAGAAAAAGAGGAATTACCTGGTGAGTCATCCCCCTGAGGCGAAAAATATCATGCTGCGGCAGCAAATATTTAAACATACCGCCATTCTTCGGGTCAGTATTTTTCAGGCATAGCGCACCTTCGTAACCTAGTAGCAAGTTTTGCTTAGTCTCTTTTCCGCCGATGGGCCAAGACGGCGCATCGATTAATTGGTAGCTAGGATTCGAGCTTAAAACCCAATTTTCTCCATGGCGGCGGAAGCGCAATGTTTCACCTGCTGCATCATGGTAACGCGGAAGCATCACTTCTTGAATTTCGCCACTGCCGTCGTGATAAAACAGCGAATATGTTCTCCCCTCGAAGCGGGAAAAAATATCATTGTTCTGGATAGGGATGTCGAACGATATGTAGTAGGGCACAGTGCCCTGCTCCCGCCGAATAACATCGCAGAGGCGCCCCTGCTCATCACTTTCGTACAGCACCTCATTGGGCCGTTCTTTCGCACAAATCTTGAATCCGCCATTGCCGCTAACCCATACAGTGAAATCGTCTCCGCCAAAACATTCCGGCAATAATACTATGGATATTTCACTCGAAGGAACGTAGCACCACCTGTCATCCGATTCTTCAAATTTTCGATAAATCTTTAGGTCACCGTCTCTGTAACCATATGCTCTATCATCTTCATCATCCTGTTCTTCGCATTCACATACAATAATGTCTCCGTATTCACCTGAATCTACAAAGCGATGGGAAATCCCAGTGCTTGTGATTTCCTGCACTTTATCTCCAAATAAGCGCTTATAGTCATCATTCGAAAAAATTTTCCCAGCATTTGTCAGCCTGTTCCCGGAATCGTAGATATGAAAGCTTATCAGGTCCACGCGGTGGCCGCCCGGTGCTTCGAATTGCCCAATTTGGCCAGCAACTGCCCTAAGATTGCTCCCATCTATTTTACCGGGAGAGAATGCTAATCTGTCATATGTCGCAGCGGCAATTCTTTGAGCCTGCTCGGGGTGCTGCTCCCAGTATGGGGTCAGGGATGGCACAAAACCGTAGATTACGGCGGAGCACCCTTTTGGCAATCTGCCACAGTCGAAACTTTGCAGCCAAAAAGTATTTTCATACATTTCCGACAGCAAGCTATCTGCAGCCACCTCTTCATTTTTCTGCGCAATGGCCAGCAATCCAGTGATGCACTCATTTCTTGCTAGGCGTAAAAACATAGCTTCGCTACCGGTGAGCGAATCGCCGCAATCGCTACGCACTAAATCGAGATCCCCGAGCATACTTTCAAGCCTTGCTTTTACGTCATCTAAGATTTCCCCGGCATCATTATTGGCAATAACGCCGCTAGAAACAGCGTGAACAACGTGGACCAGCGCGCATAGTTGCTTTACTAATGGGCGATTATCCGGCACATTTCCCCAGAACTCGTCCTTCCCCATTTCCCATACCCCGCTTACCGCCTCGAGTAACTCTTTGGGATGGTTAAGTGCATCCATTTGCAGGGGTGATTCGGGATCATTTAAAGTGTATTTCTCGGAATCTGCCACAGGTTCCTGTTTCCCTTGTTTTTCAGAGGATTTGAGCAATCCTGGGTATAGCATTCGATTAAGCGATTGCAACCATAGGTTGAACAGCAGTGATTTCTCTTCCAATTCGGCTATGCGCTTTCTTTCTTCGGAACTGGCGATGGGCCTATGAAAAATGCTCCCTTCTTTTTCAAGCTTTTTATCATTGCCGAAATAAAATCCATCACACAATTCCAAATGCTCCTCTAGCAAACGCAGCAATCCGAAATTTTGCACGCCTGGCCGGGATAGTTCTTCTCCAATCAGCCGCATGACTTCCGGTTGATTCTCCCTCAATTGCTCAGATGTGATTCTACCAATGATCCCTTGCCCATCAGTTTTGGGGCTTTCAATGCGCAAAATGTGGGCTCTATTTTCAGACTCTAGGGCATAGCCACTGCCAAATCCTTCGAGTGAATCCCTAACATTTATTTTCCGAACATATGCGTCGCAAAGTTTTGATTCCCCCCCCTGCGAAGATAAGACTAGGTTATCTCCATAGGACATGATATTGCAAAAGTTTCTTAGCAGAGAAAGACTCTTACCCATCCCGGGATTTTGTTTTGCCATAGCCTTTAAAATTTCCTCTCTTCCTCCTGAAACCGCCACGACATTTCCATAAAAAAATAACCCCGGATGGTTGCACAGTATTGCGCACATTGAATCATCCAGCACCATCTTTGGCTCCATCGAACGACTTGGAGTAACTTGCTGAGGGGGATGGGGCTCCGTTTTCGAAACTAATATTTTGTTAATTAAAGCTTTGCATGCGGCATTGCCCAACGTTTCCCAGATCACCTCATCATAGTAAGTAATAGTGGAATCACTACTAGGGTCAAGGTCATATTTAGGTTTAGGTGTAGGTGGCTTGCTGTAATTGAAGAGCTTTGGGGCAAACTGATTTTTTATATGTTGATACTGATTTTTTATATATTGGAACAAATGCATCTGTTCATCGCGTTCCTCTTTGGACACATGAAAGTTAGCAGCTGAAGTGCAAAAACTTTCAAACCAGCTATGGTCAACGACCAACTCGGGGGAAAGGCCTCTCCTCAAAAATGGATCCATTTTGACCAATTCAAAAGCGATAATGCGCGCCCTAGTAATAGCATTTACTACCGCCGGGTTGTCCGATTTGCTGTAGGTATTTTGTCCCACTGGGAGTATTTGATCCAAACTGCCAACTGCTAGATTTAAATCTGACAAAAATAGCACGATGGAATGAATGTGTTCCATGAGTTCGCACCTATCTGATTCTTCCAAATTTTTATATTCTTCCCACGATTGCTCATCGGGTAGTGGTATGATACGCAACAGTGCAGTAGCTTGCTGAATTAATTCATGCTTGCGGCATGCAAAGGGTTGGGTATCAGCTTTTAATGTCTTAATTTGCTTAATGATCAATTTGGCCTGTTGCAGGACAATACCTGGCTCAATCTGCTCCTTTTTCAATGCAATGTGCTCTTCCTGCAAGGGTGGTTGTCGAGCAATTTGAGGCATGCGTGAGTAGTTTTGTGCCATAGTTTTCGCTTTTTCTGCTAAATCTGCCGGTATGGTAGAAAGCGCCGGCATGGGAGAATTTGTTTGCCGCATAATTTTTATCGCCGCATCTGACTCTAAATATTCACTGATCTCTCGCTCAAGGTTATTTGCTCGTTGCAATAGATGCCCCCTCTGCTCCGATGCAACAATGCCTTTGTATCGATTGATGTAATAGCCAAATCGACCAACCCCATCACGCAATAAGCTGAGGGAATCGCGGTCTATCACCTCTTCATTTTTTGGATCCTTGCACCAAGCCAAATAGTCTCTCAATATTTGTTCTCGACAATATATCCCGTAGAGACGGTATAATTGATTAGTTCTTTTTATTACCTGAGGATCGTTGGTACCCAAATTCATTTTCTTTGCCATTGCGCGTTGCAATACGGTGCGGGAAAGAATATCCGTAGATTTCATCACACAATTGCCACTGCGTTGGAAGCATTCCGTGAATCGTGGCCGCCCAACATCCATCCCAGTGACAGTGCCCTCCCCAGTGGGATCTAGAATTATAGCCATTCCAGGTTTCTTGTTGATATCATACATTGCCCTATACGAATATGCCTGCTTGCTGCTGCTTGTCTTTCCATCAGAAACCTGCAGAGCGAAATTGTTGGCAATAAATTCTAGAAGATTTTTCTTCAGCAAAACTTCTCCTCCTTCATTTTTGCTAAATATAACCGTACGTCCCGGTATGCTGCGCTCGGAATAAATCCCGCCTTCTTCCTTATGGCGTCCTGCTCTTCCCGGATTCAGTCCAGCGCCGGAATTAATTTCATGGGCGTAGATGTTACCATTTTTTCGTTCTAAAATAATGTATGCACAGTGACCTCCGTCATTTCCTATCCACCCACTTGGTAAATACATGCAACTACCCTCACTCTCTAGTTTAGCGAGAACCTGTTGCTGCAACTTTGCTGCGCCAAGTGATGAGACAAAATTTTCAACCGTATTAGATTGCGCCAAAAATTCATCGCAAAGGCTACCTAAATTGGGGGGGGGCATATCGCTTCTAATCCTCCTTACTTCCCTTAAATTCAGAATGCTATTCAGCACATCTTTTGCAAAATTTTCCGTAACAGCTGCGTTTTTTAATTCATCCGAAATCTCTAATTTTTCTGGGATTTCACTAAGATCTTGGGGAAGTTCTCTCTTAAAAAATTCTATCAAATCCCTAAGTATTGTGAGCCGCTCTCCGCGGCCTCCATTGAATGGAATTTGTATCTCAACGATATTTCTTTTTACCTCTTCCAGCGCCTCAGCACTCTCTTGAAAAGCTTCTATTTCGTGCCCGTCAAAGCAATTAAGGTTCATAAAATCTACAAACCCACTTGCCAAAGTAGTGGCAAAATTTAGCCCACTCATAGTTTGCCAACCTTCTAGCTCGCTGCTTTTAAGCCTCTCGGGAAATAAACCCTGGGCAAATGCTTTTACCCTCTCATCGGTGCCCGCATAGGCAAAACTTTTCAAAACACTTGTTTCCCTTTCAGGGACTAGTGTGGCTGGGAGATTACTTTCCACCGCCTGTCTCAAGGCTTCTCGAGCCGGGTCTGTGGAAGTTATGCTTGAAAGCTCTGGCTCGCTGATAGCATTTTCCCTTTCGTCTAAAGTAAGTGGCGAGCGTTCAAAATTTGTATTACTTTCCATGGCGTTCAAAATTGTAAAATTTATGCTACAATTTTGTAAAATTTATGCCACGCTTTGCAAGTAAAATAATTCACTTTCGGGTTGCTCAGCGCTATTTTTCTGATTTTGTACCAGGGTGTACTTGCCTTAAAAATTAGTGGGCGTGCCTGTTGATTTTTTTATGAGTTCTGCCCCTAAAAATCTACTTACTTGCTTTTTAGGGAATTTATGCTACACATTTAATATGGCAACGGCTAGTGCAATGGTTCCTTCCTTTATTCTAAGGGAAAAGGGAAAACGCATGGACAACATTTCAAATGCGCGGGTTAATTAATGTGATCGACATTGGGACTGGCTCCACCAAGGCCTCCCTATTTGAGTGCGGCGAAACAACTTGCGAGCAAGTTGCGTTTAAGAGCGTGGATGTGCGCATTGGGGGTGAAATTTCAGCAAAAATCGGCGAGGATCGGCGAGATGCAGCCGTGGAAGTGGTGGAAAATTTACTCTCATTTGGGCAAAAAAACGGTGCTGAAAGTGCCATTTGCGTCGCCACCTATGCGCTCCGCTCTGCGAAAAATGCACGGGAATTTTTACTAAAAATTAGGGCCGAAACGGGGCTTGATGTGCACGTCCTAAGCGGACTTGAGGAGGCGCGCCTGGTGGGCAATTCGGTGAAAAATATGGAGAAAATTGAGAAATTTTTTTCACTGGATGTGGGCGGCGGCAGTGTGGAATTCAATCTTTTCAACGGTGCGCATATTTTTTCAGCAAGCAGAGATATTGGCGCAATCAATCTGGCCAATATCCTATGCTGTAACCACTTGAAACCATCCATAGAAAATATTACCAATATTGTGCGGAAAAGTATGGAAAATATTCCCCTGCCAACGAAGGATGATAAAATCATCTGCACCGGAGGATGCCTAGCCATAGGGAAGCGATTCCTAGCCATGGCCGATGCTAAAAATGTTTCCGCCGCTGCCGTGGAATCTCTCTTCCATAGAATTTCACCGATGGGCACTGGGGAAAGGCTTGCATTCGGAATTCCAAGGGGAAAGGTCGATATTTTTGACATAGCACTCGCCATCGTGATAGCGACATTATCCTGTGTAAAGCGTGGGGAGGTCCTAATTTCCGATGCCAGCGTGCGCCACGGCGTAGCCATAAATAGGGCGTTGTTTTCAAATTAGCAAAAAGGGACGGGAAATTTTTCAAAGTTGCCTGGAGGATATTTTAGAATAGTGTTCAGCCCATGGAACAATTGGCAAGGAGTGCGGCGATATTGCTCATGGGGGGGGCAGGCGCGCGCATGGGTGGTTCCTATCCGGATAAAACATTGGCGCCAATTGCGGGCAAACCGGTATTTATGTACCCATTGCTCGCCATTGATGGTTCTAAAATTTTCTCCGAAATTGTAGTCGTAACGCGGGATGATTGGCAGCGGGGAAAAGTTTTGCAACTCCTCGACGGGTTAACCCTGCGGGCCAATATAAGCTGCATTCGCGGGGGAGACTCGCGGCAAAAATCCGCGCTGAACGCCCTGCTGCACATGCAATCAAGCGGGCCTGATTTTGTGCTGATTCACGATGCTGCCCGCCCACTCCTCCCCGCCAATAGTTTACCGCTGCTGCTATCCGCGCTGGTGGATCACGACGGGGCCATCCTCGCCCATAGGGCAACGGACACGCTCCTCCACGTGTCACCTCGGGGGCGAAAATATCTCCGACGCGACGGGGTGTGGCACGTTGAGACGCCGCAAATGTTCAAATATGGAGCAATTTTGAACGCATACCTCGAAGCGAAACGGCCGCTCTCCGATGATTCCAGTGCGCTCCCAGGGAGTGCAAAGGTGAAAATCATCGAAAATTTTCACCCAAATATAAAAATTACCTATCCCGGCGACATCGCCGCGGTCGAAGCACTGCTAAACAAAGGCTCGGGACGATGAATATCAGAATTGGCCACGGGTACGATATCCACCGCCTAGTGCCGGGCAGGGAGCTCATCCTGGGCGGGGTGCGCATCGAATCCGAGCTCGGCTTGCTCGGGCATTCGGATGCCGATGTGGTTCTACACGCACTCGCGGACGCAATTTTCGGTGCACTTGCCCTGCCGGATATCGGGGTACATTTTCCGAACACCGACCCGAAAAACAAAAACCTCGATTCGAAAAAAATATTGCTTTTTGCCAAAAATAAGCTGCGGGAGCAAAAATTTAAAATTGCAAATGTGGACATCACGATCATCGCCGAAGCCCCCAAATTAGCCCCTTACACGGATAGGATGAAAGCAGCCATCGGCAAAATTTTCCCCATTCAAACATCCCAAATCGGCATCAAGGCAACGACAAATGAAGGACTGGGGCACATCGGCCGAAAAAAAGCCATAGCCGCCTTTGCTGGCGTGTTACTGGTGGAAATTTGATGCAAATTTTCATTGTTTAAAGAAAAAAAGTGTGTAAGCATGCACCTTTCGACATGTTTAAATTTTTTCAAAAATTGCCAGCCAAAATAGCCAAGCCGGGGAAGAGATTATTTCAATCGCTCCGCTCGCTGTTCAAGTTTGAAAAAATTGACGGCGATGCCCTGGACGAAATCGAGCGGGCATTGCTGGCGGCAGACTTCGGGACAAAAACCACGCAGGAAATCATAGGTGAAATAAAATTAGCTCACAAAAAAGAGCCGTCCATGCGCAAGCAAAATGCCCTGGAAATCGCCGCCGCCGTGATTAGAAGATCTTTGAGCTGCGCCGAAGCTGAGTTGCCGACGGTGACCGGCAAGCCACTGGTGGTCTGCTTGATTGGGGTTAATGGGGCGGGGAAAACGACGACGGCCGCCAAATTGGCACAGTTTTTCAGAGCAAATGGAAAATCGGTTCTGCTGGCCGGTTGCGACACTTTCCGCGCCGCCGCAGGTGAACAAATCAAGACTTTGGCGAATAAATTAGCCCTGGATATCGTCAGTGGGCAGTCCGGCGGAGATGCCGCCGCTGTCGCCTATGATGCCTACCAGTCCGCACTCGCAAGAAAATACGATGTGCTCATAGCCGATACGGCCGGCCGACTGCACGTCAAAGCGAACTTGATGGCTGAATTGCAAAAAATTTCAAAAATTTTGAAGAAATTGGACGGCGATGTGCAGCTGCACAACTGGCTCGTGGTTGACGGTAGCTTGGGAACGAATTCGCTGGAGTCCGCCAAAATTTTTCACGGCGAGGTCGGCCTAGGGGGACTAATTGTTACAAAGATGGACGGGAGCAGTCGCGGCGGTGCGATTGTCGGCATACACCGCGAACTTCAAATCCCAATCCTGTTCCTGGGTACCGGCGAACGCATGGAAGATTTTTCGCGATTTTCAGTGAATGGCTACGTGGACGCACTCTTCGGGGCGGAATAAAAATTTAAAACGTTGTTGCTTCGGTGCACTTTTTCTGCTCAATAATCCCCATGGAAAAGACAAATAAATCGGTGGAAGATGCCAGTAAAATTTACCTCCTGCCAAGCTTTTTCACGGCGCTCAATCTGTTTTTTGGGTTTTTGGCAATAATTCGCTGCATACAGGCCAAATATTGCACGTTTTCCGAGGAAATGGCGGCATATTTCTATGCGCAGGCCGTTTGGCTAGTCGTCATGGCCGGCATATGCGACCTATTAGATGGCCGAGTGGCGCGCTTAGGCGGGAAAGAATCCATGTTTGGCAAGGAATTCGACTCCATTGCCGATGCGGTTTCATTTGGAGTTGCGCCCGCTTTGATGGTATTTTTCATGATCCTATCGCCCACGGAGCAATTCCCATTTTTTCGCCAAGTCGGGTGGATTTTCGGGTTTATCTACCTGCTGTGCGCCGGTGTGCGTCTGGCGAGGTTCAACGTGATAACTAACCCCCTGCTGCCCAAATTCGAACAGGATAAAAATAGCCACGATTTTCACGGATTACCGGTGCCAGCCGCCGCCGGGGTGATAGTTTCCCTCGTTTTGCTCCTAAATAGCTACGACTTAAAGGCGCTGTCCCTCATCCTACCGCCGCTGATGTTGCTGATAGCCTGGCTCATGGTGAGCAACATTAAGTACCCAAGTTTTAAGAAAGTTGACTGGAATACGCAGGCAAAGTGGGGGTCGTTCATCATCGGAATTGCGATTATTTTACTGTTTACACTCGTGCAGGAGCTGGCCATGGCGGTAATATTTTTGAGCTACATATTTTGGGGGATGGGCAGGCACATTTTGCGCAATCGCAGGGCGAAATTGTTGAGATGTCGACACTAATTGACATATTGAAAAAATCCGAAGAATTTTTGCGCAGAAAGGACATTTGTAACGCACGATTTGAAGCAGAATGTCTTTTGACAAAGGCACTTAGGTGCCGGCGCATCGACCTATATTTGCGGTACATGGCGAAATTGAATGATAGGCAACTCGACGCCATCAGGGTTCTTCTGACGTGCCGTGCGAAGCGCGAGCCGCTGCAGTACATAATGGGCGAATGGCCCTTTCACGAGTTGACGATCAATGTGGATAAGCGGGCGCTCATCCCGCGTCCGGAAACGGAGGAATTGGCTGAGATCTTGATAAAAAAATTTTCAACGCACAAAAATGCAGCCTTGGACATCCTTGAACTTGGGACGGGCAGCGGAGCTCTGGCGCTCACGTTGGCCAAATATTTCCTGCGCTCGCGGGTGTGCGCCTCCGATTGCAGCCGCGCCGCCCTCTCCCTAGCCCGGGAAAATGGGGCACGCAATATGACCCGCAACGTAGTTTTCGTGGAATCGGACTGGTTTTCCAGCATTGCCGGTGCATTTGACCTGATTGTTTCCAATCCACCCTATTTATCCGAGGAAGAATGGGCGCAAACCCAGCCGGAGATAAAATTTTTCGAGCCGAAGGCGGCCCTGTGTGCGGCGGATGGCGGCAAAGCAGATTTATTGAAAATTATCGACCAAGCCCCGAAATTTTTGAAGCCCAATGGCGTACTGGCCCTGGAAACCGGAGAGGCTCACCACCAGGCCACATTTGAATTTGCGAAGGAAAGGTTCCAATTCTCCGAATCGTTGAAAGACCAATCCCTGCGAAGCAGGTTCCTAATCCTGTCTCACCCCGGGGGAGAGTTTTGTAACCTGATAGGATGCAAAGGATTACAACTGCTCGATGGGGAGGCCCCACTCAGCCAAGAGCTCGCCAACTAGGGGATCGTTGTTGTAATCGAAGTGGTACTTAATCCGCCCAATGCCGGCGGAGACAAGTAATTTTGCACATTGCAAGCAGGGATAGTGGGAGATGTAACTAGTTGATCCCAAGACACTTACCCCCCGTTTCGCCGCATCGGCGATGGCATTTTGTTCCGCGTGGATGGTTGCTTGTTCGTGATTGTCGCGCATGCGCGATTTGTGGGGCGCACCGGCAACGAAGCCATTGTATCCGGCGGCGATGACCCGGTGCTGGCACTGGCCGGACGAAACCAACACGCAGCCCACGTGTAGCCTCCCGCAATCCGACCGCGCCGAGATCAGCAGTGCCGTCGCCATGAAATAATCATCCCAGCAGGGGCGGTATTCTCCGAGATTTGCCACCACATCGGCAACTCTGGCCGTCAAAAAAAAATCATTATCCATGGTCAGCTTCTCCGTGATAGGCGCTGCCGAATGGCGTCGTAGAGCACAATGGCAGCCGCATCGTTGACATTTAAAGAATCCGCGCGGCCGAGCTGCGGCATTGAAACCGCGGTGGTTCGGTCGCCGTGCAACCAAAATTCCGGCAAGCCATCGTGTTCCGCCCCGACCACGATCGCCGTGGATGGCACCATGTCCGCTTCCCAATAGCGCCTTTGCGCGGAGGGAGTTGTCGCAAAAATTGCCACACCGTTTTTGAGCAAAATTTCACAGACTTCCTCTCGAGTGGTCTGAAAGATCGCCAGTGAAAATAGCGCCCCCTGAGACGTTCGAACAGCGTTGTGGTTAAAAATGTCCGCCACGGGATTGCAGATAAACATGGCGTCGACATTTGCCGATTCCGCCGAGCGCATGAGGGCCCCCAAATTTCCAGATTTCTCGATCCCATCAACCACAAGAAATAGAGAATTTTCGCGAAATTTTAACCCCTGAAGACTCGACTGCCACGTCCTGCAAATCGCCAAAATACCATCGCAGCCACTGCGCACGCTTATTTTTTCAAAGACATCGCCGCTCAGCTCAAAAATATCCACATTCGCCCGGGCGACGCTGCGCACAAACTCGTCAAAGTTCCCGTTCCGAAAAAATTTTGCGCAGAAGAACAGAGATTCGAAAGTGACCCCACTCTCAAAGGCTCGCCAACATTCCCGAAATCCCTCGACGATGAATAATCCCAGCCGATTTCTTTTCCCGCGGTCGCGCAATTTCGCCACAAATTTTATCTTCGGGTTTTGTTTGCTAGTAATTTTTTGCTCACTTAGCATGGAAAAAATCCTCGACAATTGCGCGGTAAGTGTACTCCGCTGCCCCGCGATTTTGCACATACCAGTCGGCCAAAATTTTTGACAATTGCCCCCGCCTCTGCCCATCAAAGGCGAGCTCGACTAGGGCACTTTGGGCCGCCGCCGCGTCACCGGCTTTCACCGCTCCACCGGATAATTCCAGGGATTGGCAAATCGCGCGGAAGTTTGTCATATTATCACCGTAAACCATTGGGATCCCATACGCTGCAGCATCCAGGGGCGACTGCCCGCCGCTGTTCCCCAGCAAACTTTTCCCGATAAAAACTAAATCGGCGACGCTGGTCAGCCGTGCCAGCTCACCAGTCGTATCCGCGAGGCAAATATCGACCTGCGCTTCGGCGGGCCCCCGCGAGCGTTGATGCCAGCAAAATTCACCCCTTTTTAGGGAAAGCATTATTTCCGCACGCCTCTCCGCATGCCTTGGAACAAACAGGAGACGCCAATCTCCTTTCGCCCTTTTGCGAATCATGGCGAAGCACTCAATTAGCCATTCTTCCTCCCCGGGCCACGTCGACGAACCAAGCAAAATTAGGGATTCCTCCCCAAAACCCAGCTCAGTTTTAAGTGCCTTCCTATCCGAAGCACCAATGGGCGGAAAAGTGCAGTCAAATTTCAAGTTGCCCGATACTGATAGCTTATTCCCATCAATCCCCAACGCGACGAAGCGGTCATAAACATCCTTCGATTGTGCTAAAATTTTCGTAACCGGCGAAAAAATTGCCCGGCATAGGGCTGGAAATTTTGCATACCTGGCAAAGGTTTTGTCCGAGAGGCGTGCGTTAACGAGGTAGATCGGTGAGGAACGCACCCGTGCTTGGTGCATGTGTTCCGGCCAAAGCTCGCTTTCCATGAGGAGAGCGATGTCTGGGCGAATTTTTTCCCACGCCAGCGCGCTAAATGCGTAAAAATCCCAGGGAAATAGCCCCACAAACAAAATTTTTCCGCCGTATAACTCCCCCGCTAGAGTGTATCCCGTGCTCGAAGTCGTGGTCAAAATTATCTCGAACCTGCCGTCGGCGATGAGGAGGTCAACTAAGCCTCCCACCGCTTTCACTTCACCGACACTGACAGCCTGCAGCCAAATCCTTTTTTTTCCAGATTTTTTCAGCGTCGGATAAAAACCCAGCCGATAGGTGAGATCCTTTGCATAGCCCCCACGCCTCCACATCTTTATGCCATAGTAGGGCAACATGAGCAAAAACAGCGGCAGAAATAGCAGCCTGTAAATCAGCGTAAACATGTCAACCAACGCGCAGCGGCATAACAACGCATAGAAAACTGTCTAGCGTGCGAAATACCCCCGGATTCATTTCATCCTTGAACTCAAAAAATACCTCGTCCTGCACCAGCGCCCGCAATGGATCGCTTAAAAACACAGGATTAAAAGCGATCTCCACCGGATTCCCTCCGTATTGTATGGCAATTTTTTCGTGGGCCTCGCCGTACTCCACACTCGCCGCCGATAGCTCCAAAGAATTATCCGCAAAGCGCATTTTTATGGAATTTTTATTCTCACTCGTAACCAATGCCACGCGCTGAATGCAATCCAAGGTCAGCTGCCTGTCCAGCTTAACACGATTTTCGGTGACTTGGGGAATGACCTGCTTAAAGTTGGGGTAATTGCCGTCTATGACCTTAGAAACCACGGCAATGTCCCCAACTAAGCCGCTTTTCCCATCATCCTTGACCGCAATCGAAAAAACTACCTGCCTTTCATTGAAGGCAAACCACATGTCTTCGCCCTGGCCAAGTAGGCGCTCGATCTCGGCGATTGTTTTCGACGGAACGATTATTCCCGCGGAAGAGCTGTCCTCGCCAAATACTTTCGCCATCATGCTCAGCCTCCTGCCATCCGTTGCAACAACGGTGAGGCTGCCATTTTCCAGGCTGAAATACACACCGTTCAAAATGTAGCGATTTTCATCCCGCGATTGGGCGTAGGAGACATTTTTCAATAGCCTCAAAAATTCCCCCTGGGGAGCGCTGTGCCTATTTTCTTCCAAGCGGTCCGGCAATGCGGGAAAATCGTTGGCCGGCAAGCCCATAATCTCGAAGTGGGAGCTAGCGGAGGAGATGTGAACCCGGGGGCCATTGAGCTCGAAACGCACCACCTCCGATGGCAAAGCCCGCACAATTGTGGCCAATTTTTTCGCCGGCAGGGTTATGGCTCCCTCCGAATCGACGTCTGCTTTCACTCCGCAGCGGATGCCCAGGTCAAGGTTTGTAGTGGTAAAGAAGACCTCACCGCCGATCGCCTCTATCAAAACATTACTTAAAATCGGCATAACTAACCTGGTGGAAACAACATTCACGCCCTGCTGCAGACCGTTAACAAACGCAGTTCTATCGATGGAAAATTTCATAGCTTAAATTATGGTCGAAAAACTAACTTTAATCTTGGAAAAAACAAGGCGACAATTTGATTTAGTGAAAAAAAGAGGTGAATACGAAATTTAACGGTCAAAGCCCTGCAAGAATTGAAAAAAAACTTCAGCATTTGCGCGACGATATCGCCTTGCATGACAGGCTGTATTACCGAGAAAATAAGCCGCAAATCTCCGATTTTGAGTACGATTGCTTAAAAGCTGAACTCATTAGATTGGAACAAATTGCAGCAAATTTCGGCATGGAATCGGGGGAGGATTCCGTGGGCAATGATTCGGCGAATGGGTTTCAAAAACATCCCCACTTGACTCCCATGCAAAGCTTGTCGAATACTTATTCCCGTGACGAATTGGTCGCATTCGATGGGCGGGTGAAGAAGCAGCTGGCGGAGCAAGATTATAGCTACATTGTTGAGCCGAAGATAGACGGCATCGCAATAAACCTGATTTACGAAAATGGCGAGTTGATCCGTGCTTTGACGCGCGGCGATGGGACGTTTGGCGACGATGTGACGTGGAATATTCTAACGGTGCAATCCCTGCCCAGGGTGCTAAATCAATGTGCGGCGAGACTTGAGATACGGGGCGAAGTTTTCATCGATGAAAAAACTTTTGAGGCTGCCAATGAGCAGAGGCGGTCCCAGGGTTTGGAGGAATACGCAAACCCGCGCAACTTGGCGGCTGGCACGGTAAAATCTTTGGATCCGCAGGACGTGCAAATTCGCCACTTAAAAATCATAACCTACGCCGTCGGCTGTGTTTCGGATGGTAGTTTGGGGACGCAGGGCGATGTCCTAAAGCAACTCCTAGCCTGGGGATTCCCGACGCAGGAAAAATATTGGGTGGCGGCGGACGTAGAAACTGCCTGGGAATGCATCCAGGAGCTCGATTTGGAGCGGAAACATTTCAAATATTGGACCGACGGGGCGGTCTTGAAAATAAATGAGCTAGGCTTGCATGAAATTTTGGGCAGCACCGCCAAGGCACCGCGCTGGGCAATCGCCTATAAGTTTGCACCGGTGCGCGTGTCCACGAAGTTGAAAGACATAATTTTGCAGGTGGGGCGGACCGGTGTCGTGACGCCGGTGGCCGACTTGGAACCCATTGAAATTTCCGGGAGCATTGTTTCCCGTGCGACCCTGCATAATTCCGACGAGATTGAAAAAAAGGATATTCGCATAAATGACTATGTTTTTCTCGAAAAAGCCGGCGAAATAATCCCGGCGATAGTGTCCGTAGACATGCCAAAGCGCAGCGAAATTTGCAAGCCATTTTCATTTCCAACGCATTGCCCGGCATGCGGTTACAACCTAATCAAGCGGGAAAATGAAGTGGCGTGGCGATGCGCAAATCCGGCCTGTAAGGCTCAGCTGAGGTGCAAGATTTCCTATTTCGCTTCAAAATCCGCCATGGACATCGACAATCTTGGGGAAGCGGTGATTGAAAAATTAGTCCACAGCGGCCGCTTAAAAACAGTGGCGGACATATACAATTTGACCTACGGCGATTTAATTGCGCTGCCAAAATTCGGGCAAAAATCAGCGCTTAACCTCCTGAAAAATATTGACCTGAGCAAGACTCGCCCCCTCTGGCGGCTCCTCAATGGCCTGGGTATTTTCGGTATCGGGGAACAAACAGCCAAGGATTTGTGCAAAAAGTTTTCATCGATTTGGGAAATTTCACTTGCATCGGTGGAGGAGCTGGCCTGCATTGAAGGAATCGGGGAAAAAATTGCGCGGTCAATCATCGAATTTTTTTCAAATGAAGGCAACCAAAACATCCTCAAAAACTTGGAGCAATGCGGGGTTTGTTTATCGCTAAAACCCACTTTTCGCCAGGGGGGTGAAAAAATTTTTGATGGCAAAACATTCGCCCTGACCGGGACGTTGAAAAAATTTACGCGGACCCAGGCAAAGGAAATTATCGAGGCAAGGGGGGGTAATGTTGCCAACTCCATTTCCAAAAAAATTGATATCCTCCTCTGCGGAGCAAACTCCGGCTCCAAACTTAGCCAGGCGGAAGAATTGGGGATAGAAATTTGGGATGAAGAGGCTTTCCTTTCCAAGGGCAATTTGCTTTCCTAGAAACCCTGCCGCGACTCGCCACTAGACAACTTACTTTGCTCAAAGAAGAAGTCTCGAAGCTTGGGCTAATTCGTTGAACGGTGGAATATTTTGTTCAAAAATTTCTAATCTGGGCAAAAAGGTCGCGCCTGGCACAGCGTAATTTTCAGTGAAGTCGGCGAGATTTTTAGATTAATTTGCCAGTTTTCGACACCGCGGAGATTGGCAGCCCTAATGGTATCGATGATTTTCGCATTCCATTTATCGCGCGCAGGTGAGGCAAACAGCGGCGCATCGTACATAAAACAGAGAGCCACAATGGCCCGATGTCCAGCTTCAACCAATCTGGCTAAGGTTTCAAAGTGGCGCAATCCGCGGTCAAAGTAGGAAGGGGATGGCGGCCGCGTGAAGTGGGCATTGGGTGATAGGAGCAGGTCTCGCATCGGGGTTTTAAGCTCCAAAAATGTACATCTTTCTCCCCTTTCCACCACCAAATCTATGCGGGAATCATCGATTTTGACCTCATGGCGCACGGAACATCCTGCACTGTTAATCATACTCGGCAAAGCATTTTCCTTCAAAAAATACTCCATCCAACCATTGATGCGATTCTGATTTATGCCAATCCAATCCCTGCCCCGATTCAGCGAAATTGCTTCCACAGTGCCCTCCGTTGTGCGCTTTCCAATGTCATTCGCTGGAGTAAGCAGACAGGGTACCCCCCGAAAGTCTTCCACTAGTCCGATGCTTCCCGTTACCGGGCAGTGCCAGCGTTGCACCCGACCATCCGCAATACCCTCGAAAATAAAACGATTTGGCCGGCGAATCAGCTCGCCAACGTTCAAATTCAAAGGAATTTCCATGAAAAAAGGAAAATGAAACTCACAGGGCGAGCAAGACAATAAAGCACTGTGTCAGATCGCACCAATTCTCCGCTTCTCAGATTGACTTGGTTATCAGCATTTCACCTCAAATCTCGCATGCCATGAAGCTCCAGGTAATTTACCCCACCTCTTTTTCAGAGACAGCAGAGACAATTCGGGGCTAAATTTTAAATCTTGACAAAGATTTTGCTACTCATACTACCCTATGGCCTATTGGCGGGGTGTAGCTTAGCCTGGTAGAGCGCTTGCTTTGGGAGCAAGAGGTCGCTGGTTCGAATCCAGTCACCCCGACCAATTCCTAGTCCGCTCAAACGCAAGACTCGCAGTGGATCGGGGAAGCGAGAAATGGATGCTAAAAAATTTTCAATTCACCTTTGGTTTACCAGAAGTGCATCCACGAAAAAAGTTAAAGCAAAGGAAAGCTGGGAGCGTTTTCCAGCTAATTTGAGTTAGCGAAGTACTTTAAAAAAAGCGGGGAGAATAAAGGGGCCCTCTAGTGCGGTTGGGAAAGCCAGCTATTCGAAAATTTTCCACTCCGAACAGTCTTGCCATTTATCCCCGCAGAGGGTTTATTTTTTTCCCTCCCTTGATCCATGCGCCTTGATCCTAGGGTAGCGTTCGCAAAAAAAAGAAATGGAGCCTTTTTTTATTGCCAAAGCTGCCCATGTTGCCCATTAATAGCAATCACCTTGTGAAATTGAATGCTCGTGTGAAGTCATTTTGGAACCGCATATCGAAGCTGGTACTCATAAGTTTTTTGATATCAAGCTTACTCCATGCGAGGTCGGAAATTGTTCCCATTGCCCCTGCGCGGGGGTTATATTTGCCGATATTTGATGTTGATGGCAGAAAGGTATGGGAAATTGCAGGGCTTAGCGGCGAAATCCAGGAAGACGGCTCCATCGCCGTGCTGAACATGCTGATAACCCGTTGCGGGGAAAGCAGCGATGCAATTTTCACCATTGAAAGTGCATATGCCAATTTAATTCCGGCGGAAAATCTTGCCATGGGGGATGGCGTGGTTGCGGTGAGCGGGAAAAATTTCACGGCCCTGGCTAAGGGGTGGAAATTTTTTGGCGGAGAGAGAAGGTTTGTGGCTGACGGCGATGTCAGGGTTGTGTTTGATGGGGATGGAGCGGAGTTTGTAGCACCGTGAATGCGCATCTTGCCGGCGTACTGTTTTTTGCCCTCGGCACCCTTTGCTTCGCCCATGGGCAAACTGAAGTTAGGAGCGATTCCGTCGCCGTTACGGATTGCAGCGATTGCATGCTTTTTTCGTTCTCCGGGCATGTGGCCGCGGCGGGCGATAAATTTGAGCTGCACAGCGAGCGATTGGAAGTGATTTTCCCAAAGGAAGATAATCTTTTGCGGACCGGTGAGTGTGCCACTTCCATCAAGGAATTGCACGCATTTGGCAGCGTTAAATTTACGCAGGATTGCCGCTGCGGGACGGCGGATGAGATGGTCGTGGATCCGGCGCGAGGCACGGTGGCATTGCTCGGAAACGCCACCGTAACCAGCCCCGACGGCACCGCCCACGGCGATAAATTACTCCTGAGCCGAGACTCAAATTCGATAGAAATTGAATCCAGCGGACGGTCCACAATCTCAGTAAATAGCATCGATGGGAAACAGCCACGCGATAAAAAATTAGAGCCTTGCGATGGCGCCGAAAATTTTACGGATTATACTCCCCATGAGTGAAGTGCTGCGAGCTAGGGATTTGGTAAAAATTTACGGCGACAAAGTTGTTGTAAATGGCGTTGATGTGGAGGTTTGCAGCGGCGAAATAGTGGGCCTGCTTGGCCCGAATGGAGCCGGGAAAACAACGACTTTTTACATGATTATCGGCCTCGTTGAAGCCAGTGCCGGGAAAATTTTTATCGGCGATGTGGACATCACCGCTCGCCCCTTGTACAAGCGGGCGCAACTCGGCATCGGCTATCTGCCGCAGGAGGACTCCGTTTTTAGGAAGCTGACCGCCTATGATAATTTGATGGGGGTTGCGGAATATTTGGAGGCGGACAGGGACAGGAGGCGCGGGCAGGTCGAAAAAATTTTGGAGGAGTTGCGCATCTCGCACGTCGCTAGGCAGAAGGCTTACACCCTCTCCGGCGGCGAAAAGCGGCGCCTCGAAATCGCCCGAACTCTGCTGCTGGCCCCAAAATTTTTACTGCTGGATGAGCCCTTTAGCGGCGTGGACCCAATCAGTGTCAGCGACCTGCAGAAAATTATTATTTCGCTAAAAAATCGCGGCATCGGCGTGCTCATAACGGACCATAATGTGCGGGAGACGCTGAGCATCGTTGACCGCGCCTACCTGATTTACGGCGGCAGAGTCCTGTGCCACGGCGACCGCGATGCCCTATTAAATGATGAGGCGAGCCGAAAACTTTACCTCGGTTGCGATTTTAAATTTTAGTTTATTTTATGGTTGCAATCGCGGTGCATGGGCCTATGGGTTTGACGGTTAGATGAATTTGTGTGCAGTGTTTTCTTTTGCGTTCCTGGGATACCTAGTCGGGTCCATATTGTTTGCACGGGTGGTGTCCTATTTTTACAAAGTTGATATAAGTAAGCTTGGAAGCGGGAATCCGGGGGCTACAAATGTTGTGCGCACGATTGGGAAGTGTGCCGGAATTTTGGCATTCATTGGGGATTTCTCCAAGTCGTTTGTATTGGTGATGTTAATTTTGAGGATGCGGCCGCTGGACACTATCTCCGATGCCGATCTGGGTATCGCCGCACTATTGGGCGTCGTCCTAGGCCACCATTTTCCCATATTTTTCAAGTTCAAAGGGGGGAAGGGTGTTGCCGTAACAATGGGCGGGATTGCGGCTTTGATGCCGGGGACGGCGATAATCGGCATACTACTGTGGTGCGTCATCTTCCACGCAACGGGGTTTGTATCGGCGGCGTCGCTGTTCTTCGCCCTGAGTTTACCCATAACATCCTTCGCATTTGGCTACAATATGCACAGCGTCGTCCTAGCCATTGCCATGGCCGTAATAATTTTTTGGTGCCACAGGGGGAACATTAGGCGACTATGGGCCGGCTCCGAATACCGCTTTGGGAAGCAGTAGGATTTTATGGTCCGCGTTGTGCAGAAGTATGGTGGGACATCGATGCGAGATGCCGAGCGGATCGGGGTAGTTGCTGCCCACATTAGGGAGCGTGCGGAGCTCGGCGATGAGCTGATAATCGTTGTTTCCGCGCGTGCCGGCGTGACCAACTCCCTCCTACGCCGTGCGCAAGAAATCTCCAGCAAACCACCGGCGGCGGCGGTGGATGCTTTGCTGTGCATCGGAGAGTATGAGACCGCAGCGTTGCTGGCAATCGCACTCAATGGCATGGGTGTGCCAGCCGTTTCCCGCAATGCCTACCAAATCGGCATCGTTACCTGTTCCACATTTGGCAATGCCAGGATAAGGAATATTTTTGGTGGCGATGTGGAGGAGTGCTTAGGAGCGGGGCAAGTGGTCATAGTTGCCGGTTTTCAGGGCATCGACGAAAATCTATGTCCCACGACCCTGGGGAGGGGGGGATCGGACCTGACCGCCATAGCACTAGCTCACCGATTTAAGGCTGATTTGTGCGAAATTTACACCGACGTCGATGGAGCTTTCAGCGGGGACCCCCGCGTCATCGACAAACCGATAGCGGTGAAAACAATTTCCCACGGAGACCTGTTTAAGCAAGCGCTCTATGACAATGAACTCATGCAAGACCGCTCCATGGCATTCGCCGAGAAAATGGGGATAAATTTTTCCATTGCTTCGCTGTTTGGTAAAAATCCCGGGGATAGGACGCAGGTTATGGAGGGCTCTCCATGCGGCGAGGACTGCGCCATTGCCCTGACCCACAGGATGGACTTGGTGCTCATTTCCATGCTTTCTGAAAAAAATATTTTCGATGATTTTCTAAAAATTTTCGCGCAAAACAGGGTCAGTGCCAACTTCATGAAGCACACTAAATTGCACACTTCCGGGAAATTTCTCGCAGAAGTCGCCGTTTCCCTATTGGAATATTCCCAGCTAAACACCTCAAATTTTAGTGCACTTTTACCCGCGGAAGTTTCTGTCATCAATGGGCTTACCCGCATAAATGTGGTGGGGGTCAGGTTGGAATACAGTCCCTGGCTCGGAGATTTGCTATCCCTCATGGGGGAGCAGGAAATTTTCAGGGCAGAATACGGCAAAGGCGACCTGTCTTTTCTCCTAAAAGCCGCTGACCCCAAGGCGCTCCTGAATGCTGCCCACCGCATCATTTTTGAGTAAAACTGTCCATCAGGGAAGCCGAAGAAACCATATTTGACCTGTGGCTTGGCCTATGAAAATCGCAATCATCCACCAGGATAAGTTTTTCCTTTGCGCGCGTGCAGGCGACAAAGAGCAGCCGTCTCTCATTTTCCAACGCATCTGAGCCTGATCCAGACTTGGAATTCATCAATTTTCGCTCCCGATGCATGAATGGTAAAATCACCACCGGCCATTCCAAGCCCTTGCTTTTGTGGAATGAGAGCAATTGGATGGCATCCCGGTCTAGCAGGGGAGAAGTCTGCGGGTTTTTGTACATTTCGACCAGCTTTTTTTCCAATTCGTCGCAGCCCAAGCTTGGTTGGTAAGTTGCATCCATGATGGACTCATAGTGCTCATCTATTTCCCCATCTAGGAAAATGTCCAGCAATTTGAGCCTCGCTACCAGGTGAAATTTATCCATTATTCTTCTGACAAAATTTGGCAGCGAAAGGTGATTTTGCTCATGTTTTAGGGTGATAAGTTCATCGAATATTGATTCGCAAACAACGCTGTCGCTGTGATTAAAAAATTTTATGACCTCCGCCGTGCTTATCCCAAAAATTTCTCGCAGCATTCCGGCGAGTTCGCGCCGGTCGCAGATATTGTTCAAAAAATGCAATATGGAAGCCGTCCATTTTGGGAGCGATGGGGAGTTTTCCAGGGATTCGGAGAAGCTGAGCTGCATCTTTGGCAAAGTTTTGCTGCTTCTGCAGAGCGTTGCTATTTCACTTAGCCACGATTTTCGCGGTGCAAGGACGCATAGGTCGCTAAAGTGTGCCACACCCAGGTCACCGCACGCTTTGCCGGATAAAATTTTGGCCAATGTTTCCACCGATTCGCCTCGCAGCATTTCCACATATCCCCGCTGCGCTCCTGGTTTGGCGCGCATGGGAACGAATTCCACGGCGCTATCGGCGAATGCGTGCTCAAATTTTGCATTGGCAAATTCGACGATCTCACTTGCGCAGCGCATGGTAACGTTGAAGTCCAGCTGCTTTAAAAATTTCCTGCTGGCGAGCCCATTGTGCACCGAAATGTAGAACTTTACGTCCGCCCTATCCGCGTAAATGGACTGTTTGGGGTCGCCGACCATGGAAAATGAACCCAATTGGGGAGCGCTCCACTCCCCGCCGCTAAAAATTTTTTCATAGAAATTCGGCGAAACCAAGTTCAGTAGGATTTTAAACTGAATTTCATCGCTGTCCTGTGCCTCATCCAGGATAACGTTGTGGTTCGGGACATGCTTTTCTCCGTACCCCCTATCCAGTAAAATTTTTAAAGTTAAATTCGTTAAGTCATTGTAACATAAGCGATTATTGAAGATTTTGAATGCGGTATATTCTTCGAAGATTTTGGCCGCAAGGAGCTGTTCCATTTCCGCTTTCCAGCGTAAATATTCCCCCATTTTTCCGTGAAAATTGTTGCCGCACTTTTTTTCGCCAATTTTTCCCAGCTCTGGGAATGAGCAGGTATCCCTTGAACCCATCCAAACCTTTAAATCTTCTTGAAAATTCCGAATTCTATCCTCCTTTGCCGCCGCTTTGTAAGCTAAAAGTTCGGAGATGCTGCGCATCGGCACGGGCTCAAATTGTCCGCCGCAGGCAGCGGGTGTCGCCATCTCCCGCACCCGGCGCAAAATTTCATTGAATTTGAAGTGGCTTGCCAAGCAACTGCGCAACTCAGGGGGGACGATTTTATTGATGACCCCATCCAAGCGAGCGGTAAATTTTAGCCAAAGTTCCCGGTCATCGTCGATTATTTCGAAGTCCCGGTTCAGGTTTATTCTGGCGCAATGTTCACGCAAAAATTTTGCACAAAACCCATGTATCGTTCCAAAAAAAATCCCATTGAAATTTTTCAGCGCCGCTTCCGAGCTCCCTTCGCTGGCAAAAATTCTTGCCCAAACCCTTTCCCGGATTTCCTTCGCCGCCCTATCGGTGTAGGTGACGGCGATAAAATTTTTGACCGGCAGGCTTGAGCGGACTAAGTTGGCGATGCGCTCGGTTATTGCCATTGTTTTGCCCGTCCCCGGGGATGCTATCACGGAAAAATTTTGAGATAAATTTTTTGTGAACTCATCGCGCTTGTTTTGGTCAGCTAGCATAGGGAATTCATGTGGCTATTTATCACGCTCAGCGCATAGATCGCCGCGGTTTCGGAGCGCAAAACGTTGTTGGAAAGCTTACAGCCGATAAAATTTTTCCCGAGGAGAAGTTCTTTTTCCCTCTCGGAAAAATCCCCCTCGGCTCCTATCGCCACTGCGATATTGCAGGGTTTGTCGAGCGCCCCCAATTCCTGAATCAGGTATTTCACTGGCGCACCAATGTGGCCAAAAAATTTTGCCCCACCCCCGGCGATGGTCAAGTATTCGATGTTCTGTGCAAACGATAATTTAGGCAGGAATGGGTTTCCGGATTGCTTGCAGGCCTCGATCAGCAATTTAGCCCAATGGGCAAGCTTTGCTTCGAGCTTATTTTTTATTTTCGCTTCCGAGCGTTCCGCCTGCAGGATGCATATCTCGGAGACCCCAATGGCACAGGCTTCTTTCAGGACGAACTCCGTATTACCGTTTGTCAACGCCGCTTGAATTAGGGATAAATGGAAGCGCCTATTTTCCACGCGTGAGCTTGAGATGGCAACTTGAGCTGCGGCTTTGTCGGGTTTTTTTACGAAACCCCTAGCAACGGTCCCCAACCCGTCGATCAATTCCACTTCCGCTCCCCCACTGGCACGCAGCACGGCTACCAGGTGATGGCTCTCCTCCCTGCTCAGCGTAACACTTTTTGCCCCCCCTATTTCACTGCAAAAACACCGCAACATTGAATACCAATTTTTTGAATACTAGCATTCAATATTTTGCCCATTCCTTGTAAAGAAAATAGGCACCAATGTGCCCGTCCACCGATCTTCCCGCTAATTGTCCAGCTCCAACCGGCTAATTTCCATTCCCCAATAGCTCAGCTGCGCACATTTGGAGCAAAACATAGGGGAAAATCGCGTTGGGCTGGGCGGAGCGGGGGCAAAAATGGGTCAGAGGAAAAAATTTCGCTGCTTTTCCGAGATGGGCATGGAGACCTTTTCCATCACGGCTAGCATGTCCTCCCAGACGGTACGCTTGGCGGCAATTGTGCTATTGCGCAGCAGGTAGGAGGGGTGGAAGGTTACCATGAGGGGTAGGCCGTGGAACTGAAACCATTTGCCGCGGATATTTTTCATCAGACGGGATGAATCGTAGCCGAGTAGCCCATTGACCGCCGTTGCACCGAGGGCGACAATTACTTTTGGCTGAACGACTTCGATCTGTGCTTCGAGGTAGGGCAGGCAAAAGTGCATCTCCTCCCGGGTGGGTGGTCGATTGCCAACGGCGCTCTCCATTTCCGGCCGCCAATTCATGATGTTGCCAATGTAGACGTCACTGCGGGATAGCCCCATGGCGGCGATAATTTTCGTCAATAGTTGCCCCGCTCGACCAACGAAGGGTTCCCCCGCAATCTCTTCATCGGCTCCCGGTGCTTCGCCGCAAAAAAATATTTCGGCGTCCAAATTTCCAACACCCACAACTATTTTTTTCCCGAGTCGGACGTGTTGCCGGCAAATGGGACAATTCAGAATTTTTTCACGCAACCAATTATATTTGAATGACTTATCGCCTTCAGAAATAAGCTTCAGTGCGTTTTCGGGATAGGCGCTTTGGGGAGATTCCTCCGCCCTAGGGGAAGAATCGGGGATATCAATGGGGAGAATGGGAGTGCTCATTTTTTCTAAACTTGTTTTTTTTAAAAATTCCACGCTCTGGTCCGATAGGGTGATAAAATTTTGCCCACTCCGGGCCATGCTCTCAAGCTCGAGCTTTAATAGATTTAGGATGGAAGACATGGGGGAAATATTTGGCATTTTTTTGTAAAACGCAACCGCGAACATTATTTAACTTGTGTATTATACTTTTCCCGCTAAGATGCTCCCCCATGAGAAGTATATTGCTATGTGTTGATGAATCCAGCTATGCTACGCCCTGTGCGAAGTATACTATCGAGTTGGCGCGGCTGATGGAAGCATACGTCGACATTTTATATGTCTCTGATTTGAAAAACCTTGAAGTGTCTGTTGTGGCGGATTTCGGCGGTAGTCTTGGCATAAAGGCATTCAAAGAATTGACCGATGCCAAGCAAAGCGTGGAGGACCAAAAAGCCCAGCACATCGAGCGTAAGCTCACGCGCATGTTTCACTCGGCACACCACGACGGCAGATTTAAATTTAATCACCGCATCGGAGCAATTGTGGATGTTTTCGAGGAATTTAAGCGGGATGTGACGGGGGTGGACTTGATCGTACTCGGCAAGCGCGGCGAGAATTCTGAACATAGCAAGGATAAACTGGGTTCAACTCTGGAGAGAGTTTTACGCGCGAGCACCTGCCCATGCCTAATTGTGCCGAATAAATTTCACCCGCTGCGCAAGGTCCTGATTGCCTATGATTGTTCGGAGCCGGTCAATCGGGCGCTGCACTTTGTGGAGAGGAACACGTTTTTCAGCGACTGCGAGATACATATTTTGACGATCAATCCGGACGATGCCATCCGCGATGAGTTTGATAAGGCGTGCAATATCCTGCGCGATGTGGCGAAGCTCGACATTGTTACCTGTGAGCGCAAGGGCGAAGTTGTCGAAGGGATCGATAGCTACATCCAGGAGAACGACATGAACCTGCTTATGATGGGGGCTTATTCCCACAGTGCCATCCGCCACTTTTTTGTGGGCAGCTCAACTTTAGAGATCATCCGCCGCTCCACCATCCCCGTGGTTGCATTTCGTTGATGGGGTTTCGGCGCGCTCCGCAAGATATTTTGCGAAGCGTTTTTTATCCCTCGGCCGCAGAAGATCTGTGTACAGCTTTCCAGCCAGATGGTCGATTTCGTGCTGCACGCAGCGCGCTAGAATTCCATCGCAGGCAAGTGCATGTTCGCCGCCATACTGGTCGACAAAGCTGAGACTTACTGCCCTGGGCCGCCTGACGTAGCCGTGGAAATCAGGTATGGATAGGCATCCTTCATTTTGGCTGCACACTTGGGTGGAACGCGTTTTTATTACCGGGTTTATCAAACACAGCGGCATGATGGTGGCGATGTTCAATATCTCCTTGCCATCGAAAGTGCATACCTCTCCCCCATCCAAACCCGAAGTGACATCCACAACCACAACTTTCACAGATTCACCAACTTGCGGGGCTGCCAGACCGATGCCGGCGGCGGCGTACATGGTCACGACCATATTCCGCACAAACTTTTCTAAATTTTCATCAAAAATAGTGACATTTTTTGCATTCTTCCTTAGTATCCTATCGCCAACGCAGTGAATTTCAAAAATTGTCTCATCGGATTGCATAATTGCGAAATTCATAGTTGACGACGATGCGAATTTGAGGTTTTTTTTCAATGGAAAAGAATGTTTTCATACGTTGAAAGTATCATTTTATGGCTGAGGAAGACTATTTTTAGGCTATCGCTGCCCCGTAAAATCTCGAAGGAGAGGATTGGGCGCCTGCCGCTGGCGGCCTATGGCGGCGAAATCGTGCTCATCGGCACCGTTACCGAGGCACGTGCCGCCGTCGCTGAGCTGAAAAGGGAAGAGGTGCTGGGCTTCGATTTGGAGTCAAAGCCCGCCTTCAAAAAGGGGGAAGTCTACAACCCTTCGCTGGTACAATTGGCTAGCAAAGACAGGGTTTATCTTTTCCAACTGGAAAAAATGGGTGGTTTGGGAGCGGTTAGGGAAATATTGGAGGCCGGCGACATTATGAAGGTGGGAGTGGGGGTCGACCTCGACATCGCTCGCCTGCGCGCCATGTCAAAATTTGAGGCGAGTAATTTTTTCGACCTCGGGATACTGAGCCATCGCCTGGGGGTGGCGCATACCGGCCTGCGAAATTTGGCGGCGATTTTTTTGGGAAAAAGGATATCGAAATGCGCCCAATTGAGCGATTGGAGCCAGCCGGAGTTGACGGATAGGCAGAAGATTTATGCGGCGACGGATGCGTGGATCAGCCGCCTGCTCTACTTCAAGATGCACTCCCTGGAGTAACTACTCCAAGCACAGAATGAGGCTCAGCGGCGGTAAAACTATGGTCTTGGCTAGGTGTTCGCTCCCGAGTTTCTTGGAGAAATTGAAAAATTTTTCCCCATTGGACAGCTGGCGGAAGCGACTCAAATCGAGGCCATCGAGGTCCATTGAGCAGCTATGGAGGTGCGGGTTTACGGCGAAGAATACTCGCTTCGATTTGAGGGAGAAGTCCGCGTTGTACAGGACCCCGAGTGCGCTGCCCGATGAGTGAAAAAATTTCAAATATGTTTCCGATGGTGTGAATGGGGGGCGCAGGACGATGCCACGCTTGGAGAGGCGAAATTTTATCCAGCGCCTGAAGAACTTATGCGTGCTGCGATTTTGCACCAGCAGGCTGTAATCCAGTGCATTCACGCCGCCGAGCTGGTATGTGTTGTGGATGCCCTTCTTCGACTGCAACATATCTTGGCCGGCATGGAGCATTGGTATGCCGAGGGACATCATCATTATAGCCAGGGCGAGGTGGGAGCGCCTCCGGTCGTTATCGGTGCAAGAGGCACCGTTATGGTGCCAATTTTCAGTAATTTTGTCAATCCAGCACAGGTCATCGTGGGACTCGACGTAGTTTACGCTTTGGTGTGTGAACGCACTCCGGCACCCAAGGCTGCCGCCAAGGAAATATTTCATGCCGTCGAAATTCCCGTTGCCGCAAACGTAGCTCGCCAAAAAATCGCGGAATTCATCATTCCAAGCGGATGCGGAGGAATGGCGCAATTTATGAGCGAGATTACCGCGGAAACTCCAGGGCTCGTAGATGATTTGCACGCCATCTTTGACCAGTCTCAATTCCCGCTCGAGGCGGCATAGGAACTCTCCGCCGAGCAGCTCGGCGAGGTCGAAGCGAAATCCATCCACGCGGTAAGTCTTTATGAAGTGCACGAGGGAATCGATGATCAACCTTTGCACCATGGGCGATTCCACCCGCAAATCATTCCCGCAGCCGCTGAAATTTTGCAGGCTCCCATCGGTATTTTTCCGAAAAAAATAATCCCCATCGATGCTTTGCAAATTTTTTTGCTCGCCCACGTGATTATAGACGACGTCCAGTATCACGGCCAGGCCCGCACGGTGGCAGGCGCGCACAAGTTTTTTGAATTCGGCGGGGGCTTTCATGGGCGAACTGGAGTAGGTGCTCGCCGGCGAGAAAAAATTCACCGGCATGTAACCCCAGTGGTACTCCCATTTATCCGCGGCATCGGACTCCGTTATGGGCTGAAATTCGACGGCATTGATGCCCAAGCGGCGGAGGTAGCAATGCTTCTTTGGCAGCCACTTCGCCAGGCCGTTGAACGCTAATCTTTGCTCCGGGCGGAGGCGCAGGGGGGCATTTTTTATCAGGTCACGCACGTGGGTTTCGACTATGACCTCATCCCTCATCGGTGGCGGAACGAAGTTATCCCGCAGAGGGAGGAATGCGCGCTCCTTTAATATCACCGCCGGGCCGGCGCGCGAGCACGTTGCCCTAGCGTAGGGGTCGAGGATTTTTGGTGCTTGGGCCCAATTAGTATCGCCGTAAAATAGCGCCTGGTAGTGGTAGAAGTAGCCATGGAGATCGGCGTTCACTTCGGTGAACCAGGTGCCATCGTGTTCCCGGCGCATGGGGAGTACGCGGGGGGCGTCGCGGAGGTCCCCATAGAGCAACACCCTGGCGGAGCAGGCACGGGGGATGAAGATGCGAAATCTGGTTTTTCTGGCTTGCACACTGGCGCCGAGCGGGGCATTGGAGCAGCAGGAGAGTAGCCAGGGGGAGACATCGACGGGGTACACCTGGCCGCCGATTTTTAGGGAAAATTTATTTGGGAGGAGGAGGGGATTCGGAGGTGCGAGGGCGAGGAAGTGTCGACCGGACTTGAATTTATCGAAGGAATAATTGGCGGAGTGGGTCGAGGAGTAGCTCCTATTTGGTGCGTCTATTCCCGGGTCAAACCAGGTGCCGTCTGCGGAGACGAACTTGAACTCCGCTTTAGGTGGAAGTGAGGAAATGGGCAGGGTGACGGCGAAGAAATTTTGGCCATCAATCTGGGAAAATTTCAGGGCGAATTTTTGAGACTTAGTTGCATCGAACCAGTTATTGAAGTCTGCGGCGAGGAAGATGGGATTTTTAGCGATATTTAAGAATTTTATGCGGGCTTCGGGCAGCAGGAATACCATATTATTTTGCCGCTGGAAGTAGGCAGCTTTTTTGGCGAATTGGAGCGGGCCCAGTGGGGCGATGGAGAGTACTATTTCGGCATCGATGGGTGTTTGCAGAGGTAGGCCATCCCGGAGGAACTCCTCTGCGAGGAGGGACACGTTGGAGATATCGGGGTTTATTTCGCGGTTACTCTTCAGTTCTACCACGATGGAGCAAGGGTCGAATGCCCGTACGGCGGTTATTTCGGAGGTATGCAAAGGTTCAGCCATAGCGTGGGGGTATCATAGGAAAATCCGTTCCTTTTGCAAAGGTTAATATTTCTTTTTCTGCAACTGGGGAAGTTTTTTTCCGCGCCACTTTCATTTTTGCTTAGAAACGAAAATTTTTCCGAGAGCCGGGGACAATTTGGCTGGACTTTTTTGCGGATATGCGCCAATATTTTCATCACTACGCAAATTTTTTTTATTTTTCTCAAAAAAAATGAATTTTTCCATTGACTTCCCTCGAAATATCATCTCTGATAATAAATAGTTATTCTGCTCTTCCCTAGCGCGAAGACTTCCAGGCCTGGAAGAAAAAATTTGCTAGCAGTGCTAGCAACTTCTCCATATCTTGGGGTTGTGGGTCTCCTTACTTTCACAGCCCCTCCTGGATTTTTGCAAAGTTCTATTTTACAGCACTGGCCGCAGCTTATGCCTATTTATCCATTTCCCATAATTTTGCCTTGGCTAATTTTGTTTCATTTTTCCCCGGCGCCACATTTCTCCTTCTCTGCAACGGCGGCTATTCTTCTCCCTCCCAAATTTCCTGCTTCCCAAGTTGATTTGGCATATTTCTGTGCCACTGCTTTTTTGCGACCTCTACGCTGAGCTTGCTCCCACTTTCTCCTACCTTTTTAATTTTTCCTTCCACCCATGCTTCCGGGGTGCCGCCCATGTTCGGCCCCCATCACTCGGAACCTTCACGGTGTTGCCGGCCCTGCTGAATTTGCTGCCGCTATCAGGCCTGCAATTGTTGGATTAGCATTCGCTTTCAGCGCGTCAACTACTGCGTTAAGGGCTTCTTCCTTGCCTTCGCCTGCAATCAAATTTAGCAGATTATCCAGGTCTTTAGGGTTTTCATTGCTAGCAAACCACTCAAGCACGCCATCAAGATTTGCCCCTATCAGAGCAAGCAAGGCAACCAAGGCGTCATGCTTGCTAGGATCATCTTGATTTGGTATCTTCTTTAAGTTCACTTCCTCTAACAGGTTATCCAAGCCTGGAGGAAGATTCCTATTGGGATCATCGCCAGCAAACCACCTAAGCACGCCATCAAGATTTGCCCCTGCCAAATCAAGCAAGGCAGGCTTATCTGCTATCGCCGTTAACAGGTTATCCAAGCCTGGAGGAAGATTCCCATTGGGATCATCGCCAGCAAACCACCTAAGCACGCCGCCAAGATTTGCCCCTGCCAAATCAAGCAAGTCAGACTTATCTGCTATCGCTGTTAGCAGCTTATCCAAGCCTGGAGGGAGCGTCCCATCGGCAACATCTTTAAATAGCTCAAGCACGTCATTAAGACCTGCCCCTGCCACAAGAAGCAAAATATTATTATACCGATTATTATCGGTAGGTGGCTGTGCCATTGCCTTTAGCAACTTTTCCAGGTCTGAAGGAGAGGAAAGAGTAGCCGCAAACTGCCCAAGCAGGCCGTCAAGGTTTGCCCATGCCAGATCAACCAAGGCTTTACGCTGCCTATCATCGGTAATTTCTGCCAGCTCACTTACCAGGTTTTGCAGATTTGGAGGGAGCGTCCCATCGGCAACACCTTTAAATAGCTCAAGCACGCCGCCAGGGTTTGCCCCTGCCAGATCAAGCAAGGCATCATACTGCGAATTTCCTTTTTTACCTTTACCTACCATCGCCGCTAGCAGGTGGTCCAATCCTACGGGAATATCTTTCTCAAACTGCGCAAGCAAGCCGCCAGGGTTTGCCTTTGCCAGATTAACCAAGGCAGCATACTGCGGATTTCCTGCTTCACCGCTACTGTATACATCTACCATCTTCTGTAGCAGGCTGTCCAATCCTACGGGAGGGCCTTTCTCAAACTGCTCAAGCAGGCCGTCAAAGTTTACCCTCGCCAGAACAAGCAAGGCTCCACGCTGCGGACTTTCAGTTTTACTTACTATCGCCGCTAACAGGTGGTCCAAGCCTGAAGGAAGCTTCCCACCGCCATCAAACCATTTAAGCACGCCGCCAGGGTTTGCCTTCGCCAGATCAAGCAAGGCAGTACGCTCGTTTCCAGCTTTACTTTCTATCGCCGCTAGCAGGCGTTGCAGATTCTTATCGCTTATGCTACCATCCGGTGCTATTTTTGGCCCCAGAACTGATTGGCCTGCTGCTTTGAGCAAATCCGTCATGGCGGTGCACAGGTTGCTATTCTCTTTATTCTTTTTCATAAAAGCCCACACATTCTCTGGCATGTTAGTTGACTTTCCAGTTGCCGCCGCTGCCGCTGGGGCTGCCGCTGCTGCCGGGACCTGAGCTGGTTCAGCTGATTCTATACTTTGTGCCACCCCTATCAATTTCGATATTTTCACCTCTGTAAATTTCAATATTTTACTATCTTTTTTCAGCGCCTCAACTACTGCGCTAAGAACTGCTTCCTTACTATCGCCTGCAACCAGTTCTAGCAGATTATTCAATTCCTTAGGGGTGGCATCTTTTTTAAACCATTTGAGTACGCCGCCAAAGTTTGCCTTTGCCAGATCAAGCAAGGCATTATACTTGGGCGTATTTCGATCTCCCATCTCCTTTAACAGGCGACTCAGCTCATTGGAAATTCCACCGCCTTTCTTAACATGGCCAAGCGCATCCTTAAAGTTTGCCCCTGCCAGAGCAAGCAAGACATCATACTTGGGCGCATTTCGATCTTCCATCTCCTTTAACAGGCGATTCAGCTCATTGGAAATTTTACCGTTTTTCTCAACCTGACCAAGTACGCCGCCAAAGTTTGCCTTTGCCAGATCAAGCAAGGCATCACGCTGTTTGGGATCGGTAATACCTCCCATCGCCGCTAACAGGTGATTCAGGCTGTCGAAAATCCCACTGCCTTTCTTAGGCTTTTCAAATACGCCACCAAGGTTTGCCCCTGCCAGCTCAAGCAAGGCATTATACTTGGGCGTATTTCGATCTCCCATCGCCGCTAGCAAGCTGTTCAAGCTTGCAGGAGTGGTACTTTTTTCAAACTGTACAAGCAAGCCGCCAGGGTTTGCCCCTGCCAGATCAAGCAAGGCATTATACTTGGGCGTATTTCGATCTCCCATCGCCGCTAGCAGGCTGTTCAAGCCTGCAGGAGTGGCACTTTTTGCAAATAGCTCAAGCACGCCGTCAAGGTTTGCCTTTGCCAGATCAACCAAGGCATCACGCTGCTTGAAATTGACAGCGTCGAAGAGCACTTCCATCTTCTGCAACAGGTTATTCAGGCCTGTAGGAGTGGCACTTTTTGCAAATAGCTCAAGCACGCCGTCAAGGTTTGCCCCTGCCAGAGCAAGCAAGGCATTACGCTGATTCGGATTGACAGCAGAATTTGCTATTGCCGTTAGCAGAATTTGCAAATTTTTAAGTGTAGGAGGGTTTCCCTCAAACTGCCTAAGCACGCCACCAAGGTCTTTCGCTGCCAGATCAAGCAAGGCTTTACCCCTGCCAGCAGAAGTACCAATTTTTGCCATCGCCGTTAGCAGGTTTTGCAGGCTTTGGGAAGTTTTAGCGTCTATACCAGTACCTGCATTAAACAGCTCAAGCACGCCGCCAAGGTTTTTCTCTGCCAGAGCAACCAAGGCATTATACTGGGGCGTATCCTTTTTACTTGCCATCGCCGCTAACAGGTGTTGCAGCTTTGGGGGAATTTCCCCATCGCCGCTCCAAAATAGATCAAGCAAGACGCCAAAGTTTGCCTTCGCCAGATCAAGCAAGGCACCATACTGCGGCTCTCTTCTTTGACCGCTACTTGCTATCGCCGTTAACAGGTTTTGCAGGTTTCCACCTATTGTGATATCAGCTATTGTGACATTTTTCGAGGTTACTGTTTTTGCTATTGTTATTTTTCCTTTAAAAGTTGTTTTTCTTTCTCCTTCATCTAGTGCATCGTACAAAGCCAACATAGCAGCACCTTGATTATCGTTTCTATGCGCATTTATAAAAAGCCGTACCGTAGCTAACATGTCCTTTGGCTGTTCAGCTGGAATCAGCGGCAAACCTACCGCCGGCGCCGGAGCTGCCGGCGCTGCTGGAGCCGCCGCTGGGCCTGCCGGCGCTCCTGTCGGGGCTGCCGCTGGCGGCTTTGGGGCTTCTGCCGCTGGTGGTTTTGTCGGGCCTGGCACTACCGGGACTGCCTCTGGGGCTGGTTTAGCCGGCGCTGGGCCTGCCGCTGGTGGTGGTAGTTTAGCCGGCGGTGGCGGGGCCGCCTCTGGTGGTGGCGGGACTGGCACTACCGGTGGTGGGACTGGGACTGGCGGCTTTGGGGCTGGTTTAGCCGCTGCACCTGTCGCTGCCTTTATCAGAGCATCGGTTGTTGGATTGTCCCCTTGCAGCGCATCAACTACTCTGTCAAAGGCTTCTTCCTTGTCTGGGTCTGAAATTAGCTCTAGCAGATCATCCAACCTGCCGGGAACCTCATCTTTAAACAGCCTAAGCAAGCCGCTAAAGTTATTATTCGCCAGATCACACAAGGCATCATACTGGTCCGTATCCTTTTTACTTTCCATCGCCGCTAGCAGGCGTTGCAGGCTTGGGGAAATTTCCCTAGCGTCGTCACCAAACTGCCCAAGCAAGCCGTAAAAGTTTTTCCCTGCCAGATCAAGCAAGGCATCATACTGCGGATTTCCTTTTTTATCTTTACTTTCCAGCGCCGTTAACAGTTTTTGCAGGTCCTCGGGAATTTCACCGCTGTCCTTAAACTGCCCAAGCAAGCCCCAAAGGTTTGCCCCTGCCAGATCACGCAAGGCATTATACTGGGGCGTATTCCATCCACTTGTTGCCATCGCCGCTAACAGGTGTCGCAGCTTTTCGGGAATTTCCCCATCGCCGTCCCTAAATTGCCAAAGCAAGCCGACAAGGTTTTTCATCGCTAGATCAAGCAAGGCAGTATATCGGGGCGTATCCTTTCCACTTGTTGCCATCGCCGCTAACAGGTTTGGCAGGCCATCGGAAGCACCGCCCCAAAATCGCTTAAGCAAGCCGTCAAGGTCTGCCCCTGCCAGATCAAGCAAGGCATCATACTGGGGCAAATTTCCTTCTTTAGCTTTACTTGTTACCATCGCCGCTAGCAGGTGTTGCAGCTTTTTTGGAATTTTATCGCCGCCCTTAAACTGCCTAAGCAAGACGTCAAACTTTATTTTTTCTGCCAGAGCAAGCAAGGCATCATACTGGTCCGTATCCTTTTTACTTTCCAGCGCCGTTAACAGGTTTTGCA
>JAISBD010000019.1 GCA_031266345.1 Puniceicoccales bacterium | reverse complement strand
ACACATCTTTAAGGTGTAAGAGAAATTTATGACCGGTCAATCCATTAAATTTTTTCGCGCATCTTTTGGCAATATTCCGGAAGCTTTCACGCCGCCCTTTGCTTTATTTTTTCTCTCGAGCTTTATTTTTTTTCTCGAAATGAATTTTAGTGAACCAAAAGTGAACTGTAATTTTCTCACCGTCCATTTTTTACTTCCCTTGATCCCCTGGAAATCCTGTATTTGAGCGGCTTGGAAGCTTGGTGCGGATAGACGGAATCGAACCGACGATCCCTGCTTGGGAAGCAGATGTTTTACCTCTAAACTATATCCGCAATGACATATTTGTGCGAAAATTTTACTCGGCCGTCAAGATATTAATAAACCTTTTGCGAAGATAAGGAAAGGTTGAAGAAGTGGAAAAAAAGGAAGGGTGGCAGGTGGGGAAGTGTTTCCTAAGTATGCTTCCCGTGGGAGTCTATGGCATGTTCGTAGGCTTTCAGGTAAGCGAAAAGTGTGGGAAAAAAGGAAGGGCGGCAGGTGGGGAAGTGTCTTCCTAAGTATGCTTCCCGATCGAGCTGGTGGAAAACAAACCCCGAACCGCTCGATGTGTGCTCATCGTAATTTTCGACGCTGTCGCACAGACCACCCGTTCCACGCACGATGGGCAGAGTTCCGTACAGCATCGAATACATCTGGAGGGCCCATACCTACTGGGCATGATTCGCAGGCTTTCAGGTAAGCGAAAAGTATGGGGAAAAAGGAGGGGCGGCAGGTGGAGAAGTATTTCCTAAGTATGCTTCCCGTGGGAGTCTATGGCATGTTCGCAGGCTTTCAGGTAAGCGAAAAGTGTGGAAAAAAAAGGAAGGGCGGCAGGTGGAGAAGTGTCTTCCTAAGCATGCTTCCCGTGGGAGTCTATGGCATATTCGTAGGCTTTCAGGTAAGCGTTGGCCATTTTATCCATGGAAAAATCTTTTTGCATCGCGTACTTCTGCATGGCCATGAAATCTTGCCTGCGCTCATAGTAGGTGGAGCAAGCCCAGCGGATAGTATTGTAGAGGGCTTCCCGATCGAGCTGGTGGAAAACAAACCCCGAACCGCTCGATGTGTGCTCATCGTAGTTTTCGACGCTGTCGCACAGACCACCCGTTCCACGCACGATGGGCAGAGTTCCGTACAGCATCGAATACATCTGGTTCAACCCGCAGGGCTCATACCTACTGGGCATGAGGAAGCAATCGGCCCCCGCTTCGATCATGTGGGCGAGGGTGTCATCGTAGCCAATTTTTACGGCGATGCGCCCAGCATAATTGCTAGCATGGGCCATAAACCTGCCTTCCAAAATCGGGTCGCCGGCCCCCAGCAGGACGAATTGAATGCGCAAGTCATTCAGTAAATTTGGCAAAATGTCGCAAACAACATCCAAACCTTTCTGCTCGACTAGCCGCGAAATGACCCCGATTAGCAGGATATCCCCATCGGTGCTCAGGCCCATCTTTTCCTGGAGAGCGGCCTTGCATTTCTTCTTCCCCGCCAAGTTCTTGTGAGAAAAATTTGCTCCTATCATGGGGTCATTTTTCGGCGACCAAATGTCACCATCGACGGCGTTGCAAATGCCAATCAAGTCGGCGGCGCGGTAGGTGAGCAGACCATCCAAACCACACCCATGGGCCCTCGTTTTAATCTCATCGGCGTAAGTTCGACTGACCGTCGTAATTTTGTCTGCGTATAAAATGGCGCCTTTCATGATGTTTATCGCCCCAAAAGCCTCCATCGCGAAGGGATGAAATAATTTCTGGGGCAGGCCAATAAAGCTCAATAGTTCGGGGGGAGCGTAGCCGTGGTGGGCCATGTTGTGGATTGTAAACACCGATGCCGCCCCATTTAGCCGATATAGGCGCTGCTCCCGGAGCATGACGGGAAGCAGGCCGCTGTGCCAGTCATGGGCGTGGACAACGTCAGGGATCCAATTTGTAAAGTCGCACGAATCGATGGCGGCTCGACTGAAAAAACTGAAGCGCTCCCAATTATCGCGGTACCCCTCGCCGCTCTCCCCGTAGATGCCGCAGCGCCCAAAGTACTTCTCAAATTCGATGAAAAAAACTTCGATGCCGAAATTTTTGCCCCTCCAAAGGCGGCAAAATTCGACCCCGTAGCCCATATTTACAATCATGGGCTGCCCGTAGGGGGTTAGATTTGAGCGGTCGATCGGAGCGTACAGTGGCAGGATGATGCGGACCTCATGGCCCAAGACTCCCAAAGAACGCCCGAGCAAAGATACAACGTCCGCAAGCCCCCCCACCTTCGCAAAAGGCGCGGCTTCAGCGCTGGCTAATAATATTTTCATCGCCCCCATGATGCGACTAAATCGCCGTGGCAACAACGAAAATCTTCGCCAATGTTGCTAAAATTTTGACAAAACCAAGCCTATCTTAGGTAGGCATTGTTCCTGCTCTCATGGGCGACTGTGGTGAATGGGCCGTGGCCGGGGATGATAGTGGTGTCATCCGGCAGGGATAAAATTTTTTCCCCTATGCCGGCGATGAGTAATTTGCCGTTGCCCTCGGGTAAGTCACTCCGACCAATGCCGTCCCTAAATAGTGTGTCGCCAACGAAGGCAATCCCAGCTCGTTCCATGTAAAAGATTACGCTGCCCGGGGAATGGCCGGGAACGCTGCGGATGTGGACTTCCATCCCCGCTATCTGGAAGCGGCCGTCGTCGCCGATGACGCAATCAAGCGCGCAGGGCGCCACACCCATATCCGAACCAAGGTAGGAAATGCACAGGCTTGGATCCTCAATCACCATCCGGTCACCCCCATGCGCATATACCTTGGCTCCATCTTTTTTGAATAGGTGGGCATCGCCGATATGGTCCCAATGGCCGTGGGTTATGAGGAGGGCCTCGACGGCTACGCCACGCAGGAGTGATTCTTTCAAAAATTCGTATGATCCGAAGGGGGCGTCTACCATGAAGGCGGTCTTTTTTTCACTATTTATGAAGACACCGGTATTTGTGTACAACCTGCCGAACTGGAAGGCGTACAAATATTCATTGCCCCTATGCCAAACTGTTTTTTTGTTGCTCATTGCGAATTTCAATAATTACTTTGTCGGCGAAATCATCGTCACCGAGTAGCTCCCCCATATTATGGATGCGCACATGGCTAAGCCCACACGTTTCATCGGTAAAGTCCGCACCCTTGATGTAAAAAATCCGCGTACCATTCCTACAAATGTTCCCAATATTCTTCAGAAAGTTGGGCAAATCTGTGACGGCACGGGCCACAACGTAGTCAAATTTTTCCTCCATGTTCTCGATTCTGGCATTTATAACTCTAACGTGCTTCAAAGCAAGCTTTTTCACCATATTTTCGACGGCGAGAATTTTTTTACCGACGGAATCGACCAAAGTAAAATTCACATCGCCGTTTGTTATTGCCAAGGGGATGCCCGGCAGCCCACCGCCGGTGCCCACATCCACAGCAGAGGAGCCCGGCACAAAGCGTAGGACCTTGCTGATACACAGGCAGGGAAGAATGTGTTTTCGCCAAAAATTCCCAATGTCTTTGCGGGAAATGAGGTTAATTTTACTGTTCCACTGGACAATCAGTGCGTGGTAGCGGCGGAGCATTTCGGCCTGATCAGCGGGAATTGTACCAAAGTAGCGAGCGAGCGTGTCCATGCTATGCGGAGCTGTGCCAGTCCACCAGCGTGATGAGCTTGGACCTATTGCCGTTCCAAAAGTCCATGCTAATTTTTATGGCCAAGTCAAGTTGCACGCTGATGGGCGGGATGTTGTCCACCATTTCCCAGCCGATCACTAGTATGCGTTTCGCGTACTGGCGATTCAGCCAAAATTTTATGTGGGTCTTGGCGGTCCCAAATAACTCGGGCATGTCCCTGATGGTTACCGATTTAAGCAAAAAAATCGGTTCCGGATTGCCCTGGCCAAAGGGGTGCAGTAATTCGAGGTCGCGCATGAAATCATCGTCAATGTCGTCGATGTTAAACTCATCGGCGATGTCGATGACCTCATCGAAGTCGGCATCCTGCATCTTTGAGGCCACGATCTCACAGAAACGCTTCCGAAAAGCATCCAAATTCTCCAATTTCAAAGAAACTCCCACCGCCAGTGGGTGTCCGCCCCACGACTCCAATAAACCGGAACAATTGTTTAAAATATCGAGAAGATCGACGAAGTCAACCCCCCGTCCGGATCCCTTAGCCAGACCACGCTCGTAGCTGAGAACGATGCAGGGCCGCTGGTAATCGCGGGCAAGCTTGCCACTGACTATGCCCACAACGCCGGAATGCCAACTTTTGCTAAAAAGCACGATTGCAGGGTCTTGGGCGTAATGTTTCTTGACGATGGCACTCGCCTCCTCAGTGACATCCCTCTCTATGGTTTGCCGCTCCCGATTGGTCTCGTCCAATTCGTAGGCGTAGGTCAGCGCCTCGTCGTAGTCGTCGCTCAGGAGCATTTTGACCGGCAAAACGGCGTCCGACAGGCGCCCACAGGCATTTAGACGCGGACCTAGCTTAAATGCCACATCAGCTGGATAGACGGGCGTACCCTCCTCAAGGGCAGATACCCGGCAGAGGGCATCGATGCCAGCTCGCCTGCCACGGCAGGCCAAGTTCCGCAAGCCAAACTTGCAAAAAACCCTATTTTCGCCAACCAGGGAAACGAGATCGGCGATGGTGCCCAGTGCGACCAAGTCGAGTTCATCCCGCATCTTGAAATCGAATGCCCGCCTATCGTTTTGCCGGCGAAAAATTTGCAGCAGCGCGTGGCAAAGTTTAAATACCAACCCAACTGTGCAAAAAGTTTTCTGCAACTCATCGGAAATATGCACGTTGATGTGCGGGTTGATGATGCAGCAGTCGGCACACTCCTCATCGCTGGCTTTGTGGTGGTCAACCACTATCACATCGCACCCCTTGGACTTCAAAAGACTCACCTCTCGCACGGCATTTGTTCCGCAATCAAGTGCCAATATCAAGTCCGGTGTGCCATCGGCTAGCAGGCGCTCCGCTATCTCCACGGACAACCCGTACCCCTCCGAAGAGCGGCGCGGGACATAGAATTTCGGTTGAATGTCAAACGTGCTCAAAACATCCATGGCTAGGGCGATGCTCGTTATACCGTCCACGTCGTAATCGCCGACAATGGCCACGGATTCATGGCCGTAAATTGCTTGCACAAGCCTTTTAGCCGCCCGCCCCACGCCCTTCACTTCGAATGGATTTCTCAAGTGAATCAATTTTGGCCACAAAAATCGCTCGGCTTTTTCCCTAGTTGTCACGCCACGCTGGACCATAATTGCACATATTAGCGGATGAATATTCAATCTGCGGCGCAATACCTCCGCTTCCCCCCGGTCGTATTCCACTTGCCGCCAAATCTTTGTCATGGTGCACCGTGGCCGTGGGTACGCCGCTTTTCAAAGGCGGTCCAGGAAATAAAAATCGGACTGGCGATGAAGATCGATGAAAATGTGCCGACGACGACACCAACGGTGAAAATGAAGGCCAAATCCACCACGGTACCCATTCCGAAAATGCACAGCACCAGCGAGGCGAGCAATGTTGTCAGGCTTGTCAGGATCGTGCGCGATAGCACGCAATTGATTGACAAGTTCACGACCTTGGGCAGCGAAAAATTCGGGTTCAACTTTCGTTCCTCACGGATGCGGTCAAAAATGATAACTTTGTCGTTTATGGAATAGCCGACAATCATCAAGATGGACGCCACCATTGGTGCACTAAATTGCCGGCCGCATAGGATGTAAATCCCCATCGTCACCGCCACATCGTATAAAAGTGAAACGACGGCACCGATCCCATAGGCGAACTCGAAGCGAAAAGCGATGTACGCCATCATGCAGAGCAGTGCCAGGGCAACCGATAGAAAGGCATTTAGTTTTACGCTTTGCCCCAGCGACGCACCGATGCTCGATTCCTTGACCAGCGAAAAATTACACTCCGGATGGGCGCTTCGCAGTGCTTCGAATAGGGATCGCCCGCCTCCTTCCCTGGTTTGCAACTTCAACGCATCGCTGGAGTCGCCAATCGAGCGCTGATACACCGTCGTAACCTTTCCCGCACCGCTCTTCGCAGCAACGCTATCAATGGCACCCACGGGAAGCTTCTTTTCAAACTTCAAAGTGATCTCATCTCCGCCGACGAAATCAACGCCATATATGTCCTTGCCCCGATAGGCCACAGCCAGAATCCCGCCGGCGACGATGAGCAGCGAGAGGTAGGTAAATTTTTTGGCATGTTTTAAAAATTCAAAGTCAAATTTCCGGAACTGCACCTTTGGCAGGAGGGATTTGATGATATTCTTTTCAACGAGGAGATCCAGTATCACTCTGCTGAATAGGAGGGCACAAAATAGCGTGGCCAAAATCCCGATCGCCAAAATTATCCCAAAGCCGCGTATGGGTCCGCTGCCAAACCAAATCAAGATCCCGGCGACAAGCAATGTGGTGACATTGGCGTCCAAAACCGTCCCGAAAGCCTTGCTGTGACCGGCATCCAATGCCGCCTTCAAACTCTTACCCCCGTTCAATTCTTCGCGGATGCGCTCAAATATCAAGATATTAGAATCAACGGCCATGCCTATGGTCAGTGCCAGCGCAGCCACACCGGGCAAGGTCAAAGTTGCCCCGAGATAGGCCATGGTGCCGAGCACAATCAGGATGTTTAGGGCAACCGATAGAATCGCTACCACCCCCGCTCGGCGATAGTAAATCAGCATGAAAAGTGCCACGGCAGCTGCACTCACCAGGGAGGCTAGCAGCGAACTCGTGCAAGCGTCATCGGCGAGCAAGGGCCCGATTTCACTGAGCTCAACGAAGGCGAGTTCAAACTCGAGGGGATTGTTTAAAACATTTGCTAGCTCGAAGGCCTCGCGCTGGGAAAAATTTCCCGAAATACTGGCTTGCCCATTGGCGATCACCGACTTGATTACCGGTGCCGAGTAGAGCTTGCCATCCAGCACTATCCCCAATTGGCGCCCCATGTTATTGGTTGTTATTTTCTCGAACAGCTTCGCCCCCGCATCCGTCATGGATAGCCCAACTTCAAAGCTCCCAAATTGGTCCATGGCGACGCGGGCAGATTTTACCATTTTGCCGGTCATTTCGGGCAGTTTTTTCACGAAATAGGGGACTTCAACAATCTCACCGCTGCTGCCATCCTCACGCTCGATGGTCAGCAGCTCATAGCCGATGGGGGCGATTTCGAAGCGGGATTGGGGCATGTGGTTGCCAACGAGCCTGAATTCTAGCTTCGCCGGCTTCTTGATGCAGTTTACTATGTCCGGATTATCCCCGGTCGACACGCCGGGCAGCTGGATCTCGATGCAATTATTGCCCGATCTGCGCACGATTGGTTCCGCGATACCGAGGGTGTCGATGCGCTGGCGAATGATGTCGATGGCCTTGTTGATTAGGGTGGGGTCGTCCTTCGCCGCCTGGTCAACTCGCAAAACACAGGACACTCCCCCTTTCAAGTCGAGGCCCCGTTTAATGCGGCTTTGGGAGCGTGCCAGAATGATGTTCAATAGCAAATCATTCTTCTTCCTAAGATTTTTTATATCCCCTAAATTTATGTTTGGGAAGAAGTGTGCCAAATCTATGCTATCCCGCAGCGACAACTCCCTCAGTGCAAGGGGTAGAGACTTTGAGCTCCCCGAAGCGACGCGCTCCAGCGCCTCATCCAATATCACTTTGAATTGCGCATTGTCGCACCCAACACTGCGCTCGATATGCTTATCAAATGGCTGGTCTCTGAGCGGAAACAAGCCATGCACTGCCGCACAAATAACCGCGATGGAAATCAACCACTTAAGTATGGGGGTCCTTCCGTGCTCCATGGCAATACTACTTCTTGTCGACTTTTGCTTGGATATAGGACTTAAAGATCTCGATTTTTGCATCCTCCGCAATCTTCAAAACAAAGCGATCATTCTTAACACTCGCAATGGTTCCAAATATCCCCGATGACGTCACAACCGCATCCCCTGCCTTCAATTCCTGGACCATTTTCACGTGATTCTTCTGTTTCTTGCGCTGTGGAGTGATCAGCAAAAACCACATGCCAACGAATAGGAGGGCATAAATTAGCAGCGTCTGCAGGCCAAATCCCCCCTGGGCAGTGGCTTGCTCTGCGAATGGTATTTTATCGTACAAACTCATCATCGCCCAGGCATATCTTTCATCGCTAACACAATCAAGAAAAATCGCAGCTCATACAAATTTTTTAAAAAAAATTGACAAATCCTCCACCCAAGTAACAATACCGCCAATGAATCTTTAAACTTAAAGGAGATAGCCATGAGTATAAGCGCAATAAATAGAAACACCGCCGTAGTTGCGGACCTTGTGAGTCGCGTAGCCAGCATGCGAGAAGAAGTGGAAGGTACTGAGGGGCAGGTCACTGACCTGAAAGGAGTCCTTCACCGCATAATTGCCAAACCGCAAAGCCCCCTATCGGAGTTGAAGAAACGCATCGAGGGGAAAAGTTTGGAGCTAAGGGTGCCAAAAAAACTGGGAGAAGTCTACCAAACCCGTGAGGCATTTAGGGGAGAAGTGGAAGGGCTTATAGTAGAACTTGATGGCCTTAGGGAAAGAGGTTTGGGGACGCTCATTACCGATGCGCAGGATGCACTCGGCGGAGCCCTTGCAGCCCTGAATACCGATGATCCCGCAGAATTAGTTGATCTGATGGCGGATGTGATTGAAACCGTAGAAAATTTGCTCAATAAGGTGAAGACCAGTGGCATAAAACTTTTATTTGCGAAGGAATTGCGCAACGAGGTAAAAGCTTTGGCAAAAGATTTTCGCAAAAAATCCCTCGCTCTTGCGGCAGGGGTTGCGGACAATATCCGCAAGCTGGCACTGGGAGTTCGTGAAGCATTTACGGGCAACCAAAGCATATTCGACACAATTAAGGGGGTTTTTGTGCGGGAAAGGGGTGTGGATATTTCCGATATTGTTGCCGCACAGGAAGATGAAGCAGCGAAAGAAGCTCAGCAAACTGGAGGTTCTTCAAACGGCGAAGATTCATAAAAAATATTCCAAAAATTTGTAAAAATACTAGATATTGCGAAATTTTCCTTTCGCCCCTTTGCGGGGAATTTTGGAAATTTTCGCAATGTTTTTTTCACCGTTTTTCAGCTAAGGCGGCCTGCCTAGTATGCGTCAATACCCTGCAAAATGCCTACCATTGGTAGGAAAAGGGCGATTACTATGGTGCCGATGATGAGGGCTAGTGCCACTATGAGGATTGGTTCGACCGCCGCCGCCAGGAGAGCCAGTTTCGACAAAAGATTATTCTTGTATGTTTCCGCTATCTCCGCCAGTGATGCGGCGAGGGAACCGCTGCGCTCTCCGGCTAAAATGAGCCCCGTGGCAAATTTTGACAAAATTCCTCCAAGGGCGCTCGATATCGGTTCGCCATGATTGATGCGACCAATCCCGTGGGTAAGATTTTTCAAGAGATCCCTGTCGAAAACAACATTTTTTGCTATGTCCAAGCTTTCCTGCAGTTGCACGTTACAAGAAAGCAGCATGGCTAGCACGCCCGTGAATAAGTAGGTATTATATTCCCGCAGCGGCGACGAGAATATTGGCAGGTTGCGAATGCTGAATGCATACTTCCACGTTTTTGGTAGAAATTTTATGCAAAAAAATGCGCCGGGAGGCGAAAGCAAAAATAGCCAAATATGCTCCCGAAAAAATGTGCACAGCGCTATCACTGCCCGCGTCAGCGGCGGCAATTCCCGGTGCATCTGCATGGAAAATATCGCCTGAAATTGCGGGACAACAACCGTACTCAGGATCGCTAGCAGGCACAGGGCTGCGATGAGCACGATGCAGGGATACAGCAGCGCCGATAAAACTTTTCGCCGAATGGAGGAGAGTGTTTTGGAAAATTCGCAGAGATGCGCCATGGCTCGCTGCGGTTGCCCAACCCGCTCCGCCGCACGAATTATGTTGATTTCCTCATAGGAGAAATTCCCCCTAAACGCCGCCATCGCTTCGGATAGGGACTTGCCCGTATAAATCTTTGATAGCAACCCGTTGCAAAGGGCACGCTCAGCCGAAGCCTTCCCGCTCCCATCCGCAATTATCGAAATAGCTTGCCCAATGGAAATTCCAGCCCCAAGTAGGGCACACATTTGCTGGAAAAATTGCGCTTTCCAGTCGCGGCTAAAATGCCTATTCCTCCAGATGGTTCGCAGGCGCGAAAAAATATTACCTCCCCTTTGGATGGATGGGCAGGGGATGCACTGCATAAGTTCCACCTTGAGATTTTCGCTGAGCAATTTTCGGCGTGCCGACTCCTCGTCTCTGGCCCGCATTGTCCCATGAACGATTTTTCCCTCACCGTTGGAAGCAAGAAAACGAAATTGCATCGACGGTAGCCTAAAAATTTATCGAAAAAAATAAATAACATTTTACGCAATTGATTTTTTCACAGCGAAATGTATAGTAAATTCTATGCAAAACATAACGATTTTCAACCGATATACAAATAAGCTCGAACATGAGGCGATTTTTGGTAAAAAGTTCCTAACTTTTGCATACTGCAACGTGTTGGGGCAGATAACTATTTCGTCTCTGATTAAGCGAAAATTCTTTTCAATCTTATATGGGAAGTATGCCAACAGTCAGATGAGCGTGCACCAAATTAGGCCATTCATCAAAAAATTTGGGATAAAAACAGATTCGCTGGAAAAAAAGGTGGACGATTTCACGAGCTTTAACGACTTTTTCTGCAGAAAATTGAAGCCCAGTGCCCGTCCCATATCGCCAACGCCAACCTCGGTCGCTGCTCCGACGGATGGCCGGATGCTGGGGTTCAAATCCATTGCAAATACTGTCCCATTTTTCGTGAAAGGGGAGCAAATAAGCGTAGCGGACCTGACCAAAGACCCGAATTTGGCCGAAAAATTTCGGGACTGCAGCATGCTAATATCGCGCCTATGCCCCATCGATTACCACTACTTCCATTTTCCCGTCGATTGCGTACCCCAGCGCACCTACTTGATAAATGGACAATATTCCTCCGTTCACCCCTTCGCCATGCAAGGGCGTTTTGCCACATTTCTTGAAAATAAGCGAATGTCGACGATATTGCAGACAAAATCTTGCGGCGACGTGCTCATGGTTGAAATTGGCGCAACGTGTGTCGGGTCGATTTGCCAAACGTTCATCCCATTCCAAGAAACCATAAAAGGATCGGAAAAGGGGTACTTTCAATTCGGCGGCTCCACCGTAATCTTGCTCTTCGAAAAAGGCAGGGTGAAATTTTCCGATGACCTACTGGCGAATACCCAGGATGGCATTGAAACGTACGTCCTCATGGGGGACCAAATTGCTACCATGGAATAGCATGATGGGCGGAAACGGGCAGGCCATTGTGCGGTTTGTGGATGATGCGCTTTGCACCGCCGTTCGCCTGGATGCATCCGACATACACTTTGAAGTTTTCGAGTCGAATTTTACCGTGCGCTACCGGGTCAATGGGGTGCTGGTAGACCACGCAACGGCCGATAGGAGCATGGGCCTGCCGGTGATGACGCGGCTGAAAATCCTGGCAAATTTGAATATCGCTGAGCGGCGGCGGCCGCAGGATGGCAATTTCATCAAGCAAATTGGCGATAGGGGCGTAGAATTTCGCATATCCACCTTGCCGACGCAATTCGGCGAGAGCACCGTGCTGCGCGTCCTGCGGAGCAATGGGAACATCATCCCCCTAGGGCAGCTGTGCAAAACGGACAGCGTTTTTGAGAAAAATCTTGAAAAAATAATGCATGGCAGGGGCATAACTTTGCTGACTGGCCCGACCGGTTGCGGGAAAACCACAACACTATACAGTATCCTAAGTGCACTCAATGGGGATGACATAAAGATTTTGACCTGCGAAGATCCGGTCGAATACGTTGTCGACGGCATTTCGCAGAGCAGCGTGAACGGGGACATCGGTTTTTCCTTCAGCACCGTATTGCGTTCGTTTTTGCGCCATGATCCGGACGTGATTCTGGTCGGAGAAATTCGGGATCGGGAGACCGCTCAGCTGGCCATAAGGGCGGCCCTAACCGGACATACCGTCTTCTCAACTCTGCATGCCAATGACGCCGCCAATGCCATTCCGCGCCTGCTTGATCTCGGGGTTAATAAAAATATGCTGGCCGAGGCACTGATTTGCATAGTCGCACAAAGACTCGTGCCGAACGATGCCATGTCCGGAGAAAATCTCCGCGGGAGAAAGGCAATTTTCGAAACATTGATGATTTCCGAAGCTATTAGGGGAGCCATAAAAGCCGACTTGCCCGCGAAGGAGATTTTAGCACTGGCGGTGGCGGAAGGGATGGTGCCTCTGTCGAAATCTTCCTAAAATTCGCATTGCAAATCCGCCAATTAGCCGTATAAACCTCGCTCAAATGAAAAAATTTTTTATCACCACCGCCATTGATTATGCCAATGGGCGCCCCCACATCGGACACGCCTACGAGAAAATTTTAGCCGACGTCATCGCCAGGAACGCCCGCCTATCGGGAAAAGATGTGTACTTCATGACCGGCCTGGATGAGCATGGCCAAAAAGTTGAGCAAAGCGCCGCCAGGCGAGGCATTCCCCCAAAAGTTCTCTGCGATGAGGTTGCCGATGATTTTAAAACCCTTTGCGGCACGCTGGGGGTAAGCTATGATTACTACATAAGGACGACGGATGAATATCATAGGAGCTTCGTGCAGAAGTGCTTGCAGAAACTATTCGACAGCGGCGAAATATATAAAGCCGAGTACACGGGCCTCTACAGCCTGAATGCGGAAAGATTTGTGCAGGAGAAAGACAAGGTCAACGGAGCGTGGCCAGCCGACTACGGGCAGGTCACGGAGATCACGGAGACAAATTATTTCTTTCGCCTGAAAAAACACCAGCGCTGGCTGATCGATTACATAGGGGCACACCCCGATTTTATATATCCAAAGTTTCGCGCCAAACAGGTCATCGAATTTTTGAAGGAGCCCATCAATGACCTCTGCATATCGCGGCCCAAGGAGCGCCTATCCTGGGGCATCGAGCTCCCCTTCGACAAAGAATATGTCACCTACGTGTGGTTCGACGCGCTCTTGAATTACATCTCCGGTGTCAATTTTGGTGACAAAAAATTAGCCGACTATTGGCCGGCTGATTACCACATAATCGGAAAAGACATCCTCGTGCCAGCGCACAGCGTGTATTGGCCGATCATGCTGCACGTGCTCGACTACGAGCTCCCCCGCACCTTCCTCACCCATGGGTGGTGGCTGTCATCCGGAGAAAAGATGTCGAAGAGTTCGGGCAACGTTGTCAACCCCCTCGACTACATCGAAGAGTTTGGGCCGGAACCATTTCGCTACTACCTCATGCGGGAAATGAGCGTGGGGCAGGACTGCGACTTCAACCACGATAGATTCGTCTCCCGCTACGTAACTGATCTGGGGAACGATCTGGGGAACCTCTTGAGCCGCGTCGTCAATATGTTGCACCGCTACTGCGATGGGATTATCCCCAGCCTCGATGTAACCAACCCCGCTATCCTAGAGCTGCGCGAGCTGTGGGATGGGACCGGGCGCAGTGTTCTGGCCGACTACGGGGATCTCGCCTTTAATTCAGCTCTGGGGCGGCTATTTTCATTCATAGCCTTCATCAACAAATTTATCGAAATGAACGCCCCCTGGCGGTTGGCGAAGTCGGCGGATAGTGGCGCTCGAACACAATTGGAAGTGGTGCTGGCCGCGGCTTCGGAGAGCATCAGATTAGCCGCCCTGCTCCTCGCGCCGGTAATGCCGGTGACGGCCTCAAAAATATTAGTGGCACTCGGCGCGGACCCCGAAGTAAGCTGGAGCAAGCTTGATTTTGGTCCCCATTTAGCGAACAAAACCGCGGTAGAAAATGTGATATTATTCCCTCGAAAGGAGGCAAATTTATAGCGCTAATGCTGGAAAAAGTCAGAGTCAACAATCTGCGGGGTTGGAGAAAATTAGTATTATATCCACTCGTAGTAGCGTTGAAATTATTTGTCAGCACGCTAAAATTTAAGCCAACGAAGCACATGGAGAGATTTCTAGAAACGCACAACCATCCGGCAATCATCGTGTTTTGGCATCAAAACCTCTTCTTGACATGGAAATTGCACTCGCTGTTGAAGAGCAAATTGCCCACCTATGGACTCATCAGTCCTTCCAGTGACGGAGCCTGGCTGAGCGCATTTTTTTCCATGGTTGGGATCGGGAGTATTCGGGGATCGAGTGGCAGGAGGGGCAGTTTGGCGCTTAGTGAGCTGCAGGAAAAATTGAAGGATGGAGCAAACGTGGCCATCACACCGGATGGCCCGCGCGGCCCAGCAAAAAAGTTCAAAAACGGCGTAGCCATACTTGCGCTCCGCTCAAAAGTGGACGTATTTCTACTTGCAATTAGGTACAAAAATTTCTGGACATTGAACACTTGGGACAAATTTCGCATCCCAAAACCGTTTTCGAAAATATTCATCGATTGCAAAAGAGTCCCCCACGCCGCCATCGAAAATCTTTCACCCGATGAAGCTAGTTTGCTGCTGGAAAGCAAACTTAGGTAAATTTGACACATTTCGCGGCGAATTATTGCTCAAGCAAAGATGGTTTTCCCAGCAAAACTTCCTATTCCCAGTGGCAGAGCCCATAAAGCAAGGGGGTAAAAAATGAAGGATGGGCGGTGTAAATAGGGAAAAAGAAGACATGGGCACTTTTCCCTTCCTTTTAAGCAGCCCAGATGCGGGTGTCTTTCCCACTGCCCTTCGCCCTCTTTTTTTCCACGCTCTCGGATGTTGCCCCTTTGGAAACCTTGCCCATTGCGTTTCGCCGCACTAGCCCCATGAGCCCTACCCCTGGGAATTTGCTAAAAAATTTCAAAAAAAAGCTTGACGTTGGGCGCTATTTTTTTGGGTAAAGACCCATTCAAAAAGGATTGAGCATGGATGAAATTAGCAAAGCTAGGCAGGAAAGTATTATAACGGGACAGGAAGCCGCCCTATTAAAGAGATTCATAAATGGCAATACGAAAAACTTAGCGAAGGCAACATTGCGCGCCTTCAATAAATTGGACGGTGAAGCACAGCGCGTCATAAAATCGGAACATGCTCTAAATAAGCGCGTTGCGAAGATTATCTGCGCGGATGAAGTTAGCATTGAGGCGTCAATATGCAGCTTAAATGTCAAGTTAGATGCCGTCCCCAATCAGAGCAGAAGTTCGAAAATTGATGGCGTTGGCGGTGCCGATTGCCGAAAAAAATCTTCGCCGAATAGGCTTCTAAAAAATAAGCTTCGCCGATTAGTTCGTGTGCGTCGACGCCTGAGGATGGTAAGGGAGGCAGGCATATTTAACAAAATTAAAAATTCTTTAGGTGAGCTCATTTCTAAGAGCGGAGACCTTGAAAGTGGGAATATTCTATCCTTTGCTTCGAATTCCAAAAAGTGGGGCGAAAAAGATGCTGAGACATTGAAACAAATATTTAAAGCTTTTGACAAATTGGACAATGATACGCAAGTTTTGCTCATGTTGGGCTGCGACTTCAATAGGAAACATGATATAATTGGGGATAAAATTAGGGCAGGCATGATCGGCGAAAGCGATGGCGAACTTTTGTGGAAATTGGTACGCCTCGACCAAGTTTGCAAAGAACAGGAAAGTGGCATTTCAAAGCAGGATGCCCTTTGCATCATCAGCCACCTCCTCCGAGGCGATTCCATCGAGGATATGAAAGCTAGTGCCAGGCTGGCGAAAATTTTAGGCAAATTTAGCACTGAAATGCAGGCTTCTTTTGTTTCCTATCAAAATTTTAAGGAGCATTCAGTCGGAAATTCTTCCGGTAAACGCAGCAAAAGAAGATGGGATAGCAGCTCGAAAATGGGGTGTGGCAAAGGGGTCGAATTCATACAAAAAGCTATCCAGTTTAATTTATTTTTATGCCAACTTGAGCAAATTCGCCGCGGTACTCCCATTGAAATTCTCGTCCAGGACAATCGCGGTGGCCGCTATTTCCGCTTTCGCTAAAACTAGAACAACGTAAAGCACATAGCGACAATTATTGTCGGTAATATTGCGCCTAAAAACAGCTTTATCGGTGATATTGCACCTGAAAAATATTCCGCCAGGATACTTTGTCCAGCCGGATTGGGAGCGTTGGCTATCACCGTTAAGCCCCCGCCCGTCACCGCTCCGGCTAGAACCGCTTTTTGCAGAGCCCTATTCGCCGCGAAAACTGGGACGAGGGAGGCCAGATAGGTAATGGCGGCATTGTCATTGAAGGCCGTTAAAATCGTCGCTCCAAAAAACAGTGACCTCTCCCCAAGGGCAGATAGTATCGGGGATAGCCACCACGCCTGAAATCCACCGTGGATAATAAGTCCGGCGAGAAAAAAGCCAACTAGGAGCGGATTTTTTATGCTGAATTCGACCTGGTAATGCCTGGTGGCCTGCGTGAAGCCTAGCCAAAATAGGTACCCCCCCATGACAAGCGCAGGTGTGCGGAAAACCGAAACGGTCCAGGCCATGAACGCGATGTGAGCTAGGGTGACGCGGGGCGGTATTTCGCCGCTGTTCCCACCGGCAAGCCGCTCGCTGGGCATCTTTTTGAACTCCTTCCTAAGCAGTAAAAAATATAGCACCGTGCTCAAAATAATGCCGAGGCAGGCACGGATACCGAACTGCAGGAACATTTCTCCCAAACCCAGCGACCACTTGCGCGCCACCATCAGTACCGGTGGAGCGGCGAAGTGTGTCAAAGTCCCGCCAACTGATACGTTTACAAAAAGTAGCGCCAAAGTTGCATATTTCAGCGTATTTGACGGCGAGAGGTGATAAAATTTTTTTGCAAGCAGCATCGCTCCGATGGTCATCGCCGCCGGTTCTGTTATGAGCGAACCCATGAGCGGAGATAGTATGAGTATGGCCAACCACCATGCGCTAGGGCTGTAATTTCCGATCCTGGCGATGCGCCCCAAAGCGGATTCGGCCAAAACTATTATGGGCCTCGTTGATGCCATCGACATTATTACAATAACAAAAATTGGTTCCGCGAAGTTGACACTATCATTGAAGTAGGACGTGACGCCGGCCCAGCCAAAATTATGGGCGATGGCCGCGATGAGCGGTACGCACCACAGACCGAAAACTATCTCAGTTTCGCCGAAAAGATGGCATATTTCGCTAAAAAAGCACACTTTGCCCCTATTTTCCAGCTTGGCGGAGAAATTTTGCTGCAATTGCTGAGCGTACTTCGATATCTTTCCAGTAAAGAATGTGTGGATAATCGCCAGGAAAAAAATCACCGTGGCCACTAAGTTGAAGGGGGACGCACTTACCCTTCCCAACAAAACTTGAGCTAGGGATAAATCTTTCCCAAATTCCATCGCTTCATAGCTTGACAGCGATAGCGGTAGGCTAATCGTCGCGCCCGAACAAAAAGCAGTGCCGGTGATTGCAAATGCGAAAATAATTGGTATAAGAAACAATCTTTTCATGGGACTAAAATGCTAAGAAGATGAAAAATGGCAAAGATTTTGTAATATTGGCCGATGGTAAAAATAGTGTTTTCGACGGGGACAACCTTAGCGCCTTGTCTTCAAATAAAACTTTGATTGCCCTCGATGGGGCCGGCGAGATTTTACGAAAAAATTCCATCGTGCCGGATATAATCCTCGGTGACATGGATAGCATATCGCGGGAAACCTTGGAAAAATTTTTGGCACTCGGCGTTAAAATTTTACGCAGACCGGACCAAAATTTTTCGGATCTGGAAAAAGCGATATTCCATTGCAAGGAGCAGGGCGCACAGTCGATCACAATAACCAATGCCACGGCCGGCCGCTTCGACCACACCATCGCCAACATATTTTTTTTAAAAAAATATTACTCGCCGCACTGCGATATGAGAATATTAGATAACGGCGCCGCGATAATCTACTCCGAGAACGAGGGATTAATCATCCGCTCGGCGGTGGGCTGCAAGTGCGGATTTTTTGGTACGCCGCGGTGCAAAATTTTCTCAAATGGGCTGAAGTACGAGTTGGACAACTTTGAGCTAATTTTGGGTTCCAGCGAAAGCATCGCCAATGAGTTCACCCGCGGGGAAGTGAAGCTCAAAATTATTGGACAGTGCCTCCTGACATTCGAACTCAACGGAAAATTTCCCCTGACATTTCAGCGGCAGTCACCTTGATTGCCCAAGCCTGCCAACGTGGCAGCTCAGCAGGGAAAATAGCGGCTTAGCAAGCCGCCTTCCGCCTTTTACTTTTGCGGCTCCCCGAAAATTTCCCTGGCTCCCAAGCTTGAGCCGCTCCCTAGCGGAAATATTTAATCACCAGCGCTATGGCGAGCAGCGTACGAGTTAGTATCGGTAAGGCGCCCTTGGTTGGCCTCCCACGCACTTGGTGCTATGATTTGACTTCTACTAAGCGCTTTTACCCTAGATTTAAGTTCCCTTGCCCGTGACATCGCCGCGGAAAGTTCGAGTTTCGTAAGCCCACATTTTCTGTACATAGCCTCCAGTTCTTTTAAATCAAGGGCCCCAATTACATCTCGCATTTGCCTATCTATGATGGGGGGCATGCCATAATTTCTGTCAGCCCATTCATGTTTTCCAATTTTTCTAGCCAATTGGTCGGGGATGGAGCCGGCAAATTTTTGCGGTGGGTCCGTCGGAAATGAAAAATCGTGGTCGATACCAATCGGAGAATTTTCTATGTACATTACATTATCCCCCCGCCTGTCCATCTGCCCAGTCAGTATATCCATGAGCTGCAGCCATGTTTCGCAGCGAATGAATTCATTATTGTAGAGCAGTTGTTTCCGCCCAACACTGCCGCTAACAGTCGCCCCTTCTAAATATTCCATGGCAATGTAAGCTTCCCCATTTGCTTCCGCCGCTGATACGCTGGCTACCACATGGGGTACTGCCATGCCCAGCGATGCACCAACTTTTACAAACATGTCCTGCAATTCGGAGGTGGCCAAATTACGCCCGTAGCCCCCGGTCTCTACCCCGAAATCATTTTTCTTTCCGCACGGTTTCAGCAGCATCGGTTCTTGCCCTCCCTTGCCCCTATGAGCAAGTTGTAGGGTGCTATGACTCGCCCCGTTCAAAATTTTTATCGGCGGGGAAACACTTATTTCTAAATTTACTTGGCCATTTGCTCGGGCGTCAAGCAATACTTGCAATTCTTCAATTTGCCAAGCCATCTTACGGCAAGCAGGATTGTCGCATTCATTTATTGAAAAATTGCCACTCGCCAATTGTACCGTGCTCCCATTGCCTCCCAATTGAACTATTACCTTTCTCAAAGTTGCTGCTATGCCATTTTTTGACAGATCGTTCCCCTGCACAAAAATTTTTAGGTCTTCCAGTATGGTTCCAAGTTGCCCCATCTGCGCATTTAGCTGGTCTTCTGATATTGATTGGTGCAGACGCTCAATAATAGGAGCGAAGGTATCATCAATTCCATTTGCCTTGGTATCGAGCAATAACTTCAGCCCCTCGATCTGCAAAGCTATGCTACGGCAAGCAGGATTGTCACATTCATTTATTGAAGAATTGCCATTTGATCCTTGTATCATGTCCCCGTTGCCAGCCAGCCTATCCAGCATTATTTTTAAAATTGACATGCCAGCTTCTGATACAAGGTTTTGCCGCACAAAAGTTCTCATATTTTCTAATATCGTCCCAATTTCTCCCATTCGCACATCCACTTCTTTCTCTGCGATTGATTGGTGAAAACGCTCAATAATAGGAGCAGCAGCGCCATCAATTCCATTCTCCTTGGCATCGAGCAGTAGCTGCAATCCTTCAATTTGCCAAGCTATATGAGAAACGTCCGTTGAAGAATTGCCATTTGACCATAGTATCATGTTTTTACCGCCCAATTGGCCTAATTTTTTTATTAGGAAATTCATTTCAACATCTGAGAATTCATGTCCTTGCACAAAAGCTCTTAGGTCTTCCAACATCGTTCCAATTTGTTTTATTTGCACATCCGCTTCTCTCTGTGGCATTGGTTGGTTAAAACAGTTGGCAACGGGTGCAATAACTCTTTCAAGGTCATCGATCTTTGAAGCTTCCTTTGAAGCTTCCGCGATGTGCTCGGCGAGGGATTCTCCTCTTTTATAAATAAATTCACACACTTGCTGCCCTTCCTGCGAACCTGGCGGGGCATGTAAAATACTAACATAGGCTTGCTGATGTCCCCCGGGACCAATCCTTATCTCGTATTCCTGACCACTTACTATTAGGTTGTTTCTTTGGTCTTCACCTGTCGAGATAGTTTTTTCATACATGGCATTGATTTCCGCTCTAGTGATTTCCTCTGAAAATCTCCCTATTTGCTCGCCAGTATGCTCCCCATCGTAAATAAATTCCGTTTGGCATTGGCACTGCCGCACTCCCAAGGGAACGTACAAAATGCTAACATAAACCTGTTGATTTTCCCCAAGACTAACCTTCACCTCACATTCCTGGCCATTTACTATTAGGTTGCTTTTTTGGCTTTCACCCGTCGAAAGGGTTTTTTCGCACATGGCGTTGATTTCCAATTCAGTGATTTTCTCTGAAAACTTCTCCAGCTGCTCACCGATATGCTCCTCATCGTAAATAAATTCCGCTTGGTTACACTCTCGCATTCCCAAGGGGGCATGCAAAATGCTAACATGCATCCGTTGCTGGTCATCCTTGGAAGGGGAAACTTCTACTAGGCATTCCTGGCCACTTACTTTTATTGTTGCCGTCGTAGCACGCCCAGTTTTCATAGCTTTGGCATATAAAGCCCTAATATCATTTACTGCATTCATAGATGAAGGGTTATTTTATAAACAAATCTGCTACTGTCAAGAAAATTTCCCATCGCTGGGTAATTTAAAACTTGGCCCTAAGTCATGGTCTTTTTTATCTCATCTTTGCTTGATTTGTTGTATTTCACAGCGGCTGATAAACGTCAAATCGCGAAATATCCTCTTTTTCCATCGGCTTTCCAGAAGATACGGTTTGGAAGGAATATGTTGGTATGTTAGTTGAAGGGTCAATGGTTTTCACTATGGCCAAAAACTTAGGATGGCCTTTCCTATTTATCCAATTTCTATCGCCTATGATATGTGTCTTTCCGACCTCCAGGGCATCGAGGTCTAGCTTTAGCAGCGCATCAATATCTATGTTTTCGGCATGCGCCCCTATCGTGCTTGTTGTAGTTATGCGCATGTAATGCATACCTCGCACTTTTTGTTCCTCTGCCGCTCCTTTTAATCTTTCCATCCCGGCTTCAAAACCTGCGCCAGCAACACTAATTTCTAGCTCAGAATAAGTGTCACGCTCGCTCTTAACCCCATGGTAAATAAACATTGTGCCATGCTGACCGCCCTTGGTTACCAAATGCCTATTTCCAAATTTCGAAGCTTGGAAAAAGTTAACAAAAAGCACATCGACGAGATTCCTTACCGGAATCAATAACCCATAGGGATTATTACTATCGCGCTCTATCCCCGCGGCTAGATAGTTACATGAATTTTCTTGGGCAAAAATTTCGTCTCTTTTTATTTCATTTCCCATTGTCAGGTCAGCAGGGATGTAGCCGCCTCCCTCCCTCCCCATTATTTGCTGTTGATGAATGGGATATTTGCTGGGCAAATTAAATATGGAACCGGCTAATATTTGTTCCAATATCTTCGCTATGCGTTCCGGGTGATTTCGCAGATCGGCATTGATCATGGAATTTATTGTGCATGAGGGCAATCCTGTTTGCCTATGCAGGGAAAACAGCGAAATCAATATGGCTTCGCCAGGTTTCACTGGCGATTCCAAATCATTACCCATGATATCTAAAATTTGGCGTCCATGGTCGCCGGGTGAAAGTTCACTGGCTCTATCTATAATTTCTCGCAAACTCCCTGCCCTTCGGGAATAGTTTATGAGGTTGTCGAGCACGCAAGATATCTGGGCAAGCATAAGCGATGCACCGGGAATGGTGGAAAATTTTTCTGGAAGCACAGCGGGAGGTTTTATGCGGTTCCGCAGCTCTCGAGCTTTGCCTAGGTCTATTTTCCCAGATGCATTGAAGCATTCACTTGCCATTTCGGCAGCCATCCGTCGCTGAGCATGCTCTACACTTTGACGCGTGGTTGCGGCTATCTTGCCATTGAGCAGCAGCTTCAATCCTTCGATCTGCGAAGCTACCTTGCTGCAAGAAGGAAAATTGTCTTTGCAGTCATTTATTGAAAAATTGCTATTTGGCAATTGTATCATTTCCTTGTTCTTGACCAATTTATCCAGTGCTGCTTTCAAAACTGACATGCCAGCTTCTGGCACGCGGTTTTGTTGCACAGCAACCCTCACGCCTTCCAGCATCTTTTCAATTTCTTCCATTCGCGCACCTACCTGGCCTTCTACTATTGGTTGGTGAAGACGCTCAACAATGGGAGCAACAACACTATCAATTCCATTCGCCTTGCCATCGAGCAGTAATTTTAATCCTTCGATCTGCAAAGCTACACTGCGGCAAACAGGAATGTCTTTGCAGCCCTTTATTGCGTGAGTTTTGCCATCTTCCCTTCTCAAATTTGGGATGCTAGCCAATGCACCCAATGCTGCTTTCAAAGTTGGTATGTTAGCTTCTGACACGCGGCTCCTTCGCACAGCAATCCTCAGGCCTTTTAACATCGTTCCGATTTCCATCATTCGCGCATCTATCCGGTCTTGTGCTATTGGTTGGTACAGACACTCAACAATGGGAGCAACAATGTTACCAACCCTATTCGCCTTGGCATCGAGCAGTAGTTTTAATCCTTCGATCTGCAAAGCTACACTGCGGCAAACAGGAATGCCTTTGCAGTCGCTTATTGCGTGAATTTTGCCATCTTTCCTTTTCAAATTTGGGGTGCTAGCCAATGCACCCAGTGCTGCTTTCAAAATTGACATGCCAGCTTCTGACACAGGATTTTGTTGCACAAAAGTTCTCACCTCTTCCAGCATCTTCTCAATTTCTCCCATTTGCGCATCTACCTGGCCTTGTGCTATTGGTTGATGAAGGCGCTCAGCAATGGGAGCAACAATGTCACAAACCCCATTCGCCTTGCCATCGAGCAGTAGTTTTAATCCTTCAATCCGCGAAGCTACGTTACGGCAAGCGGGAATGTCTTTGCAGTCGCTTATTGCGTGAGTTTTGCCATCTTTCCTTTTCAAATTTGAGGCGCTAGCCAATGCATCCAATGCTGCTTCCAAAATTGATATGTCAGCTCCTGACACAGGATTTTGTTGCGCAAAAGTTCTCACGCCTTCTAACATCTCCCCAATTTCTTTCATCTGTGCATTTATCTTCTCCCGTTCTATCGGTTGGTTATGATAATTGACGATGGATGTAACAGTCTTTTTAAATTCATCGATCTCCAAGGCCTTTTTTGAAACTTTCGCGATGTGCTCAGCGAGGGGTTCCCCTCTTCTGTGAATAAACTCGTATACTTGCTGCCCTTCCTGCGAACCTGGCGGGACATGCAAAATGCTGACATAGACTTGTTGATTTCCCCCAGGACTAACCCTTACCTCACATTCCTGACCATTTACTATTAGGTTGCTTTTTTGGCTTTCACCCATCGAAAAGGTTTCTTCGCACATGGCATTGATTTCCGATTCAGTGATTTCCTCTGAAAACTTCCCTAGTTGCTCGCCGATATGCTCCTCATCGTAAATAAATTCCGTTTGGCACTGCCGTGACGCCACTGGAGCATAAGATATTATAACTTGGGGTTGCTGCCCTTCAATTTTAGAAGGAGAAACTTTTACTGAGCACGGCCGCCCATTTACCTCTATTGTTGCCGTCGTAGCACGCCCAGTTTTCATAGCTCTGCTACAGAGAGAGCTAATATCATTTGCTGCATTCATAGATGAAGGGTTATTTTATAAACAAATCGGCTATTGTCAAGAAAATTTCCCATCGCTGGGTAATTTAAAACTTGGCCCTAAGCCATGGTCTTTTTTATCTCATCTTTGCTTGATTTGCTGTATTTCACAGCTGCTGATAAACGTCAAATCGCGAGATATTCTCTTTTTCCGTTGGCCTTCCCAAAGATACGGTTTGGAAAGAATATGTGGGTGTGTTAGTTGAAGGGTCAATGGTTTTCACTATGGCCAAAAACACAGGATGGCCCCCTTCATCTATCCAATTTCTATCGCCTATGATATGTGGCTTTCCGACCTCCAGGGCATCGAGGTCTAGCTCTAGCAGCGCATCAATATCTATGTTTTCGGCATGCGCCCATATCATGCTTGTTGTAGTTATGCGCATGTAATGCATACCTCGCGCTTTTTGCTCCTCTGCCGCTCTCTTTAATCTTTCCATCCCGGCTTCGAAATTTGCGCCAGCAACACTAATTTCTAGCTCAGAATAAGCGGAACGCTTGTCACTAACCCCATGGTAAATAAACATTGTACCATACTCGCCCTTGGTTGATAAATGCCTATTTCCGAATTCCGAAGCTTGGAAAAAGTTAGCAAAAAGCACATCGACGAGGTTCCTCACCGGAATCAATAACCCATAGGGATTATTACTATCGCGCTCTATCCCCGCGGCTAGATAGTTAAGTGAATTTTCTCGGGCAAAAATTTCGCCTCTCTTTATTTCATTTCCCATTGTCAGGTCAGCAGGGATGTAGCCGCCTCCCTCCCTCCCTATTATTTGCTGTTGATGAATGGGATATTTGCTGGGCAAATTAAATATGGAACCGGCTAATATTTGTTCCAACATCTTCGCTATGCGTTCCGGGTGATTTCGCAGATCGGTATTGATCATGGAATTCATTGTGCATGAGGGTAATCCTGTTTGCCTATGTGGGGAAAACAGCGAAATCAATATGGCTTCGCCAGGTTTCACTGGTGATCCCAAATCATCACCCATGATATCTAGGATTTGGCGTCCATGGTCGCCGGGTGAAAGTTCACTGGCTCTATCTATAATTTCTCGCAAATTCCCCGTTTCTTGGGCATGATCTATGAGGTTATCGAGCACGCAAGATATCTGGGCAAGTATAAGCGGTGCACCGGGAATGGTGGAAAATTTTTCTGGAAGCACAGCGGGAGGTTTTATGCGGTCCCGCAGCTCTCGAGCTTTACCCAGGTCTATTTTCCCAGATGCATCGAAGCATTCACTTGCCATTTCGGCAGCCATCCGTCGCTGAGCATGCTCTACACTTTGACGCGTGGCTGCGACTGCTTTGACATAGTGTGGCTTGAGTAGTAATTGCAATTCTCTGATCTGCGAAACTACTTGGCAGCAAGCAGGAGAAACGTTTCTGCACTCATTTATTGAAAAATTGCCATTGGGCAATTGTATCATGTCCGCCCTGTTAGCCAATTTAAACAATGCCGTTTCCAAAGCTGACATGCCATTTTTTGATATAGAATTTTGTTGCACAGCAATCCTCACTTCTTTAAGCATTTTCCCAATTTCTCCCATTTGCACATCTAGCTGGTCTTCTGCTATTGGTTGGTGAAGATGCTCAACAATGGGAGCAACAACGCTATCAATTCCATTCGCCTTGGCATCGACTAGTAGTTTCAATCCTTCGATCTGCAAAGCTACATTGCGGCA
>JAISBD010000020.1 GCA_031266345.1 Puniceicoccales bacterium | reverse complement strand
AAACTAGTACAGGACTAGTACAGTAAATTTTTGCTAAATTTCACGAATTCCCTACAAATGCCTTAAAATGGCTGGTGGCGAGACCCAGAATCGAACTGGGGACACAAGGATTTTCAGTCCTCTGCTCTACCAACTGAGCTATCTCGCCGCTAAATTAATGACAGTTTTAACCTAAATAGGAAAATCAAAAATAAAAGAAAAAAGGGAAAGATTTCAAAAAATTTTCTGGCTATAGATTTTTTTACTTTAGGTCCCCCCAATTCACTTTTTCTTCCTTTGCTTTAATTTTTTCTTCCGAAATGGATTCGGGGGCAAAAATGGAGCAGCGAAACTTCCCTAATAGTTAATCCTCGCTTCCCCAAATTCCCTGGGAGCTCTGTGTTTTGGCGGATTGGGAACTGGAGCGAGCGAAAGGACTTGAGCCCTCGACGTCCACCTTGGCAAGGTGGTGCTCTGCCAATTGAGCTACGCTCGCAACCAGTTGCCACTTTTTCTTCCTTTGTTTTGATTTTTTCTCCCGAAATGGATCTTGGGGTAAAAACGGAGCAGCGAAACTTCCCTAATCAGTTAACTTTTGCTTCCCCAAGTTTCCTGGGAGCTTTGTGTTTTGGCGGATTGGAAACTGAAGCGAGCGAAAGGACTTGAGCCCTCGACGTCCACCTTGGCAAGGTGGTGCTCTACCAACTGAGCTATCTCGCCGCTAAATTAGTGACAGTCTCAACCTAAATAGGAAAATAAAAAATAAAAGAAAAAAGGGGAAGATTTCAAAAAATTTTCTGGCCATAGATTTTTTTACTTTAGGTCCCCCCAATTCACTTTTTCTTCCTTTGTTTTGATTTTTTCTCCCGAAATGGATCTTGGGGTAAAAACGGAGCAGCGAAATTTCCCTAACACTTAACTTTTGCTTCCCCAGATTCCCTGGGAGCTTTGTGTTTTGGCGGACTGGAAACTGGAGCGAGCGAAAGGATTTGAGCCCTCGACGTCCACCTTGGCAAGATGGTGCTCTACCAACTGAGCTATCTCGCCGCTAAATTAATGACAGTTTCAACCTAAATAGGAAAATCAAAAATAAAAGAAAAAAGGGAAAGATTTCAAAAAATTTTCTGGCCATAGATTTTTTTACTTTAGGTCCCCCCAATTCGCTTTTTCTTCCTTTGCTTTAATTTTTTCTTCCGAAATGAATTTTGAGACAAAAATGGAGCAGCGAAACTTCCCTAACCAGTTAACTTTCGCTTTCCCAGATTCCCTGGGAGCTCTGTGTTTTGGTGGACTGGAAACTGGAGCGAGCGAAGGGATTTGAGCCCTCGACGTCCACCTTGGATTCCCTGGAAACTCTGTGTTTTGGCGGATTGGAAACTGGAGCGAGCGAAGGGATTTGAACCCTCGACGTCCACCTTGGCAAGGTGGTGCTCTGCCAACTGAGCTACGCTCGCAACCAATCGCTATAAGTGTTTATGGGGAAGTTATTGTCAATAGCAAAATTGTCGACAAAATTGCCTTTTAATGGGGTGAACGCCGTTGTAATTCTTTGAAAGTTCAATCCGCAAAGTGCGATGGCCAATTTTTTACATAATTGCACGCATAAAAATTATCTTCAAGGCTAGAATCCATGGAAAAGCTGATCCCATTGCATGGCTAGGCGATCGTTTAAGCAGAGCAGCGGGGAGAAAGAATCCTTAGAATGTGGAGCCGCAGGGGTGAGAAGATTTTGTTGAACATTTTCTTAAAATGGCGATTGTTTACCCATGAACGTCATTTCTTGGAATGTGAATGGTTTGCGCTCTATCCTCTCCAAAGGCTTGGTAGGCGTAATCAGGCAGTTGAATCCGGATATAATTTGTTTGCAAGAAATTAAGGTGGCCGCGAACCAAATCCCAGAAATTATCCTGCCTGGATACGCAAAGATCTTTAATTCAGCCGACCGTCCCGGCTATTCGGGAACGGCAATCTTCACAAAGCATGAGCCGCTATCTCGCTCAACACAGGCTGAAATTGAATCGATTACTAGTCGCCACGAGGGCAGGGTAATTTTGTTGGAATACGACCAATTTTTTTTAGTGAACACCTATGTACCAAATTCCGGTGCAGAATTGGCACGCTTACCATTTCGCTCCCAGATGTGGGACGTGGAGTTTGCCGCGTTTACTTGTGGGCTAGCGAAGGTCAAACCAACAATCATATGCGGAGATTTTAACGTTGCCCACCGGGAAATAGATCTCGCCAATCCTGCACAAAACCATTTCAGTGCCGGATTTACGGATGAGGAGCGACGGGGATTTTCGAATATCCTCGCCGGTGGATTCATCGACACGTTTCGCCACCAACACCCACATGGCAGGGGGCAATATAGTTGGTGGTCGTATCGGGCAAATGCGCGCGAAAGGAATATTGGTTGGCGCATAGACTATGTGCTAGTTAGCAAAACATTGGAGCCAACTATTTGCGAAGCAAAGATATATGGCGATGTGTGTGGCTCGGATCACGCCCCAGTCGGGGCTGCCATCGGCGTCGAATTTTGACATTGATAGGACTCAGTGACGGGAGAATCCGCCACCTCGAAGGTCAAATTGTCTGGAAAATTGTACTTTTGCAGCATTTTGCGTATGATCTCGGGCTTGTTGCAATCGCTGCTCAGGTGAACAAAAATGATTTTCTTCCACCTCGGTGAATAATTTTTTGAAACGAATGAGAGGGCGGCCTCATTGGAAAGATGGCCATATCTACCCCGAATGCGGTCCTTTATGTAGCCTGGCCGCTTTGGGTCGAATTCCAACAGCTGCAAATCGTGGTTTGCCTCTATGACCAAGCAATCAACATCGCTCGTATATTGCGTCAATCCCTGGGGCACGTAACCCAGGTCCGTCATGATGCATATTTTTCCCTGGGCCGGTTCGCGGCAATTCTTTAAGGAAAAAACGTAGCCAACGGGATCAGCGGCATCATGTGGCAGCGAAAAAGCAGTGATCTCCAGATCTCTAAAGTAAAATTGGCACTCGTTTTCAAAAAAAGTCCAGCCAACATCTCTGTCCAGTTTGACATTTATGGCTTCCGCTGTTTTTTTATTTGCAAAAAAAGCTATATGCTTCGACTTACTCAATCCCTTAAGCCCACTGCAATGGTCATTGTGTTCATGGGTGATGAAGGTCGCGTGAATATCGCTAACGGAAAGGCCGCGCTGCTCAAGTAGGCGGGTGATTATTTTTCCCGAAAACCCGGCATCAATAATGGCGTTTGCCTCTGGCGTTCTCATTAAATAGCAGTTTCCCCTGCTGCTGCTCCCAAGAACTTCAAAATTAATAGCCACTGCCACATAACTTGTGGTCACATCTCCGATACTTGCAATACAAATCTATGGGGCCCAATGGGGCACTATTGCCCTATTTTTTCGCTATCCCTTTTCCCGGTGATGGCCTGGATAAATTTAAGAAAAATTTTCTTTAAAAAAAATTTTCTTTATGTAAAATATCTCCCATTATGGCAGTTGATCTCAGTGCTTCATCTTCAAGTAAGGTTTCTACGGAGGAAATTTTAGGTGTCCCTGTGGGAGGGCGTCTGTTAGAGGGGGTAGATTATACATCAATCGATTTCCCAAGGAATTATTACTTTGGTGAAGTAGCGCCTAATAGTCAACTTGGCAGCCGTGAAGTGAGTCCTGGAAGTCCCCCATCCGTTGCTAGAGAAAGTTCTACTGGTCACGTGGGCACTGGCAAAGTGGAATTATCCCTAGAGCAAACGAAGCAGTGTGCCCACAATGATGCCCACATTGCCTGTGCATTGGCAAATAGCGCTGTCGCCGTTCAAAACCCTGCTATTATGGAGTTAGTTCCAAATCCTTACGAGAAACTTAAAAATTGCATGGTTGCCATGGGGGCTGCCATTGAAAAATGTTTAACTTCGACACCCCCAATAGCTCTAACCAAAGGTATAATTGAAAAAGTGCATGCCCTATGTGGCAGATATGTTCCCGGTGCCACCATTGGTAGCCTGTATTCCGAAGATGCGGATGAAAATGCTGTAAAAAGAGCAAATGATAGTTTAAGCGCCGCATTGAAAAATACACCTCCCCTGGAACTAAATAGGCTCGCCGAGTTACTAAAAACAGAATTGAAAGAGCTGAATAATCTTTTAAACAAGGCAACCTCTTTTAATGGACCTGAAGGGTTAGTTTCCGCTAGGGCACAGGAATTTCGAACTGTTCAGTTTCTGGCAGGGATGGGTGATTTTATTCCAGGAATTGTTAGCTTAGCATCATCCCAATCGGACGCAGCGGCTATTTTGGAAGCACTAAAAGCGGAACCAAATTCGTCGCTAAAGGTGGAAGAACAGTCTGAGACTGTGAACAAATTAATGGAAAACGAGTACTTTTATGAATTTCCAATGAGGGGATTTGACGAAAATCTTGCCAGAGCGATTGTGGCAGCTCTACCCGCATCCTTTAATGAGGAAGACAAAAGGGCGATAGAGTCGCTGGTAAGTAGCGAATTGAAAGCGTCAAGAGAAATTGCTACGGGGAATGAAGATAAAGTTTGCGGAGGCATGCGCGGTAGAACTGTAGCTGCAAATGTCACAGGAAATCTTGCCGCTCGAGACAAAACAAAACCTAGTTTTGTAGCATCCTGCGTTGGCGATGTCGACGATCTCGTCTGGGAAACTTTGGGTAAGCAGGATAGCTTGCGAAGCTTTTTTAGTGGCATGGCAGGAAATCACGCCTTTGCCCACACAATTAGACCGGGACAATTTGCCAATGGATACATGTTGCCTTCAACGAGGGTGGATATAATAAATAACCCCCTCGGCTATCTAAAAAACCTTCTTGGTGCACAAAACTATGTAAGTAGACCAGAAGATGCAGTGGAACCAAGCAAAAAGCAGGCCTTAAAGGCTAAACTAGAGGGATTGGATGAAAGTGTAACGCAATCAATGCAAAGGAGCATACTGGACTCAAAACTTCCTAAAGTGAGCACGAAAACTGGTCCGGAAGGTAAGTCTACTTTTGAAACGGTGAAAGATTTACTATCCCCCTCCGGTGGCGATTCATATGCAAGCAAACCAAATTTAGCTTCCGCCATAAAAGACAATAAACTGAGAACCCTTTGCAGTGTATCCGGCACTACCATAGATATTATTTCAGCCTTACACACCCTAAGTGCGGATAAAACAAAAGGAGCACTGAGTTCGTTGAAGCAATTTGTTGAAAAAAAGTTGCAATTAAGCGACGAGTTTAAGAGCTTGTTTTTGTCCATTGCCGTATACATGCAGTCCGGACAATACCACACAGCTGCTGAAGTACTATGTGGCCTATATTGTTCAGCCTTGACTTTGCTGAATGACCCGCCGGAGATGAGGGCGGATGTCGAGGTATATAGTTCTTTAATGAAGGCTTTCCAGGAAAATCCTGAAAGCTTTTTTCCCTCATCGGAAAATTCTACGGAACTCGTCCCGTTATACGCAAAAATTGATGAAAAAATAGATTCAATCTTTCAAACCTAGCCACCGGGGATAGGTGGGGAATGGGTAAAGAACATTGTGATTGACAATTTTAACATTAAAAGCTTTTTAGGAGGGTACATATGTCTAACATATTTAATGAATGTTGCGGTTCCAGTTTTATTGTGGGAAAGCATTGTACTGAGGCAGGTAGGGAACTTGCGGCAGCCACATGGATGGCTGTATATGAGGCCCGAACTTCTCCCACAGGTCTTCCCGTAGAGCAGGTGGTGGAATCACTTAAGGGATATTCTAGTTTTTTAGCAAACAAGCCATCGAATATTCCCCCTAATTCTCTGGATGCGCACGATGTTAGGAAAGTGGCTAACGTGCTTTTACTTGCTAAGAGCGGGGGGGAGAGTGATATAAAGCCGATTCTATGCCAAAAAGCAGTGCTTTCCATTGAGGGGAGGCAAACGGTGGTCGACGTTCTCGCAGCCCTAGTTGCCAAGGGCCAAACGGGTATTGTTAAGGAGGTTTTGCTATATGGGGGCAACAGTAAATACTATCCCGTGGGGCATACTTTATATTTTTCAGAGCAAAGGGAAAGGTTAATGGGGGATATCATTGGGAAAATGTCGAGGGGTGAACAGGAAGAGCTTAGGAATGCTGTCTTTTGCGTAGCAGATGACGATGGCGATAAATTTACTACCATGCAAATTTTTGGCACTGATTCATACCGGGGATGAGCTGTCCCGTGCTTTCTAATTAAGTGGTAGGGAGCGACTTAATGTAACCTCGTAACGGAATTATGTTACGCCAAATTTTGGTCGAACTGGAAATTTTCAGGGGAATAGTGCGACGGATATGCGAAAAGCATTGGCAAAGGAAGGCCTATTAATTGCGGAATATTCGCCGAAGTGGCAGTGCCCAGCCCGAGCTCATTGCTATGTGAAAGGGAAGCATTGGTGAGAAATTTTTGACAATCAATGACTTGCCCCCAATAGCAAGTCCCGCGAAACGCACATGTGCGGTGGCCGCTAAATCCAAAACTTAGTACCAATGCAAGGTCGAGATCGGCGTCGACTTTAGCTGTCCTGTGATTGTATGATTGGGTAGTATACATCGTTATCAATGAGGGCTAAAGCATCCACTAGCTCATTTAGCACACCATTGATGGGTTCCATGCAAAAAAGCTGAGCGAGGGACAGTTTGTATGTTTCATTGAGCAAGTCCATCATAGCATTTCCAAGCCCCGCAAACGGATTCGCCTGATCCGCTATCGCCATACTCTGGAGAAGAGCACCTTTCCTTTCCGGCTCTACGTAATCAGAGGCCAAAACAGCTTGCACTGTCCTGTCTACGTAAGCCCGCACAGAGGCCGGGTTCCCCAGGCTAAAATCTGCATCGGGAGCCACCTGTAGACTCCTTGCAGTATTCACAAACCTATCTATGAAGCTAATAATGTTCTGAATTAGTGTGTGGTGAGTACCCGTCGCTATTTCCTCAGAAAGATTGGTGAGCGTCTCTCGCAGTAGGGCCAAACTCTCCAGTGCTTGATTGGACAGCAGCGTATGGCACACGTACTCAGTCATCTCTCTTTGGACCAGGGGGTTAAGTATTCCCTGCTTCCCATCGCCGGTTGCCACTATTTGATCCATGCGCTGGCGGGTATCTCCGTAGTGCTGAGGATCTACAACCGCACGAGCCTCCAAAACGGCATCGCACATTGCTGTGTGGAGGTCACTGTCACCGAACAAAGATAAAGCATATATGGGGTTAATTGCCTTTAAATCGCTCTCCAAATTGTAGAACGTGCGGGCAAACTTTGCCGCGTTCGCACCCAACACGGAAGCCCATGTGTTTTTTATGTTTTCAATTTCTGTGTTAACCCTTGAAGTATGTTCAAGCCCTAATTCTGTGATTTTAATGTTCATATGGTCATTACATAGATGTGCTATATATTTTTTATCAACTAAAAAAAAATATTTTTTATTCCCGTGGAGCTAAGCGTTGAAATTTTTTAATATTTTAGGAAAAAGCCATATCCTCACCGGGTGTGCATCGCATTGGAACCTCTGCGAAAATGAAAAAATTGGCGGAGGTGTGGAAAAGGAGAGCACATCCCTGGGGACGTTCTGCCTATGAAAGGGCCTACTGTCCCGAAACTGGCGGTGCATTTTTAGGAAAATTTTGGGGAAGTAGATGTAAAATATAGGTGAAAATTTCTCCGGAGTATTTTGTATCAACATTTTTATTAGCAAGAAGTTACGAGCTAATCTTTACACATCTTTTTGATGAAATTCAACCAATGTACAAAAACCATAAAACCTAACCAACGAAAGCTACCGCGTGTTTTTCAATGGCAAAATTTTCACTATTATTGTCCCATAAATTTTCGAATTACGATGACAAAAGAAGAAAAATTATCCAAAGCGGCGATTAAGCAGCTGATAGCAGCTCAATTGCTTGCCGCAAATCCGGCTAGCTTGGGTGAAGATGTTATCATAAAGGGACTTGGCTATGTGATGGAATCGCCAAATGTGCACCACATCGCCGATATTTTGGCGGAAATGCTGCTGGAACACAGCATAATCAGGGTCGTGGAAGATCACAGCGGCCCGCGCTTTGCCCTAGTAGCTGATTCTAGGGATACTTCGGAGGGATGCTGCGATGAGTAACTTCCAGCAGCACCTCAAAAGGATAGCCCTGGCTAAGAGGAGGGCGGAGGAAATTTTGAATGTGTGGTCACCGGCGGAGGATGCCACGATCGCATCGGTAGCTTTCGCCTGGGAGCGCATCTTCGATACCCTTTGCAACGATGATGATATTTCCATCGCCGACTTGAATACCATCACCGGGGTCATGCAAAAGTTATCGGCATTGAAAGCGGAACGATGCTCCGCTGGACCAAAATTGTCACCGGGCGATATCATCACCCAAGCGGAGGAGCAATTGAAGCTGCTATGAGCACGAGTGGAAGAACATTTTTTCTACCATACCAAAGGCGGTGGATCGCCGATGATTCCCGCTTGAAAATTATGGAAAAAGCACGGCAGATCGGGATGACGATGGCGACGGCGTACCGGCTCGTGCGCATGCATGCTTCCGGAAAATTTACCTTCGATTCCTGGATATCGTCGCGGGACGAGCTGCAAGCAAAACTGTTCATCGGCGATTGCCGAAATTTTGCCAACATATTTCAGAGCTTTGCAAAATTACACGGCCTGGAAATTTTTGATCAAAAATCCTGCTCATTTTCCCTCGCCTTTGCGAATGGGTCGGCAATAAACTCGCTCTCCTCGAACCCGGATGCGCAGGCCGGCAAGCGCGGCTCGAGGGTATTGGATGAATTTGCGCTGCACCAGGACCCGCGGCAGTTGTTTATCATATCGCTGCCCGGCACAACTTGGGGTGGGCAGTTGGAAATCATATCGACGCACCGCGGTTCCAATAATTTTTTCAATGCGCTGCTAAGCGACATCCGTGAAAATGGCAACCCGAAAAACTTTTCCTACCACCGTGTGACATTGGAAGATGCTCTGAAGCAAGGCTTTCTAGCGCGCTTGCAAGATAAATTGCCCGCCAATGACCCCCGCAAAATAATGACGGAGGGGGAGTATTTCGACTACGTCAAGGGGAGCTGCCCCGATGATGATTCCTTCGTGCAGGAGTATATGTGCCAGCCGAGCGATGATAGGTCAGCGTTCCTATCATACGAATTGATAGATAGTTGCACATTTTCTCAGCTGGATGACTGGATGCTGAGCTTCGATGCGATGAAGCGCTCGAAGTACGATTTTTGCCTAGGCATCGACGTTGGGCGCGACCACGATTTGACGGTCATGTGGCTGCTCGAAATTCAGGAAAATTCCCTGCTCACCAGGCGGGTGGTCTGCCTGAAAAATGAGCCCTTCGCCCACCAGGAACGCGTGCTACATGAATTTGCCCAGCTCCCAAATTTGCGTAGAATTTGCATTGACCGGAGTGGGATTGGGCGGCAATTCTGCGAGCGTGCCTGCGAATACTTCGGTGAGTGCGTGGTCGAGGGGGTCACATTCACAAACTTTACCAAGGAACAGCTTGCCTATCGCGTGCGCACGGCCTTTGAAAATCGGCTAGTAAAAATCCCAAGCGATGACCACCTGCGCACGGACCTGCGGGCGATAAAGCGCGAAACAACTTTTGCCGGAAACATTCGCTTCGCCGCCGATCGCGGAAAAAATGGGCATGCGGATAGATTTTGGGCCCTGGCGTTGGCCATGCATGCTTCGGCGATGTTCAAGGGTTCAGCGGCGCAATTCTTTGAATCCCTGGCAGTTAGGAAGCATTCGCGAAACTTTAATTACCAATTTTTATGAAAACCGTCTCACAAATTTCTGAAATCCGCGTGCGCCACTCAATGCGTGCCCGCTTTAACCCGATTAAAACTCTGACCCCTGACTCGCTCTCCAACATGTTGGATGGATTCACTGCGGGCTACTTGAAATCCGCGGCGCTGACCTGGGAGGCCATCGAGCGCAGGGACGACGTCATCCGCGGCGTAGCGAGCAAGAGGAAAAAGTCCATTTCTCGCCTGAATTGGGAGGTGCTGACCCTCGATGATTCCGATTTAGCGAAGAAGCAGAAGGAGGCGCTGGAGTATTTCTATGATCACCTGACGACGACGAATGCCTGTGACGGCAATGAGCGGGGCGGATTTAAGCTGCTTATTCGCCAAATGATGGACGCCATCGGCAAAAAATATGCCATCCACGAGATGATTTTTTCCCCGCAGACCGGCTCGGATAGCTTGCAATTAACGGCAAATTTTCGCTTTGTCCCCCTATGGTTTTTTGAAAATCGCGATGGGCATTTGAAATTTTTACTAAATGAGGGGGCAACGGAGGGAGTCGAGCTTGAACCGGGGGCGTGGCTTGTGACCGTGGGCGACGGACTGATGGAGGCTTGTTCCATAGCTTACCTGTTCAAACATCTGCCCCTGCGGGATTGGCTGGTATACTGCGAAAGGAATGGCATGCCCGGGGTGAAGGGGGTCACGGATGCTCCGCCGAATTCCGCCCAATGGGAGCGTGCCCGCGACGCCGTGGAAGATTTTGGTGCCGAATTCCATGCCCTGATGTCCCGCGGAACCGACATAGAAGCCATTGACCTGTCGAGCCGTGGGGAATTGCCCTATCCTGCCCTGGTTAGCCGCATGGACCGAGCGATCGTAGCCCTTTGGCGCGGGTCGGATTTAGCGACACTATCTCGCCAAAGTGGGACCGGTGCATCGCTGCAATCCAATGAATCGGCGATCCTTGAAGAGGATGATGCGGTGATGATTTCCGAAACTTTGAACGAGCAAGTAGACAAATTTGTTCTTAGATATCTTTTTGATAATGAAGGTATTAGAGCATATATTCGCCTGATCCCCGACCCAAAGAAAAACATAAGGGAGGAACTGGAGCTGTACAAGGAGTTGTACAATCTCGGCGTTCCCCTGGCCCTGGATGACGTTCGCGAGCGCTTCGGATTGACAACTCCCGCCGACAATGATGTTCTCCTCACAAAAATTTCAACGGAGGGAGTGAAATGAGAAAATTTTTCTCAAACACGGCTACTTGCAAGAAAATTTTGAAAGCCCCCGCGGTGGAAAGCGGCGCGGAGGGAGCGGAGGGGGATCTTCCAAGAACGGCGCAAAATGGCCATGGGGACTGGATTAAGCTCCTATCCTTTGGAAAATATGAGCATCCCAAGGGGCTTCAACTGGTGAATTATGATTCCGCTCGCGCAATGGTTGATTACTTTAATTCGTTGCGAGGTAAGTTCATGCGAAGATTTATTGGATTGCCGATTTACATCGGTCACCCCGATGACCCCGACTATGCAGGCGGGGGAGATCGGTCGATTTACGGCCGCGTCGAAGGCTTAAAAATCGAAGGTGAAACCCTGTGGGTGTTGCCCCGCTGGACCGAGCTCGGCAAAAAATTATTCAGCAACGGATTCCTGCGCTACCTATCCCCACGCTGGCTTATGCGCAAGGTGGAGGGGAAAATCTTCCAACCGGTGCGCCTGATTTCCATTGGTCTGACGAATCACCCAAATTTATGCCAGGAAAAAATTCCCACCGCCACCGAAATTCGGCGGGCGCAATTCATCGGGAATAAAAGCGAAGTTTTGGCAAAAAATGAGAACCAAAGCGAGGACTCATCCCCTTCTGCCCAGGGTAACCTGGAGCAATCGGAAGTGCGGGGAGAGGTGGGTCAAACTTCCCCTGAAAATGGCGGCAATCTGCACGTCAGCTCCCTCAGTGGAAACCTCCTAGAGCGCACCAATGGGCAGCCTCGCGGGGAGCGGATATTGGCCCTCGTTCACGAGCAGATGTCCATCTTCGGCGACGACTACCAATCCGCCTGGAATGCGATAAAACGCAGGTGTCCCGCGCTTTTTAGGGAAAATTTTTAACCTCAAATGAGAATTGTTACCATGAAAAAATTAATACTATCCAATGGCGCGGAAGGTACCCACGCCGGGAATATCACAAAAGCGGCGGAAACACCAATTCCGCAGAAATATTTGCTCTGCAAGTTGAATAGCGATGGAACGGTCGCCATTTCCGGTGCAGCGGATTACCCAATCGGCGTCGCCACGGATGAAGCCGAGGCTGCCGGTGACTTCGTAAACGTGGCCCTGCTCGGTGCTAGCGATACCGTCAAAATACTGGCAAGCGAAGCCATTCCGGCCGGTGAAATCGTCGTAGCTGATAGTGGGGGCGAAGTGAAAGCACTTCCAGCAGCTTCCGGAACATATTACCAAGTCGGCATCGCCCTCAACGCAGTGAATGCTAACAAGCTCGTCGAGTGCGTCAGTTGCCTCCCCGTGCAACACGTTATCTCCTAGGAGTTTCACCCCTAACATTTTCAAGGAAATCATATGAAAAATATAGAAATTTTGCCAAAAGATGATGGCTTTCAAGATTGCGGACTCATTTGCGCTGCCAATGAGGCACGCTTTACGTCAGCGAACTACTCTGAACCGCTAACAGCCTTTACGGTTGGATGGAAGGATTCGGAGAAGGTGGAAGAGCTATTAAATTTTGTCGCTCCAGCGGTGCCAGTTGCCCGCAGGTTCGAATTCAAGGTGGCGGATAGCACGGAACCATTCCTATCGGAAACGGACGATATCCGCTCCATCGGTTCGGCGTTCAAGCGCGTCGAGTTCACCGGCACATCGGTAACTTCAAAGACCTATAATAAGGGCTTGACCATCCGCGTGGACCACGATGATGTCGCCGGCGATGACTGGCGCGAGCGCTATGTTCAATTACTTCTCCAGAGGTTATATCGCAACGAATTGCGTCGGGCAGTATCGGCCCTGAGCGGAAATGCGATTTCGCAGGTGTCAACATACGTTTGGAGCACCGCTAGCGGGACACCGAATCCGGATGCCGATGTGCGGGCGGAATTGGAAGCTGCATCGAACCTAACTGGGGTGCGGCCAAATCGCATAATTCTCGGCGAAGGTGCTTGGGATATCCGCTCCGATGCCTATGATTGCCAAAATAATGCCGGAGCAAATCGCGCCGCCGGGCTATCATTGGGCGAATTGGCGAGGAAATTGTTCGTCGATGAAGTGCGCATCATGGGAGCACGCTACCAGGATGTGTCCTCAAAAACAGCCATATTGGGCAATGAAATATATGCATTTTTCACAAAAAATGAAATAATGAAGGACGAACCGGCTAACATAAAACGCTTCGTAACCCCCGTTGATGGCGGGAGTACGTTCAGGGTATACGTTGACGAACGCAGCAAGTTCAGCGATATTACGGTCGAGCACTACAGCAACATCGTAATCACCTCCGCCACCGGCATACGCAAACTTGCGGTTAGTTCGACGGATCCCCAGAGTTAGATAAAGCGCATACTTTGACGAATTTGTCATTTTCGCTGCTTCGCTGGCTAAACCACACTTCAGCCAATACATTCAATTAGAGCCCGCGAAGCAGCCTTAACCCCTTCAACTAGGATTTGTTTATGGCTTCTTGGATAGAAATAACGGTCGACGACCTCTATGATTACTTGGTATCGTCGCAAGTGGATATTCTTCGCAAAAGGATACTTGCCCCAGGGCAGGAAGATCCACTCGGGGACATTATCAAGGACGTAACTGCACGGGTGCGAGCGGAAATAAGCGGCAATCAGCGAAATGTCTTGAGTGCAAACAAGTTGGAAGTTCCACAAAACTTGAAAAGCGCGGCTTGCTACCTAATTCTTGAATGTGCTCAAACGCGCATACCCGCCCTTAGGCTAACCGGCGACCAAATTCGTTTGGCCGATGATGCGCGGGAATATTTGCGCCGCATCGCACAGGGGGAAGTGCCGGTTGAGGTACCGGACCAGGCCGCACCCCCAACATTTAACGCGAACAGGGGCGTCTCCGTTGCCACAAGCAGGAGGCGCATTGCTACAGGTAATTCATTGCGAGGATTTTAAAATGATTAACGACGGATTTTTAGAACAACTTCAGGTTTCCATAGAAGAATATTTGCGCGGATTGAGCACATTCCGTGGAACACCCATTTTGACATATAAGCAAAGTGACATCGATTCAATTTTGCGCGCAGCCGTTGGCGGTGGCGTGGGCAGTACCATACTCATATTGCCACCAAGCCCCACCGAAGTGCTTCCCAATACCCCGGGTCCCGTGTTCAAAAAAATTATCTGCAAGGTGCAGGTAATAGAGAATTTTGCCACGAACAGGACGGGGCGGAGTGCGATTTTCATAGCGGAAAGGGTGATGCAATATCTCCACTTCTGGCGGCCAAGGATCGGCGATTGGAACGACGAGCTAACGCTGTCGATTACCAATCCCTGGAGCTCAACCCTGGAAAATGATACCAATATCATTACCCTGCAATTTGAAATTAATTGCGTGTTAAAGTATATGTGAGGGCTTCATAGACCATGAAAATCTTTATAGGAGACATAGTTTTGGCCGGTGGAGTTGAAGCTCACGAGTCTCCCTATGACGTGAATATCCGCAGCGAGCGCGAGGTGCAAGTCACCGGCACTCTACGCGGAAGCACGGCTAGGAGCTACGACCGTGGAAATCAGCGCACGACCGTAAATTTCAAGGTGACGCGTAGGCACGGTTCCGTTGAAGATGCGCAAAAATTTGTCCTAATTCACGGCGCTTCCCTGGGCAACCTGTCCACTTCCCTAACCATAGTCGAAGAACCCTCCGCTGTCCAATTTATTTTGTCAGATGCTGCCATTGTGAGCGTGCAGAGCTCCGCCAATGGTAGCGCATCGGTGCATGAATACCGCATCGTCGGGGGAAATTTTTCGCAAATTCAAACTTAGCAATTTACCATGAAAACTTTAACAGATTCAAAACTAAGGATACGGGTCGATAGCGACTCCTTCCATAACCCAATGGACGTTCTGCGCGGCGGCATCCCGCAATATTGGCGGGGCAATGACCTGTGCATCGAACTGGGTATTTTTGCTGGGAGTGATGTCGTCGACGTGTCGAATTTCAGTTCCGTTGCACTGGCTGTGCGGGCCTTGAATAACGACGGCGAAGCGCCTTCTCCCAGCACACCGGTCCTACTCGCCGGCCAATCCACAGACCTGGATGATTCCGTTACGGAGGAGAGCTGGGAATCGGGCACGGCGCAGCACGCCCTATTTACCTTTCCCGCGGAGGCTACCGGGTTGCTGCCCGGCGACTACTGGCTATCGATCTGGGCAGAAACCAGTGACACAACCCCCAAAATACTCACCCTGGGCGCGGGATTGATCCACGTCCTCGAAAACGGGGGCGGGGGCGCAATCATACCACCGGAACCGGTGGCGCAATACTACACCGCCGCGGAGTCCGACGCTAAATTCTTGGGCGTGGGAGCGGTCGATGCGGATGCAAATTTGGGGAATTCCGACGGCAAAGTTCCCAGTCAGCACGCCGTTAAGACTTACGTCGATGGCAAGGCGGGGCTCGGCGAGGCCAATACGGCATCCAATCTCGGCGAAGGCGCTGGTCTGTTCAAAGAAAAGGTGGGCGTTGACTTGCAATTCAGGAGCATCCAGGCGGGAGCAAACGTCACCGTCGAGGAAGAAGGGGAGAGCGTGATAATCTCGGCTACGGCGAGCGGCGGAGCGGGTGGCCATACCATCCAAAGCGGGGGAACGACGCTGCCATCGCGCCAAAATTTAAACTTCACCGGAGCGCTGTTTGCCACCGATTCAAGTGGTGCAACGGTGGTTAGCATGGACGATTCTTCCATGCTGTCCGTGGATAATAATTTGTCGGATGTTGCCGATTTGGCGGAAGCACTGGCAAACATCGGGGGTGTTCCGAGTTCCACCCAGATAAATGGCTATGCTCTGAGCGATGATATTTCCCTAACGGCGGACGACATTACTTCCGGCACCACAAATAAGTACAATGTGCAAGCCGACTGGAACGCTTCCTCCGGCCTAGCTGAAATCTTGAATAAACCCACCCTGGCCCAGGTTGCCCTAGGCGGGTCCTACTCCGACCTGACGGGGAAACCGACTTTGGGCACGGTTGCCGCGGAGAATATCGTACCGGTGACCAAGGGCGGCACGGGCCTATCCGCGCTCGGGACAGGCGGCCAAGTTTTGCTAGTCAACGATTCCGAATCGGGCTTAGAATTTGCCGCACAAAACTCCTATTCCGCTTCCAACCTTGGGACGGGGATGGGATTGTTTGCAGGCGTGAGCAATAATAATTTTTCCTTCAAATCCATTATCGCCGGTGGCAATGTCACCCTGGACTCCGATGGGAATGCGGTCACCATCGCAGCTACCCTGCCCATCGCCACCACATCCGCGCTGGGCGCCATCAAGCCGGACGGCACCACCATCTCCGTGAACACGTCCACGGGGATCGCCAGCGTGATTAGCGGCGGAAGTAGCTCCGGCGACTATGCCAAGTTGGGGCTCACGGAACTCACCGCCGATTCCACATACGTAACTTTCGAGTCCCTCTTCGACGCGTCGCTCTACGTGGGCTACGTCATTTATTTCGCTAAAATATTGCCCACTACCAATGGTGCCCAACTTCTGCTACAATTTAAAACGGGAACGAGCTCCCATACCCTAAGTGGCGACTACGCTTTCTTCCATTCCGTAACTAACAATAATTCAACCAATTCCGAACATTTGCAGGATAAGGCAGTGAACTTAACCATGAATGGATTGAGTTCGCGGAGCAGCATGAGCGACGCCAATGGTTGCCACGGGCATGTCTACATCACCTCCACAAACACCACTGCATTTAAGACGCGGGCAGTAGGGATGGCAACGGGTTGGAGTTCAAGCAGTTCTGTGTCATCGTACATTTTTGGTGGCGGCCTTTATACGACATATAACATAGATGGGTGCCGCCTGCTGTTTAGCAGTGGACAAATCGCTTCCGGTGGCATCGTAACACTTTACGGAGTTAAAAAATAATGAATGAGGATAATCTTTACCAGTATATTAACGGAAATTTGGTGGAACTGACCCCCGATGAGAAGGCCGAGTATCAGGCCTTGGAAGCGGAGTGGGCTAGCGCTACCAACGCCCGCCTAGCGAAAGAAGTTCGGCAAAAGCGCAACACTTTGCTCCAGGAATCCGACTGGGCAGTTATGCGCGCTTTGGAGCTTGGCGACGATTTCACAAATTTTCACACATACCGGCAACAATTGAGGAATATCCCCTCCCAGGAAGGATTTCCCTCAAATGTCACCTGGCCGAGCTCGGATTTGCTCTGACAAAACAAAGAACACACAAACACAGTGCGATCACAACAAACCTGTGGTCGCACGCAACAAAAATCTATCATGGAAACAAATAATTTTACGCGAGAAAATGGGATACTTGGGCAAAGATTAGTCGATTTGGACCTGGCGCTGCAGGAACTGCGCGCATTTGTCGACCAAAAAATTGACCACATCGAAACCAATATGGAAAATTTAGAGCTGAGAATCAACAATTTACGCTGAATTATGTGGAACGTATCTTACAATGGCGAGGTGCACACCTTCGCGGAACTCGGCATGGGCAATGTGCGTCGATTTTGGAAAAATCAGGCGGTCGACAAATTAACCTTCGATGTCACCGGCAGGTCCATTTTCGATGAGCCGATATTCGCAGGTGGCAGCACAATCAAAATTTACCGCGACGGGGAAAAGTGGTTTGACGGGGTTATTTCCCAAACCCCCGTCTACGGCTCAGCGAAGTTGGAAAATCACAGCTACGAAGCCAGTGGCGCGTGGTGGTTTTTGGAAAATTTAATCTACCAGCAGGCATGGAAAATGCCCGTTGACAGCCAGGACCCCGATTCCCAGTTGACCAACGTTTACAAAGGCCACGTGATCCTGGGCCAGGACCTATCCGGTGAAAAAATAACAATCGGGGCCCAGATCGCCGACATCGTCAACTACGCTCACTCCTGCGGCGCAAACCTAGCTTTGGGCGAAATCGACATCGCCGTACAAATTCCCTTCGATGAGTGCAAAGACTTGTCTTGCGCCGATGCGATTCGCCGCCTGTTGCGCTGGGTACCGGACACCGCGTGCTTCATCGACTACTCCACTACCGTGCCGGAAATATCATTCAAGAGGCGGGGGCAGATGGAGACAATTTCCCTGGACCTCTTGGAGGGGGACGTGGAACAATTTTCCATACAACCGAGGCAGGACCTATGCGTGCCGGCGGTCGTGCTAAAGTTCGAGAGGAGCAACAGCGCCAATGGCAAAGCCTGGAAAACGGTAAGTGTGCAAAAATATCCCACGAATGCGGCGGAGACGGGGTTTAAAACGCTCGTTTTGACCATTAATCTGGAGGGAATGAAGTCGACCCACATCGCCCAAAGAATTACCTCGGCGGCCATCGACGTTTCCTCCCTGTCCTGGTGGACCCAGCACGTTCCCTGGCTGAGCAAGTTCAGCAACGTTTCCATTGGGGATGTCGATCGCATCAGTGCTTTGCCCCATGAGCTCGTCGATGGCACCGTAGCGGATTGGATGGAGAAAACCGTGGAAGATGACCTCATCCATGCCAGCGTGTCCTATCAAAATGACGACATAGCGGTCATTGACCAGGATATCGCCGTAAAAATTCGCGCCACTGATGCCGAGACAGGGAGTTACAGCAAGCTTATGTCCCTGCTCACAGCCGAAGAGGTGCCGGATAACCTGGCTCAGAGCATCTTCGAGTCCGTGGGTATTTTGCAATATGACGGCAACTTGACCCTCGTCGGCCGCGAAGTCGCCAACAAATATGAGCAATTTCTACTGAATTTTACTTCCGGCAGGACGGAATGGGAGGGCGCCAATGCCACTGTGCAGGAGGTTATCGATAGGCTGGACCGGGGCGAAGTTTACATAAAATTTGGGCCGGCTAAGCACTTGGGGGCAGCGGATTTAGTGGAGCTCACCCGCTCCGGGAGGCAGCTCTATGAGTCCCGCAACTACGGTGAGCGGGAAACGGCGGAGGCGATGGGCAATGGCACGGTCGAGCAGGGTGTGTATGCACGCGTGGAGAACACGTTGGCCGGCGACTGTAAGTACAACATGTTGAAATTCGTCGATCCTACAAACCCGGATTCCCTCATAAAAATTGACATCGGCGACCTCTCCCAGCCGCTGAATGTGGTGCTGCGCGAAGAGGACGTTTGCGAGTCCGGCGTCTTGAAAAAACGCTTTTCACTGGCGAGTGAAGCATTCCTAGCTGCCAGCGAATAGGGCAATTTTAATGAAATTTCAAAACCCAGAAGCTATGATTGAAGATTTTCTATGCCGTGTGAGTGGGGCGGGGGTTCCGCACAGTACCGAGCACAGCTCCGATATTAGCCAGGCGACCGTGCAAAATATTCCCCCCGCCGACATGTGCTCCCTGTTTTGGCTGCTCGAAAGCATCAGATTGAGGTATTCCTACGCGATTAACGGGATTGGTGTCAGCCGAGATTTTTACGCAGTGACCAGTGTTGCACCGAAAAACAGATTGATTGCACCCGTGGAATTCTATGCCAGCTCCTACGATTCATCGACGGCAACATCATACCTCTGCCGCCTAAATTTTGCCACGGTGTACCTCGGCGGGAATGGCCAATGCGGCCTCAAATTGCTGTTCAGCGAAAGCGATGACAGCGGCGCAATCAACCTCAATTTGCGGCCCATATCAGGCATGCAAAGCCTAAGCCAATCCGTTCCATTTTTCAACGGCACAGCTACCGTTTACCTAAATTATCTCACCGGCGCCGTGACCGCAGCCCAGATAAATTATTTTGAGATCTTGCTATCCTTTGCGACATAGGGAGTTATGACAACATTTGCAGGAATAGCTCGGTTTTCCCGAAGAATATGAATAGGATCGTTCCAAGGGTGAGAAATGGAGCAAATGGCAGGATGGAAATATTTGCTCCACCGCGGCCAAGGCATCTTTTTAGCAAAATTGGAAGGACGGCTGCGGTTCCGACCATGGTTCCGGCGAAGATGGCCCATAGGCTTCCCCGAATGCCGCAGAAAGCGCCGATTGCCCCGATTAGCTTGATATCGCCAAGCCCGATGGCTTCCCGCCTAAAAATTTGCTCCCCAAGCACACCTATCCAAAATAGCGTACCCGTGCCGCATAGGAGCCCGAGGACACTCCGTTGAACGGCGATGGAAGCGCTCGTTGTTCCGTATATCCTTGGAAAAACCGCAGAGATCACCAGCCCCACCACCGCTAAGCCAACGGTCAAGGTGTCCGGCAGCTCCATTGTGTCGATATCTATGAACGAGGCGACAAGTAGGCAGGCTATGAGCGAGAAAAATACGGCGCTTTGAAGGATGTTTTTCTGCGAAAGGAATGCCAATGGCAGCAAAAGTCCGCCCAATAATTCCAGAAGAAAAAATTTAAAGGGAATTTTTGCCCCGCAGCATCTGGCCCGCCCACCCAGCAGTAACCAGGCCAGGATGGGGATATTTAAGTGGGGTGGGATTTTAGCCCCGCATGAGCAGCGCGAAGGGCCAAAAATTACGGATTCCCCCCGCGGCAGGCGGTCGACGCATACCCCCAGAAAACTCCCGATGCACGCCCCGATGATGAATAAAAATGTGAGTAAGCACGCCATCATTTTTTCCCAGTTATGGCGCTGTAAAATTCCTTTGCAAGCTTGATTGCCGCATTGAGATTGCGGCCATAATTTTCGCTTTCGGTTGAGTCGAACACCTGTGAGCGGTGCAGCTTTTGAACAACCGCTCCCCCGGCTTCGGATATGATGACCTTGCGGCCGCTGGAGGCGAATCTATCGATGATCGTGTGGAGCTCCTGCAGCCCACTCGCGTCGACAAAGAGGACTTCTTTCATGCGCAAAATTAGGACTTTGACGTCGCTGTCCATACTTTTCACCATCTCCTCGAACTTATCAACCATGCCAAAAAATAGGGGCCCATATATGTTGTAAATGGCTATTCCGCGCGGCAAAAATGAGATGCGGTGATTGCGAAATTCCTTGCATTGCTCGCAGCTCACGCTGGATACCGCCGATAGGCGATACATTAGAATTAGAGCCGACAGCATGACACCCACATTGACGGCAAATACGATGCCGCAAATAATTGTCAGTAAAAATGTTACCACCAATGTTACCGCGTCTAACCGCGGAGCATGCACAATCGTCGATGCGAAAACATCCACGCGGCTCATGTTGTAGGCAACCATAAATATTATGGCGGCGAGGGTGGCGAGGGGAATGTGCGCTGCCAGCGGTGCGCAAAAACAGATGGCGAAAAGTACCGTCACCGAGCTGACTATGCCGGAAAGCGGCGAATTCCCACCGGCGCGGATGCCGGCCATTGTGCGGGCAATGGACCCCGTGGAGGCGATGCCGCCAAATAGGGGACACATCACATTGGCAATGCCCTGTCCTATTAGTTCCTGGTTCGACGAGTGCCGGCTGTTGATTATCTTGTCGGTGACAACCGCCGCTAGCAGCGATTCTATGGCCCCCAGCATGGCAATGGTGAATGCCGATGACATCAGGGCGATCACCCTGTGAAGGGAGACATTCGTTGGAATCTGCAGGCTTGGGAGGGAATTGGGCATGCCACCAAACGCACTTCCGATCGTGGCTACGGAGTCAAGCTTGAATAGGCATTGAACGGCCATGCCGAAAATCAGGGCGAGCATGGGCCCGGGAATCACCCTGAGGGGCGTTTTTCTACTGAAAATCAATATGAGTAAACTTGCGCAGGATATGGCCATTGTTTCGAAATTGATGGAGTGGAAAGCCTGGGAAATGCAGGACAATTTCCCAACAAAGTCCACCGGCAATTTCCCGCACGTCAGCCCAAAAAAATTCGGAATTTGTCCTATGAGAAGATTGACCGCAAGGCCGGATGTGAACCCGGTTATCACCTGCTCCGGTATGAATTTTATCACCCTGCCAACCTTGAAAATACCCATGATTACCAGCATGCAGCCGGCCATAATTGTTGCGAGTTGCAGCCCGTCGAAGCCGAATTGCGAGGAAATCGAAACCAATACGCCGATGAACGCCCCCGTTGGGCCGGAGATTTGCACCGGTGATCCGCCAAATATGGAGACGCAGAGAGCCGCGATCATCGCCGTATGCAGGCCCACCTCGGGGTTGACATTGGAGGCGATGGCGAAGGCCATGGACATTGGTATGGATATTACCCCCACCACAATCCCCGCACATATGTTTGGGAATACGTTTTTCCTGGAAAACAACCCGCTGTGGGCTGCTTCAATGAACACTATCATAGTGTGCACTGCCAATATGCAAAAGTCGAATCATGTCAATAATTTTCGCAAAATTTTTCGCTCCACAAAAGTCTTGCACTTTTTTTTCCTCCAGATTTATGTTTCTGAGAAATTTTCAAGTTTAATTATGATTTCTTCCATTCAACAATTTTTACAGAAGCATCACCGGTGGATTTTCGGCGGCTTGCTGGGGGTGATTATCCTAGCTTTCGTGTTTACCATTGGGGCAGCACCCGGGATAGTGGGCAAAAAACGCAGGGCGATTTTTTATGGCAAAAACCTTTTATCGCAGAAGGATATGCAGCCGATCATGGACGCCGTTTTGATCTCGTCCAAGGCCATGGGGGCTCCGCTGTACTCCAGGCAGCAGCTAGACCACCTGATTTTGATCAGATGCGCCCTGCTGTCCCAAGCTGACAAGCTTAAGATTTGTCCGCCAAGCGACGAAATTTTGCGCGAATTCATAAAGACTTTGCCCGGGTTTTTGGATGAAAAAAACGGATTTTCCAAGGAGAAATACGGTGAATTCTTAGCTGCCTGTGAGCGCAATGGTTTCGGCCAGGCGGAGGTGCGTAGGGTGCTGCTGGATGAGCAGCGCATCGGCGCACTGAAACAGTCCGTAGTCGGGAATGGGATCCTATCCGATCACCAACTGCAAAGTGCGCTTTCCACTTTGTATACCAGCTACGATTTGGCGGTTGCTGAACTGAATTATGATTCATTTCTTCCGGAAATAGCTGTCAGCGAGGATGATTTGCGAGAATTTTACGACAAACATTCCGGCAAATATCGGGTTCCCGAGATGGTGGCCGTTTCCATTGTTCGCTTCGAAGCAACGCAGTTTGAAGGAGGTGTTCAAGTGCCCGCGGAGTCGATTTTGCGGGAATATTTCCAGGCTGAACGGGAGCGTTTCAATGCCTATCCCGATTTCGAATCAGCCAAAAACGAAGTCACGGGGCAATATTTGAAGCTTGAATCACGCCGATTGGCTGGCCAAAGCGCCGATGAATTCGCCGGCGCACTGTATGGGGGCGACGTCAAATTAAATTCCAATGAATGGCAAAATTTACTCACCAAATTTGGGATTGAAAAGGAAAAAATTGCCGCCTATTCCAAGCTCAAATTGCCCAAAGTTGAAGGCATTCCCGAGGCGGCGCTAATTGCCGTTTGCGACATGGACCCATCCCGCTACTATTCCGACCCATTCATGGCGGACTTTGGCGCTGCAATCCTGATCGTGGAGGGACGCAGAGAGCCTCACCTATCCGCATTCGACGAAGTTAGGGAATGCGTGGAGCGGGATGTGCGGGAAGAAAAGAGGAAAAATCAGTTTAATTCCCTGGTGGAGAGAATGGAAAAATCCCTTGCGGGGGCAGCCGGGGAGGATGTGCCCAGCAATTTCGCCAAATTTGGGTTGACGCCGCAATTTTTCAAGGGAATTTCCATAGATAGGGACGGCGGCAATATGGATGGCAAAATTTTGCGGGCCCTAAGTTCGATGGGGAGCGATGAGCGCGTTCATTCCGAACAAATTGATGGTAGCGTGGTTTTCACTGTCGTTTTAAATCGGCAAACACCGCCCTACGCCGATATGAAAGCGAAAAATGGGGGCGATATGGAGAGAAAACTCCTGGCACTTGACCGCGATTTTTGCTTCGCGGAGTACGCCAATCAGCTCGTGGAGCAGGGATTGAGCAAACTAAAGTAATTGACAAATTTGCAAAGATTCATAGCGTGGGGTCATGGTGGAGTGTGGTGTATATACGGCTTTGGTGACCCCATTTATCGATGGGGAATTGTCCCATGAATGCTTGGGCAAGCTCATTGATTTTCAGATAGAATCCGCCGTGGCGGGCATCATCGTTTGCGGCACCACCGGCGAAGCACCGACGCTTTCACAGGGCGAATATGAGGATATTTTGCACTACGCAGTCGAGCGCGCTGCCGTTAGGACGAAAATTTTTGCCGGCGTGGGGTCCTTTGACACGAAGCAGGCGCTGAATAAAACGAAACTTGCCCACAAGCTTGGTTTGGACGGCATGCTGGCGGTCACACCATACTACAATAAACCCACCCAAATTGGTTTGGTCGAATATTTCCGCCGCATTGCCGATGCTACGGATAAGCCCGTCATCCTCTATTCCGTGCCATCCCGGTGTGCCATTGAAATCGCCGTTGATACGGTGAAAACCTTGGCCAGCGAGTGCAAAAACATCCGCGCAATCAAGGAGGCGACGGACAGTTGTGCCCGCGTTGATGCCCTCCGCGAGGCGGTCCCCGCAGATTTTGCCATTTTCAGCGGCAACGATTCCATGACCATCCCATTTATGTCTCTGGGGGCCAGCGGCGTGGTCAGCGTTGCTTCCAATTTGCTGCCGCGGGAGATGAGCGCCACCGTCGAGCATGCGCGCAGAGGAGACTTTGCCAAAGCCCTGGGGGAATATCGAAAAATTTACCCCCTTGTAAATAAACTTTTTATCGAAACTAATCCGTTGCCAATAAAGTACTTACTCCATAAAAGAGGCTTTATAAAATCGAGCGAATGCAGATCCCCCCTCGGCAGGCTATGCGAGAAAAGCATCGCTGAATTAAACAAATTAGCGTGACCTGCCCTCACTTCCCTGGGACGCGGGGATGCCTGGCAAGCATGGATTTTACGCTGTCCAAGATCCCGTTTATGAAACGACTTGACTCATCGGTGGAAAGTTCCTTCGCCAACTCAATTGCCTCATTCATCGAAACTATGGGCGGAATATCTTCCCGGAAAAGCATCTCATAGGTCGCTAGCCTTAGTATCGCCAGATCAACCTTAGCTATCCTCGAAATTGCCCAATTTTTCGCATTTTTCTCGATTAGCTCATCGATGATGTCCAAATTTTCCACCGTCCCCAAGGACAAATCGCGGGCAAAGCCATGGAATTTTTTTGATTCTGCGCCGTACAGATCGATGAATTCATCGACGCATTCCGCCAATTTGCATAGATTGCTGCCCGGATTTATGGACCACGAGTACAGGAATTGCACAGCTAGCATTCTATTTTTACGCCTGGGAGATGATTCATCGGTGGCCACTGGAGCAGTGCTATTTGAATTAACCGCACGGTCAAGTCATTTATTTTCCAATGCCAAAATATGATTTTCCCAAGTTTGGAATTCCTAAAAAGAAATGATAAAATAGGCGGCGGAGTCTTGCCTTTTAAAAAGACACAAGTCCCCTTCGTTTTAAAAAAATTCACAGATTTATCCATTTTATTTGACAATTTTTTTGAAAAATATACATTAGTTTTACTAGTAAAATGAATCACCTTAGTTTACAAAACTTACTTAGAGAAGCGAGGAAACAAACATCTTCCGTCGTTCTTGATGAGGGAAATCATCACATAGAAGTTAATTCCGACGGCCAGCAAATGACCATCAAGCTTTCCATCCTTGAAGATAATAAGGTTTATCGCCCTTTGCTGGAATATATTGTTGGTGCACAGAATGTTAGAGAAATATCTGCCATAGCAAAAAAGATCACAAACCACATCGACGGAGCGAAAGTGAGTAAAGATTTGCAATGGCGAAATATTGAAAAATACGGCGATACCTTCACGCCAAGTCCTCACACAGGTAGAAATGACTTCCAAGTAGAAAAATTACTCTTAGCTTTGAAAAAATTGGCGGATTATGCTAAAACTCATGGCATTAGGGAAAATGAAGAGCTCGATAAAAAGCTCATTGCCCAGGTTTCCCAGCAGATATTGCTGGAGGAGCCAATCGGTAAAAATTTAGAGGTGTCACAGAAAAGTGCTGTTAAATTTCACACCTATTTGCTAGCTTGCGTAAACCAGGAAGTTGTCCAACAATCCCTGCATGTAACAAATCAGCACTACGCGTGGAAGCCTCTCCTGCTGCGCAACACCGACTATGTGAACTGGACTAAGAGCGTCATTCGGCATATTTCCAGCAAGGCGGCGATCCCCAATACGCCCCTATTCCTTGCTGCCGGGATAAAAAATCCCGCCCTCCAGAGAGTCATCCTGAATAGCTTGCTTAGATTCAGCGACATGCTTAAAGTCAAATAGGTAAGGCTATCCATTCTGCGCAAAAATCGAGGAAATGGGAGCTAGGCGAAGTAGTTTTTGCAAGTTTTTAGGATAGCAGCGGTGAAGTCGATCTCTTCGAAAGTGTTATACAAGCAGAGGGACAGCCTTGCCGTTCCAACTGCTCCAAGCAGGCCCATCAGCGGCTGGGCGCAATGATGGCCGGCACGGACCGCGATACCATGCTGCGCTAGGATTGTGGCGACGTCGTGGCAATGTATGGACGCGACATTGAAGGAAAAAATCGCGGCCTCCCCAGAGCCGTATAGCTTGATATCCTCCACTTCAAGCAATTTATCGCGGCAATGCTTGGATAGCTTGGCCAAATATTGCTTTGCAGCAACCCAGTCTATCTCCGATAAAAATTTTATGCTTTCGCCGAAGCCAATGGTGGAGGCGATGCTCGGCGTCCCTCCTTCGAAGCGCTCCGGTGGCGATTTGCATACTATGCCATCGAATGATACCTCATTGACCATGCGGCCGCCCATGCGGAAGGGCGGCATGTCTCTCAATAACTCGTACTTGCCAAACATAAATCCGCTCCCACTCGGCCCAAAGGACTTATGTCCCGAGGTCACAAAAAAATCACAGTCAATGGCACGCAAGTCCATGGGCCCATGAACCATGCTCGCCGCGCCATCTATAATTATTTTCGCTCCATTTTCGTGGGCGATTTCCGATAGCAACTTGATGTTGTTCTCATTTCCCAAAACATTGCTTATGTGCTGAATGACAACAAGTTTTGTATGCTTGCTGAACATTGATCGGTAAAAATCCACGTCGAGCTCCCATTGCTCGCCTCTGAGCGGGATAATTTTTACGCGAGCCCCCATTTCTGCGCTCACTTGCCGCCATGGCAGGCAGGAAGAATGGTGCTCCGCCGCACCGAGCAAAACTTCGTCGTTCGCGGCTAAAAATTTCCGCCCATAGGACGCGGCCAGTATGTTCATGCCATCCGTTGTCCCGTAGGTAAACACTATTTCCCTATCGGAGACGTTCAAATATTTCGCGATGCGGGAACGGGTCGACTCGTAAGCCTCCGTTGCGCGGATGGCAAAGTCATACAATCCGTGATTAATGTTTGAATTGTAAGACTGATAGAAATCGCAAATGCTGCTGATGACGCAGGTGGGTTTCTGGGTGGTAGCAGCATTATCGACATAAACCAACTTCGCAGCGGAACTTGAAGAACCCAAAATTGGAAAATGAGAACGAAATTCACCGACATCAAACATAAGAATCGATACGTTTCTCAATGTTGGTATGCTTCAGCCCTTTATTTCGCGGTGCAAGGTATGCCTTCTTAAAAATTTATTATATTTCATCTTCTCGACGCGCTCCGTTTGCACCTTTTTGTTACGCGTGGACATGTAGCGCGAAGCAGGCTTCCCTTCAGCCTTCGCCTCCGTGCATTCTAAAATTATGTATTCCCTTGGCATGCTTTCAAACCCTAATTTTCCATTACCCTAAGTGGCTTTATCCAAAATACAATAATAAATTGCTACTTTTGAAACATTTTTAGTAAAGTTTCGGGGCTGATGATAGAATTGCCGGAATTGTTGCCACCCTGCTCCGACAGCACCCTCATGCCCGCCGAGCCAAGCAGCGCTCTGATTTCGCCCAAGTCAGGGTTCCCAACGGTCCCCTTAATGTTAATTTTTGGCCCCATTTTGTAGCCGTAGTAGTCAAACATGTTTGTGGACCACCCCAGCGTGTCAAAAATTTCCGTCATGCTGTTTTTTGTGCTGATTTGTGACTCAAGGCGCATGCCATAGTCGCAGAAAGAAAGCCCTGCCCGGGCAGTCAGCGTACCGTTCGCAGTTACCCTAATATTTTCCCCGGTGAGAACAAATGAATCCAGGATCACATCCCCGTTGCTCTGCCGAATTACAGCGGTGGACAGCTTATCGTAGGGGATATTTCCAAAGGCGCGAATCAGGTCATTGGCGATATTTATGTTTAGCAAACTGCCCGTAACCCCAATAAGACCAACCACTTCCTTTTGTTCATTGCCAAACAATGCCATTGGAGAAATGTTACCATTGGTCCCAACTATGTCCACTTTTCCCTGCAAATGCGGTAGCAAGTCGCTCAAAAAAGCTCGTGACGCGGAAAAGCTCCCCTTTGCTCCAAATGTTCCGGTGAAAATTTTTGGATTATAGTTTAGGAGCAGCATGCATTTGCTCGCGCCTAAATCCGACAGGGAAAAATAGACTTTAAGGCTGTACATCCCGCCGTCATCGTCGTTGGTGAACACGAGCGAGCAGGAGGACAAAAAGGGCGCATCTAGAACGGAGCACACAATGTTCGGCAGGCTAATTAGCTTTGGGTCAATCTTCAAAGTGCAGGACAAATCGGAGCATAATTGGACGTCGTTCAGGTACAGTGCATCGATCTGCAGGGATGCATCGAGCAAAATTTCATCCCACACTGGCACATCGTCCGGTGTAGAAATTCTCCTAGCGAAAAATTTTTCTTGCACACTATTACCTATTAATTCCCTTATTGCGAACAACTTGCAGAGAGTGATGACGTCCGTCAGGCAGATAGCAGAGCTTTTAACATCGGTGCGAATATTATTATCCGTTTCCTCCTTAGTGCTGCTCATTATGCCGCTTATGAGCACGTCCGAATCCATGGTATCGTGCAAATTGCCGGTAATGTTGAATTTCACCTCATTTTCAATGGATGGTACGCTCGCTAAATTGATGTTTAAGTTGCCATTCAGCGGAGATTTGCTGCCATTATACGTTATCGCTTTCAGCCGCAATTCGGCATCACCGTCGCAGGTCCGCCCCTTTTGAACCAGGCTGAAATTACAAGAAGCCAAGCCCGAGCTAAGTTTCAGTTCATTTTTGAAAAATGGCTGCTTCAAGAAGTTGGCCAAGTCGCAGAGCAAATTTCCCGAGCAGGAGCAAAATTTTTTACTCACCGTGAAACCCAAATCGCCTTGCAAAACATTGGCTCCCCTGCTATCCGTACATGTCAAACCCACGATGTCGCACTTAGCCACGTCGCTGACTACGATGCGCGGTTCGAAGGAGCACCTAAACCCGTCCAAGACTTTATTCCCGCCGTAGGCGAGCCACAGATTGGATAAATTAAACTTATCAACGTCGCCAAAGAGGTGCAACTGGCTATTTTTGAACGTCAAAATGCACTTGCCACTGATTGTGGAATGCAGGTGCCAATTGTCGCGAATTGCACCAAAAATCGATGCATCCACACTATCTACGTTTACGTTCACCGCCAAGCCATTCAAATTTTTCAACAGGCTATTTTGGGGCCATTGAAATCGATGCTTATCCGCCAATTCCATGGAGCAAACGACTTGCTCATTGTTCACATCACCGAGCTCGCCGCTAATGGACTGTATTTCTATCGTTTCGCCCGCTATCCCCAGTGCGAAGTTCAGTTTTAGCTTCAAATCATCCTTTAATTTTGGCAGTATTTTAGAGAAAAAATTGCGGGAAAAAGTAGCATCGAGGCTTGATTTTACCAGCCCACTGGATTTGGCCACATTGTATTCTCCGGTCGAATACAAGCGGCAAGAAAATGGGCTCAAATTCGAATTGAAGACAAAATATTTTGCCATGGGAGCGGATATCTTTAAATCAACCTTAAAGCTTACGTTTTTGCTGTTCTCATCGAAGTTGCAGGAAGCATCCAAAATTTCGTCCAAGCTTTGTTCATCGACAAAAGTTACTTGAAAAATGTCATGGGCTGCCGCATTCCTATTGTACGTTACGTCTAATAGAAACGCTTTTCCATTCTTCATTGAGCCATTTTTCGAGGAGATTGACGAATTTAGTGCTATGGAATTTATTTCCCCGAAAATGTCGCGGCTCACAGAAGTGTGCCCGAAAATCTTGAATTTACCGGCAATCTGACCGACAAAATCGTAATTGAAAGTGAAGTCGACATCGGCGGTTTTAGCCCGGGCAAAATTTGCCACGTCGAGTGAAAAATCTCCCAAAATTTTCTCATACATATCGAAGGAGCCATTTACGGATAGCTTCCCCACGGAGATGGGCAATTGGCAAAGTGCAGAAATGCAGCTGGTTTGCTTTGGGAACTCACCGAAAAGGCGGTCTAAATTTAAATCAGAAGTAATCCGCACCTTCTTTTTCTCGAAGTATAGCACGTCCTTCGGCTCATTTTCTACGGAGAGCATGAGTCCGTCGAGGGTGGCACTTTCCACATTGAAAATCTTCTGTGAAAACCAGTCTTTCAAGTGCCATTTTACGTCCAAATTTGCGAATCTTATGGTCAGGTCATCGTAGCGCATGCAGACGTTCTTTGCCCGTATTCCGGAAAATCCAAAGCACACTTTTGGTACCATAACGTCGTCAAAATAGTGCGACAAAACTCCCGTGACGATGAGCCGCTGCGTAATGGGGAAGCAACAGATTAGCATGCCTCCAAAAACCACTACTAATGTGGTAATTAATACTGTTTTTACAAATTTTTTCACAGAGCGCTCCTCATGCAAAACTACTCAACTGTTCAACGAGATTATTAACTGTCAACCCCTTGGCAACACATAAATCATCCGCCGAGCCGCTAAAGCCAAATCCATGCACACACATGCACTTACCCCCAATTCCCACGTACTTATACCAGGGCATGGCTACCCCAGCCTCGATGGCCACCCTATTTTTGCACGCCCCTGGCAATATGAGCTCCTTGAAATCATCTTCTTGCTCATCAAAAAGTTCCATGCAGGGCATGGAAACAACGCGCACATCGTCAAAAATTTTTGCCCCTTCCAATGCCAGCGCAACCTCACTCCCCGTTGCTATCGCGATGCAGCGCAACTTCGACTTTTCCCAGCGAACGACGTACGCACCCCGGAGAACACCCCGCCTTTCCGTCCCATTTTTGTGCAAAATTGGCAGGTCCTGCCGCGATAGTATGAAAGCGAAGGGCGAATTTTTGTTTGCATAGTAGGCGAGCCAGGCACCGGCCAACTCTTCATAGTCAGCGGGGCGAATTACATATAAATTTGGCATGCACCTCAGCGAAGCCAGCGTTTCGACGGGCTGGTGGGTTGGGCCATCTTGCCCGACTGCTATGGAATCGTGCGTAAATAGGTAGAGGGTGTGCAAATTAGCCATCGCTGCGAGGCGGATTGCCGCCCTCATATAATCGGAAAAAACCAGAAATGTGGCGCAGGATGGCCTGAAAATATCGTCGTAGCACAGGCCATTCCCAATTGCCCCCATGGCATGTTCGCGTACGCCAAACTCGATATTTCTGCCGTTCCTGTCATTGGCGGAGAAGTCCGTACATCCTTCCAGATAATTTTTCGTGGAGGAAAATAAATCGGCGCTGCCCGTCACCATCAGGGGATCGCGCCCAGCCAAAAATTGCATGATTTCCCCATTGGCGGCGCGCGTGGAAATCTTCCTTTCGGGATTTTCACACTTGAAATTTCCAAGCTCCACAGCGGGATCATGCTCCTTGAGCAAAATTTTATGCAGCTCCGGATTTTTTTCTGACCAAGCGTCGAAGGTGTGGCACCAGAAATTGTATTCCGACACCTTTTTTCGCAGCTGATTTTCGAAAAATTCTTTAACACCATGGGGGACAAAAAAATCGATATTGGGTAGTCCGAGTTTTGCTTTTGCCGACCTAATGAACTTTATTCCCGCTTCTCCGTGGGCCCTATTCGTGCCAGCAACTTCATCGATGCCATCGCCGATTATTGTGTCAGCGATCAACATTTTTGGCCGCCCATTTTTGGATGGAACCAATTTCCCGTAGGCGGCGATAATCTGTTTCAAATTAGTACCATCGATGGTCTCAATTTCAAACCCGTATGCCGCAAATCTTTTTTCGACATCCTCGCTTTGGGAACGGGCCAGTCTGCCATCTATGGTCACACTATTTCTGTCATAAATTAGGGTTAAATTGTCCAACCCCAGGTGGCCGGCGAGGGAGCATGCCTCCGCCGCTATCCCTTCCTGCAGGCACCCATCCCCACACAAACATGCGACACGGTAGTCAAAAATTTTATGCGCATTCGTGTTGAACAGCGCTTCCGATTTTTTACCGCCAATGGCGAAGCCAACAGCATTGGCGACTCCCTGGCCTAGCGGTCCAGTTGTGCATTCCACGCCTTCGGTCACCCCAAATTCCGGATGCCCCGGTGTTTTACTGCGCGCTTGCCTAAATTTTTTTAAATCTTCCAGTGCAAGATTATAGCCGGCGAGGTGCAACCAGGCGTACAAAAATGCACTTGCATGGCCGCAGGACAGTACAAATCTGTCCCGATTTATCCAGCGAGGCTCCCTTGGATTGAACCGCAGTAGGCGTCCAAACAGCGCCGCCCCTATCGCCGAGCACCCAAGCGCCGTGCCAAGGTGTCCGGATTGGGCGCGGGAAATTTGGTCGCAAACGAGGCCTTTGGAAACTATTTCCGCTTCCCTAAGAGCACCCAAATCGCGGTCATATTTCCATTCCTCTGGGCACGAACTCATGGTTCCATGATGGACGAATTCACCGTAAAACTCAACCAATTATTCGGCAAATTGCCAAGTTTAAACGAATTATTCTCCCCCATTCCTGTGATCCTTTCACTTGCACAGGAGAAGAACATTTTTGACATCCTCCCGGGTCATGGGATGGTAACTACCCGGCAACAAATTTGTCCCGGCGGCGATTTCGCCAATGGCTTCCGCGGGTATGTTTACTTCAGCCAGCGTCGTTGGAGCACCGATTTCTCGGAAATATTGCTGCAATCTCCCGATGCCTTCCAGCGCAATTTTTTCCTCCGTTTTTCCCGCCGTGGGAATCTGCCAAACATTAGCGGCGTAGCGGACAAACTTTTTTGGGGCGTTCCCGTAAACATATTTTAAATAATTTGGGTGTACGACCGCGAGTCCGGCGCCGTGGGGGATATCGTAAAAAGCGGACAGGGCGTGCTCGATCTGGTGCGTCATCCAATCCTGCTCCTTCCCGATATTTATTATCCCGTTCAACGCCAACGAACTGGCCCACATTAGATTGGCGCGGGCATGGTAATTTGTCGGCTCTTTGAGTGCGACATTCAAATTTGCGATGACATTTTTAGTTAGTGCTTCCGCGATATCGTCACTCACATTGCCATCGTCTGGGTAGGAAAAATAAGCTTCCATGATGTGGGACAAAATATCCACCGCCCCATAAATCATCTGATTTTTCGGCAATGTGTAAGTATAAATTGGGTCCAGGATGGAAAATTTGGGGAACAGGCGGCGATGCCCGTAGGAAGTCTTAATTTTTTTCTCCCAATTTGTGATCACCCCACCGCTATTCATCTCACTTCCCGTTGCTGCAATTGTCAGAATCGTGCCGAAGGGCAGCGCATCCTGGCATTCCCCGCGTCCAATGAAAAATGTTTCCCAAAAATCTTTATCGGTCCTACTCCCCGCGGAAATTGCTTTTGTGCAGTCAATTACGCTGCCACCACCCACCGCCAGCATGAAATCAATATTATTTTCCCTGACCATTTCTATTCCCTCGTAAACTTTTTCCGTACGTGGGTTCGCCATGACGCCGCTCAATTCAAAAACATTTTTCTTTTGTTCCCCCATGATTTTTATAACTGCATCGTAAATTCCATTTTTTTTGATACTTCCGCCCCCATAAATTAGCAAAACATTGGGGCCATAATCAGCCAATTCGGCGGGCAAATGCCTAATTGCATTTTGGCCAAAATGGACGCGCACCGGATTACAAAAATTAAAATCTCTCATTTTTTTCCTACTTAATTCGTTCTTTGTCTAAGGAATTTTTTACCCCAAGCAATCCATTACTCCCAAAATTTCAATCTTTTCATCCTTTGTGGAAAATTATTAATCAATGGCATAAATTAGAGAATTTCTACCAAAAATAGAAAAAAGCGAAAATTTTTATTTACTTACTTTTAGGTAAAAGTTTTTATTCCCTCTTTTAAGAGAGGAAATTATGAATCTTTTGACAGTGATACCTTCTACGGCAGCGAGAAATAGCATCGCAACATTTAATAGCACTTCAAAGCAGCAGAGTGTAGTGGCACCAAGTACTCCGCTACTATCAAGTACCCCGATATCAATAAGCCATTCGACACTGGCAAACTCAGAGGCCGCGTTTGTGGATAAACCTCTGGTAAAAAGATTTGTCCGCACGGCCGCTGACGAGCTGCCAGATTTGGGCCTAGCTGGAGAGGGAGCCGAGCATAGGGAAACCTTGGGCAAGATAGCGGCGACTTTGCAGCGAATTAATCAAAATTTAGAAAAAGGTTTCCAGCTAATTGGCCAAAATTCCGATTTAGCTGAGTGGGTGCACTTGGATGGGGAATTGATTGAATTGCTAAGCTCGGATTTAAGGCAATTAGTTGATTCCCTAAGTGTGTTAAACTTGGATGAACAAGCGGAAATATGCACGACGCAACTCAGCAATAATTGGACTTTCCCGATGCTTGTAGGCTGGTATGCTCCAGGGCATGCTGGAAGGCTTTTAGATACAATTGAAAGCCTAAAAAATCACAATGGAGGAAAAACTCTAGCGGCAATACTCACCGCACAGAGCGATGGCAATTTGGTCTCCCTGACGCTTGTGACTCGCCGCGCCCCAGAGGTTGCTGAAAGACTTTTGGCTATAATTAGTGGTCTGGACAAGGATGTTCGAATGGAAATATGCAGGGCAAAATTTAGCGATAATTGGACCTTGCCTATGCTTGTGGCCCGCTATACCCCAGAATATGTTGGAGAAATTTTGAACATTATTAGTGATCTGGGCGAAGATATTCTAGCGGAAATATTCACGGCACAGAATGACGGCTCTTGGTCCTTCCCAGTGTTTATAGCTAGGCACGCTCCGAAGGCTACTGGAAAATTTCTGGAGATGATTGGAAGCCTAAAGGGCCGCGATGGAGGAAAAGCTCTAGTGAAAATACTCACCATGCGGAGTAGGAATAATTGGACCTTCTCGATGCTTATGGCTCGCTATGCTCCAGGGTACATTGAAGAGTTTTTGAATATTATTGGTGATCTGGATAAAGATATCCTGGCGGAAATATTCACGGCACAGAACGACGGCCATTGGTCCTTTCCGGTATTTGTGGTTGGACACGCTCCGAAGGCTGCTGGAAGGCTTTTAGGCATGATTGAAAATTTCAGAAACCACGATGGAGGAAAAACTCTAGCGAACATACTCACCGTGCGGAATAATGGTGACTGGCTCTTCCTGGCATTTGCGATTCAGCATGTTCCAGGGGTCATTGGAAAACTTTTGGATATGGTTGAGGGCCTGGATGGAAGGATGCGAGCGGAAATACTCATGGCACAGGATAGTAATAAGCGTACCTTCCCGATGTTTGTGGCCTGCTATGCTCCAAGGAAGGTTGGAAAGCTTTTGGGTATGATTAGTGGCTTGGACAAAAAGACGCAAGTGGAAATATTCACAGCGCAAGATGATACTACCAAGGGAACCTTCCCAATGGATGTGGTTCGCTATGCTTCAAGGAACACTGGAAGGCTTTTGAAGATGATTAGTGGCCTGAGTAAAGATGCGCACGCGACAATACTCACGGCACATAATAGTAGTAATGTCACCTTACCGATGCTTGCGGTCCAATACGCCCCAAAAAATATTGGGAAGCTTTTAGATATGACTAAAAGCCTGGACGAAGATGCGCAAGTGGAAGTACTCACGATGCAGAATGATGCTAATTGTACCTTCCTGATGTATGCGGCCTGGCATGGAGCTCCGGAGGTTAGTGAAAGGCTTTTGGAGATGGTTGATAGCCTAAAAGGTCGCGACAAAGAAAAAAGCATAGGAATGATACTTGCCACATCAATCTTCTCGATACGCGTGGCGGAAAAAGCTTCACCGAAGCATATCAATAGACTTTTAGACATGATTGAAGGTGAGAATTTTACAAGGAAAAGAGCCGTGCAAAGAATAATATTTTCGGCTAGGGATGAGCTCAATCAAAGTTTCATTGGGACCATGGAAAAAAGAAGAGAAGCGCTGGGAGCCGATATTCTCGCCCGTGCGCACGAGCTAGCCGATAATTGCACACTAACCGGGAGATTTTCCAGATTACCGGACGAGCAAAAAATCGCCGAAGAAGGATTAGCTGCTACGGTAGAAGATTTCCATATAAAAACTGGCATTCTGCGGAGTGAAATGCTTAAAAGAGAGACATTTGAGGGCAAAGTTGCGGCGGCTGGTATGGATGCACTGGAGGGCATTGAGGATTGGCTACTGGATTTCCAGCCATTTCCCCCCATCGCGCTCTTGCAGGAAGTAACCACCGCACTGCAGGGGGCTATCAGCTACACAAATGCCTGCGTTGATGCGCTGCGCACGGGCATAGAAGCATTGGAAACGGAGATTAAGCTCCTTAGATTGAAAGTTAGTTCCAATGCATCACCGGCGGAGAGAATAGTGGCCCTGGAGGATGGTTGGTTGAAGGGCATAAGGCGCAGCGTCCTATCTGACCTGGATACCATGGTGCGAGCTAAGTATGTGGGGCAGCAACGCTTGAACGAAGCGATTGAGGTTGAACTATTGTTTGATAATTTGCATAAAAAAATAGTGGGGCAAGATGATGCCGATATGCAATTCCCCAACTGCGCCAAAATAGTACTGGAGGCATTTGTAAAACTCATAGGAGAGGTAAAACAAAGCAGCAAAGGTCCGGGATCCAACCTATTTTCTTCCCATGGAGGGAGTTACACAGCATTGCGCAAGCATTTCCTGGAGGGTCCAAACAAAAAATCCTACGCAGCGAAATTGAGACGCATAGAGGCCTTCTGCCCAATGGAATACCCTTCTCCGCAAGGAAATAATCCGAATCACAAAGTTTCCATTGGGTACGACCTCATAGAGCCCGTAGCCATGCTGATATTTGCTGCCCAGGAACGCAACCCATTTATTAGGGACATGCTAGGCGAAGGGACACTGAGGCAACTTGTTGACCCTAAGCGAATTCCCGTCGCTGCCCTGCCGAAAAAAGTGAAGTTAAGAGATGAGTGCATTGAGCTCAAGGAAGGATTCACCGAACTCATGAATTACATAGAAAGCTACGCTAAATCGGAGCATGTCATGCTAGCGCCCGAATCAGCGGAGCCCGAACTTGCTGATTTTGCTTCACCGCCGGAGACTGAGGAGGAGAAGAAGGCGAGGTTATTAGCAGAATTGCAGAGTGAATTAAGGGCGCTGAGGGAGGATCCAGCTTCGATAAATTTCGGCATAGTGAGTGAGATATATAATACACTGGATCTTGATGAGCTTTTCTCAGCAGATGAATCCCTGTACTTGCGATTTGAGAGCTTTTTATCTCCCGACTTTGAGGTGGCTCTGCGGGCTGCTGCGGTGCAAAGCGAGGCCGAAAAATATCTAGATTTGGCCATGCTATGATTAAAAAGCCTTAATTTTCAAGGATTGGTAAACTTTTTGAACCCTAGGCTGTCCGCCTATTTTTATGAGTTCTAATCCTTGGAAAATTTTTTAAATAGTAGAGCACCGTTTTGGCCGCCGAAACCTAAATTATCGCTGATGGCAACATTAATATCCGCATTTACGGCAGTGTTCGGCACATAGTTTAAGTCGCAGTCGGGATCAGGATTTTTGTAATTTATGGTGGGGGGGGCCTTGCCCGTTTCGATGGCTTTGGCGCAAATGGCCGCTTCTAGTCCACCGGCTGCGCCGAGCAAATGTCCAGTCATGCTTTTCGTCGAGCTTATCAGCAAATCTTTGGCGTAATCGCCGAAAGCGTCGCGCATTGCCTTGGTTTCGCATTTATCATTGTATTCCGTCGACGTTCCATGGGCGTTTATGTAATCCACATCCGCGGCGGACAATCCCGTTTCGCGGAGCAGGTCAGTGAAACATTTCGCCAAACCCTTCACCTCCGGATCGGGGCTCGTTATGTGGTAAGCATCGCAGCTAGCAGAATATCCCGCTAATTCGCAATATATGCGAGCTCCCCGGTGCAAAGCGTGCTCTAAAGTCTCCAAAACTATGATCCCCGAGCCATTGGCCATCACGAAACCATCACGCGTAGCATCGAATGGGCGGCTGGCCTCCCAGGGGCAATCATTGTAGGAAGTTGACATCGCCCGCATGGCGCAAAAACCAGCAAAACTCAGTGAATTAACGGCTGCTTCAGCGCCGCCGGCTAGCATTATGTCTGCCTTGCCAAGTTTGAGCATGTGGTACGCTTCCCCAATCGAGTGCGTGCCGGATGTGCATGCACTGACGGTGCTGAAGTTCGGCCCGCGAACACCAATTTCTATGGCTGTAATTCCCGGGGCCATGTTGCAAATCAGTGACGGAACCATGAACGGCGAAACGTAGCGAGCCCCTTTTTCACGGAAAATGTAGGACTGTTCATTTATCGTCTCCATGCCTCCAATGCCGGAACCAATTATGATGCCACACCTTTCGGCATCGACCTCTCCAATCTTAATGCCAGCATCTTCCAACGCTAGCTTCGCTCCGGCAACGGCGTAGTGCACGAATTGATCGCTGCGTTTGATCATTTTCGCATCCATGTAGTCCGATGCCTTAAAATTTAAAACTTCTCCGGCAATCTTACATGGAAAGTTGGAAACATCAAAGGTTTGCACAACCCCTATGCCGCTTTTCCCGGCAATGATGTTATCCCACAGCTGCCTGATCCCAATGCCCAAAGAAGTTACGACACCAAGACCCGTAACGACCACCCTGTTTTCGATGGAAAATCGCTCAAACTTATCAGGCATTACTCGGCCCAACTCGAAGTTACGCTTCTTCAATTTTGTTCTTAATGTAGGAGACGACATCGTTGACGGTGCGCATCCTCTCGGCCTCGGCTTCAGGGATTTCACCTTTGATGTCATCCTTGAATTCCTCTTCGAAAGCCATGACCAGCTCAACCGTATCCAAAGAATCTGCCCCCAAATCATCCAAAAAGGACGCATTATCTGTGACCTGGTCCTCCGTGACATCGAGTTGATCCACGATTATCCTACGAACTCTTTCTTCTATAGTAGCCATAATATTTATTAATAACGAAAATTTAACAAAGCGAAAGTTGCACCCTATGCAAGTATTTTTTGCCGCATATTTTCACATGTACATTCCCCCATCGATGTGAATAATTTGGCCCGTAATGTACCGCGCCCCATCACCGCATAAAAATTCTATGACTGCGGCTACATCCTCAACCTCGCCCAATTGCTTCATCGGAATAGTTTCCCTAATTTTTTCAATGATATCCGGCCCCAGAGCATTGGTCATGTCGGTTTGAATGAACCCTGGAGCGACCGCGTTGACCGTGATCCTCCGCGTCGCAACCTCCCTAGCTACGCTCTTTGTGAAACCTATTACACCGGCCTTGGCAGCGGCATAGTTAGCCTGCCCAAAATTCCCAGCGCAACCCACCACGGAAGACAAGTTAATAATCCTCCCAGCCCGTTTTTTGACCATCGCTTTGAGCAGGCCCTTCGTCCAATGAAAACAGCTGCTCAAGTTAGTATTTATTACGTCACGCCAGTCATCGTCGGACATGCGCAGCATCAAATTATCCTTCGCTATGCCGGCATTATTTACTAAAATATCCACCGCACCGTGCTTGGAAAGGATGCTTTCGCAAGCCGCTGCCACTAGCCCGCCATCGGAGACATCCACGGCGATATGCTCCCCACTTAGGCCAGCTTCCCGAATTGCCGCCGCCGTACTTGCACAGGATGATTCATTCTTGCTGACACAAATGATATGCGCCCCAGCTGCCGCTAGCCGCAATGCCGCACCCCTACCGATGCCACGCCCTGCCCCCGTTATCAGGCAAATTTTCCCCGCTAAACTCAGCTCATTCATCACGTGTTTCACAGCTAAAACATATGGGGCGACCGTCAATACCAAAAATAAAAAAGATTTTAAATTCAGGGCTCATAAATTCAGGGAGATAAAAATAAGGGAAAAAATGTGGATCTGTTAAAATGCGTGGCAATGGGGCGCCTATTTTTCAATTTTCCAAAGGAATTTTTCCGATGCTTTGAGTTTAATAAGTCCTCCGCTTCGCCTGCGGTCTTCCCCCAGGACAGTATCTAATTGCAGTTACGCACGTTGGAATCTATGCACACAGCCATGGCATTTACAATCCTTGGCACATAAATCACAAAGATGCCGACCCAATGTAGGCTGAATTTCCAGTGCCAACCACGATGCCAGCCATATTTTTTTGCTCGTTTTCCATCCAGAATATCTTCAAATTGCGGTGATTTGCACACACACCATCGATGCTCAGATAGCCGCTTGGCAATTCATATAGTAGCGTTGTCGGATCTGCGGCAAGGGGCACCGGGGGAGCAGCATCGCGCAAAATTCCCATATCCCCTACATTTTCCAACTTTGCATATGGTGAGCGCACGACCCAAAAATTTACCGGGGATCCCTCCGCGGATGTCAAATCTTGAGCGGCATCCATTACCCTGATCTGCCAGCCATCCAGCAGGATAAATTGTTTATAATTAAGCCAATAGCTAAACAGCGTTAGCGCCCCATCGGAACGCTTAAAAAATTCATATTCTGGATCGATCGCCGAAGAATTAACGTCGAACTCAAGTAAGCAAAGTCCCCCCGTGCCTCTCTTGTTAAACGCAATAAACTTCGCATCACATTGGTCATTCAGCCGCATACCTATCACTTGATCCAGTGGACCTCTGGGCACATTATCACTATCACTAGTACTTTCAGTGAAGCGCACCGTACTTCTGAGAATTTTAGAAACATCGCCTCCGCCATCTCCCTGCACCGGTAAAGCCACGGCTGCCGCATCGGCCCTATTCCCCGGTGTGCCCGTCTCCATTGCCTCGATCGATCTTTTCTCCAGCGATTCGGGGAGTAGGGGATATTCCCCCGGAAATGGCGGGAAAGTCCAACCTCCGTTGCGGCAAATTGCGTGCCCACCGTAGGCACATACGCCACAACTCGGCATGCCATATTCTAACTTTGCGTCTGGTTTATTGGCATATTCATATGTTACAATACACAGCTCGCCTTCAATTTTGAGACAAAGAGTGACTTTATCGCAATTCATAACTTCCTCCTGATGGATACGCATGGTTTTAAGCATCGAAAATTTTTCAAGCTGAAAATTCTGTGCTTTATGCTAAAAGCTCCGGAGCTCAAAAGAACTTCGGAGCACAGATCCCGGCAACAATCTACTCTCACACGACAGCGTGGTCGCACTACCATCGACGGCTGAAGGCTTAACGGTCGTATTCGGAATGGGAACGGGTGTTTCACTTCGCCTATGGTCACCGGAAAAATTCTAACGCCTTCGCATAATCCTATCATTTCAACATTCAGGCCCTAATCTTCGAAGATTACTCAATGCCTCCTCGCTTTGCTTTAATGGTTCAGGTTCCTAAATTCCGAAAAAAGCAGAAAAGCCTAAAATATTTCCTTCGAGACCAAAATGGTACGGTATAATTTCAGATTAGCGAAAACTTTCACATAGCCACTCCAATTAAAAAAAAGCACACCATTTTTTTATAAAAGACAGGTTTCACTCAGCAAAATGCCACCCCTGCGGGGCTTTTTTCAATCATAGCAGCTAACATGCTACTTAAGGGCGGCGCAAAATACCGCAACCCTGGGAAACATGGATACAAAAAAATCTAAAGCTTAATGCATTGTAATACTCCAATCAAATCAGACGTTGCTAAGAAAATAAAACCTCACGAGTCATTAGTACCGGTTAGCTTAATGTATTGCTACACTTACACATCCGGCCTATCTACCTGGTCGTCTACCAGGACTCTTCAGAAGGATTTAATCCTTGGGGAAACCTCATCTTGGGAATAGCTTGGCGCTTAGATGCTTTCAGCGCTTATCTAGTCCGAGCTTAGCTACCCGGCGCTACCGTTGACACGATAACCGGAACACCAGCGGCTCGTCATT
>JAISBD010000014.1 GCA_031266345.1 Puniceicoccales bacterium | reverse complement strand
GGTTACTCCCTGCAAAAGCGCGGGGGTGGGAAATGGCTGGAAATCCAATAACCAATCCTCAATGTCCTCCAGTGCATCCATACCAGCCGCCGCAACTTTACGCTCAATTTCCCTTCTTTTAAGCATTTCACCCCGTAGAATGCCAATTTCTTTATGGAAATCTTCTACCGCAGCAGCAAGTCCTTCTTCGGCGATTTTTTGCTCGTCCGGTAACTTGGAAAATCTCCCGATTAGTGTGCAATTATCGGCTAGCTCGTGTGCACGGGCGAGAATATCGGCTCCCAGCGCTTCTCTTCTTCCTTCCATGGCCCCAATGAAACTTTGCCCAAACCTACCCTCAGCCGAAAATATTATTCTTTGCACGGTTCCCTTCCCTGTAAAATTTCCACCTTCAATTATGTCTAAAAATCTATTAACATGTTCCGGCGGAGCTTCTCCCGCCATGCACATTGGGAAAACTGACATGGTAAGTATCATTCCCAGGGCCTTTCCTTTGCCATGACCTTTTAGGCCCTCAATCACATCCAAAAGCCTTCCAATATACCTTGGAGCATTCCAAACTACAAACATCGGGAAGGTGACATTGTAATTACTCTGTGCCGTGAGTATTGCCGCTTGAGTGTCTTCGTTCAGACCGCTAATCCTATCCAAGAGTTTTTCAACAGCTCTTGAGGCAAAGCGGGCTACGAGTATCGGGAAGGTGACCTTATAATTACTCTGTGCCGTAAATATTGCCGCCTGAATGCCTTTGCCCAGGCCATTAATCATATCAAAGAGCTTTTCAACAGCCCTTGGAGCGTACTGGGCCACGAACATCGAAAAGGTAACCTTATTATCATTCTGCGCTGTAAGTACTGTCGCTTGAATGCCTTTGCCCAGGCTATTAATTATATCCAAGAGCTTTTCAACAGCTCTTGCTGGGGCAAAGCGGGCTAGGAACATCGGAAAGGTGACCTTATTACCATTCTGCGCTGTAAGTATTGCCGCTTGAGTGTCTTTGTCTAGGCCATTAATCATATCCAAGAGCTTTTCGACAGCTCTTGCTGGGGCATAATGGGCCATAAACATCGAGAAGGTCCAATTACCATTGATTTGCGCTGTAAATATTGCCGCTTGAGTGTCTTTGTCTAGGCCATTAATCATATCCAAGATCTTTTCAGCACTTTCTGGAGCGTACTGGACTACGAACATCGGGAAGGTAGTTTTACTGCTATGACTATCCCGTGCTATGAGTACTATCGCTAGGGTCCTTCCTCCGTTGTGATCTTTTAAGTTCATAATCATGTCCAGGAGCTTTCCAGTAGCCTTTGGAGCGCAAAGGACCACAGCCATCGGGAAGATCCAATTATCATTATTTGGTATTGTAAGTATTGACGCTTGAACATCTTCATTCAAGATCTCAATCATACCCAAAAGCCTTTCAACGTTCTCTGAAGCGCGCTGAGCTATACTCATCGGAAAGGTCCAATTAGCATTGTCCCGCGCTGTAAGTATTTTCGCTCGATTGCTTTCATTCAAACCTTCAATCGTATCCAAAAGCCTTCCAATAGTCCCTGGGGCATGCCAAGTTATAAGTATCGGGAGGGTCCAACCAGCACCATTTTGCGTTGTAAATATTGTCGTTATGGTCTTCCCTCCGTTGTGATCCTTTAGGCCTCCAATCGTGACCAAAAGCCTCTCAATGTTCCCTGGAGCGTACCGAGCCACAAGCATCGGTAAGTGGAAATTATCCCGTGCCATGAGCATTGCCGCTTGCTCGTCCGGATTTAACTCCTCTAGGGAATTAATCAAGTGCAACAAGTCCGACTTTAGCGTTTCAGCCAACTCCTGCTCTAGGCGCATCCGCTCGGCTTCATCAGGGTTTTCCCTAATTTTTTGAAAACTTTTATTTGTATTTTGACTAACCCGTCGAAAAACTCCTGCCGCCTCACGTAAAGTTTCCACATGCTCGACTCCCTCCCCAATTAGATCTAGACTTAGCGATTTGTAAGTGATCACATGGGAAAGCCTCTCCGCCAGAGATCTACTTGCAAGCTTAGCTCTTGGGCCTGCCAGCGTTGGAGTGGTTTGTGTAAGCAAGGCTTGCTGCGTTGGAGTGGTGCTAAGCGTCGCGGTGTCACCGTTTACTGCCCCAGGGGGTGTTACCATTGGAGATATTATCGTTAGAGCGTTCATTACTTGATTTAAATGGATATTTTCCATTTAAATCAAGCAAAAATTTTCATTTTTTTGCTATTCCTGGCTAAAATCTGCCAATTTCTTCGGCAACGGCCTCTTTCATTCCACTTAATTTTCCCCTTGGAAAACATAGTCAAAGCTTACTACAAAAAATACAAGGGTGAGGTGAAGAAAAAATAGCTCCTCCGCGAAGAGTATTGCTCCCTAATTTTCCGGCTTAGGTTTTTCTGCCTTGCTCTGAATTTTGAACACAAGCGATTCTTTACTTTCGTCGCTGGCGGTTATGGACACGGTAGAATTTGGCACTAGTTCCCCCCTCAAGGTTGAATCGGCTAGCGGGTCCTCAACGTATTTTTCCAGGGCACGTTTTAGCGGGCGTGCACCAAATTTTTTGTCATACCCCTTTTCGATTAGGAATTCTTTGGCTTTGTCAGTGAATTTCAGCGTAACTCCGTGCTCTGCTACCCGCTTTGTGATCTTTTTCAATTCGATGTCGACAATTTTTTTCAGCGCATCGTGGTCCAGCTGCTTGAATACGATCATCTCCGTTAGGCGATTGATAAATTCCGGCTTAAAGGTTTTTTTAGCTTCGTCGATTATCTGTTCCTTGACTTTGTCGAAGTTTTGCTTCCAATTATCTCCGCCGCCGAACCCAAGCATCATGTCTTTTTGCATGATCTCCGCCCCCACATTGCTGGTCATGATGAGTATGGTATTTTTGAAATCGACCTTGCGGCCAAGGCTATCCGTCAAGCAGCCATCTTCCAGGACTTGGAGCAAAATTTGAATCACATCGGGATGCGCCTTTTCGATTTCGTCGAACAGTACGACGGCATAGGGTTTCCTGCGCACAATTTCGGTCAATTGCCCCCCTTCCTCGTGGCCGATATAGCCCGGTGGCGAGCCTACCATGCGGGAAACGGTGTGTTTCTCCATGTACTCCGACATGTCGATTTGCACGATCGCATCCCTATTGCCGAAAACTTGCTCGGCGAGCATTTTGGCGAGGAGCGTTTTGCCGACGCCGGTGGGCCCGAGGAGCATAAAGGCGCCGATGGGCTTGCTTGGATCCTTCAAGTCGGTGCGGGAGCGCTTAATGGCACGGGATATGGAATCGACGGCGGCATCTTGGCCGATCACACTTTTCTGTAGGGTCTCGCCCAGGTGCAGCAATTTTTCCGATTCTTTTTTCTCCAGCCGGGCCAGCGGTATGCCGGTCCAATTGGCAATCACCTCCAAGATGGAGCTATCATCCACGACCGTTTTTTTGCTCTGCGTATTCAATTGCCATTTTTTTAGCACCACTTCCCGCTCATTTCCCAATTTTTTTTCCTCGTCGCGAAGCTTAGCGGCATCCTCAAAGCGCTGATCCGTTATAGCCTGCTCCTTATTTTTCTCGGCATCGGCGATCTGCTTGTTCAATTTATCCAATTTTGGCGGACGGGGCATACCGTTCAAGTGTGTGCGCGCACCGGCCTCATCCAGCAAATCTATGGCCTTATCCGGCAAAAAGCGATCCTGAATATACCTCGCCGATAGCTTCACGGCGCTATCAATGGCGGCATCGGTGTAAGTTACGCTGTGGTGCTTTTCGTAATTTTTCTTGATACCGTGGAGAATTTGTATGGATTCCTCAACGGAGGGCGGTTCCACTTTGACCGATTGGAAGCGGCGTTCCAGTGCACTGTCGCGCTCAATGTGCTTGCGATACTCATCCAAAGTTGTTGCGCCGATGCACTGCACTTCACCCCGAGATAGGGCGGGTTTAAGGATATTTGAGGCGTCCATGGCGCCCTCCGATGAGCCGGCCCCCACAATGGTGTGCAGCTCATCGATGAAGAGTATTATATTCTTCGCGCGCATGATATCGTCCATGACCGCCTTCAATCGCTCCTCGAATTGGCCGCGATATTTCGTGCCGGCCAGCATGAGAGCTATGTCGAGGGCGATCACGCGCTTATTCATCAGCGGTGGCGGGATTATACCATCGGCAATTGCCTGGGCTAATCCCTCCACAATCGCGGTTTTCCCGACGCCGGCCTCGCCGATGAGGGCGGGGTTATTCTTCGTTCGCCGGCAAAGTATTTGTATGACCCGCTCAATTTCCCTGTCGCGGCCAATGATAGGATCCAACCCACTGTCCCGCGCCGTCGCAGTTAAGTCTCGCCCAAAGGCGCGCAGTGCCGGTGTCTTGGCGCCCCCCTCCTGCCTACTGTTCCTTGCACCTCCCCTCCCTGGTTCACCGCCATCATCGTCGTCATCATCATCGTTGACGAAATTTGGGTCCAATGCCGCCAGGAGGGCCTGCCTACAATTGGCGATGTTGGCACCGCAATCTATCAAAATTTGAGCGGCAATGCAATCCTCCTCGCGCAGAAGCCCGAGCAGAATGTGCTCCGTGCCAACGTAGGGATGCTGCAGCATCGCGGCCTCCTTTGCCGCCAGCATGAGCACCTTTTGCACCCGCGGCGTGAGCTCGACTCCACCTAAAAATTTTTCGCCCTTGGAACCACTTATATTTGCAAGCTGCTTCTCCAACTTGACCTGAAGCTCTTCTATGTCCACATTCATCGAACGCAGCACACTGACAGCGATGCATTGCTGGAGCCTAAGCAGTGCGGCGAGGATGTGTTCCGTGCCGATAAACTGGTGATTAAACCGCTCCGCCTCCTGTTTTGCCATAATCAAAACTTGCTGCGCACGGGGTGTTAAATTAATCATCGGGTCCATTTCGCTATCCTTGCAATGTACTTCACCTAATTAATGCATACCATATGCAGTGCATACGAGACAATTTTCAGTTAATTTGCAATATTTTTTTCAATGAATGCGCTCGCAACCTTCTTCTTCTTCCGAAGTGACAGTGAAATTATCGGGGGAGGGCAACTTTGCCGAGGGGCTGAATGGTGATCTCCTCCGTTAATTCTTGGTGGGATAGCACCGGCAATTCGTATAATTCTAGCTCGATGAGCTTGCGCACATAGCGGCGTATGTCCATGCTCGTCAGCAATACCGGACGGTTCGTCTCGTGGACGAAATCGCCCACTTCCTCCTTGATTGCGTTGACAACTTTTTTGGCCATGTCCGGCTCCAAAGCCAAGTAGCTGCCTGCGGATGTCTGCCGAATTGCCTTCCTGATCGCATCTTCAACGGCTGGATCGAGCAAATATACCGCCAAAATATTCTGCCCGCCACTATATTTGTAGCTGATGTAGCGGCGAAGTGTGGTACGCACATAGTCGGTGAGCAATATCGGCTCCTTCTCTTTCTGTCCCCATTCTATCAAGCATTGCATGATCAAACGCAGGTTGCGGATGGAAATCTCTTCCTGCACCAAGCGCTGCAAAACTTCTGTAATTTTTTGTATGGGTAGCACGCGCTGAACTTCGCGGACAAGTTCCGGGAACATCTTCTCCATATTTTCCAGTAGGAAGCGTGTTTCCTGCAGTCCCAGAAATTCGGAGGCATACTTCTTCAAAATGAAGGATAGGTGGTAAGTGAAAATCTGTGGCGTCTTCATGTACTGCACATTGGCGCGGTCCAGCTGCGGCGCCAAAGTGGTGTCTACCCACAGTGCCGGCATGTTTGGCAGGAATGGTTTCTCCTCGATGTATTGTATGTTTAGGATGCCCAAACTATCCTTGGCTTCGCGCACGAGCACGTGATTGGATAGGATTTTTCCCTGCGAAACCGGCACTTCCTGAAGCAAAATTTGATACATGCCATCCGTCAAATTTTCATTAAAGCGCAGGTGTATGCCCGGGAATGGCACACCCAAATCGTAGTACAATGCCTGCCGCACTTGTATGAGTTGGTCGTTCAGGATATCGGGCTCCACGGATTGCTCAATGGCCGTTGCGACGTCGAGCATCAATGGAACGGTGACGGAGAAATCGCCCTCCGTAGCCTTTGCAGAAGCTTTTGGCGCGGCGTCCGATGGCAGCCCACCGGCCTTCGTTGCGTGGGTAACGGTAGTTGCCCCTTTCCCCTTCGTTGCAGCCTTGAGAATCTTTTTACCGACAACGAGCAGCATCGCGCCGAGGAGCAGGAATGGCACCTTTGGGAAACCGGGGATGGCCATCAATAGGAAGACCATCACACTCGCCAGCACCATCGCCTTCGGCTGCGCAAATACCTGGTTGCAAATGTCGGACCCCAACGCCGTGGATTCGTCCGATGCCACGCGGGTGACGATAACACCGGACGTAATGGATATGAGCAGGGCTGGAATCTGCGACACCAAGCCGTCACCTATGGTCAAAATCGAGTACACTTTCAAAGCCTTTTCCACCGGCATACCCTTTTGGGAAACCCCAATTATCAAACCCGCTACAATGTCGATTACGGTGATAATCAAACTGGCGATGGCATCCCCCTTGACGAACTTCATTGCACCATCGAGAGATCCGTATAGCTGGTTCTCCCTACCCAACTCATCCCTTTTAATTTTCGCCTGGTCATTGTCCAATGCTCCTGCGCGCACATCCGCGTCAATACTCATCTGCTTGCCTGGCATGGCGTCCAAAGTGAAACGTGCGGATACCTCAGCTACGCGCTCGGCACCCTTCGTTATAACTAGGAATTGCACGATCAACAATATCAAGAAGATAACCGCTCCCACAACGAAATTTCCCGCAATAACAAAGTTTCCGAATGTGTATATGATCTCACCGGCATCGGCGTGAATCAGAATCAGTCGCGTGGTGGTGATGCTCAGTGCTAATCGAAATAGTGTGGTGAATAGGAGCACGCTCGGGAATGTGGAAAACGCCAGGGTTCTGGGGATGTACAACGCCATCATTAGTAGGAGCACCGATATGGTGAGGTTCACGCTTAATAGGCAGTCAAGGACCGGTGTCGGGACCGGCATGATCATCAGCGCGATAATCATGACAACTAAAAACGCAAATACGATATCGTTGAACCGCGATAGTCGCATCACACCACCAACTTGTGCCCCTTTTGCCATATGCTTAATTCTCTCTATCTGCCATTGAAGTTATTTCTCTCGCACGCATATCCTTCTCCTCCAAACAAAGGTAATGGATCAGGGACTCCCGCGATTCACGGTCGCGACCTAGTCCCCATGTGACGTGACTTTTTAACAAAAAAAACAATTTTTGCTTGTCATGGATAAGCTCCACACCATCCAACTTTTTCAAGTATGTGAACGCTTCTTGAGCTCGCCCGGTGGCATATAGCGCAAAAGTCAGGTCAAGCACCACTTCCTCGTCTTCGTCGAAGAACTCAAATAGACTGCGATAAATGGTCAGTGCCTCATCGTACTTGCAGTATCTGATATACAAGTAGGCCAGTACCAATAAAAATTCTTTTTGACTTATATCCACAATTTCTACGCCATGAGGGTACGATTGTTTAAACGAAAATCAACAAAAATTACCCCATAAGTAACATATGGCGATATTGGTCGAGTAACTCGCATTTTTCCTCTTCACTTAGAAGTAGTTCGCGCACCTCATTGAATAATTCCTCGTTGAGCGCGTACCCGGAGGTTGGGTCATCGTCGCTTGCGAATAGTTCCGCCACTTGCCTAATTTTCATCCTGAATTGCTGAGGGGTAATGATGCTGCGATCCGTGATCATCGGCCGAAGCAGCTTAATTATGGAGTTTTGCAAGGTTTTAACTTCCAAAACTTTTTTTAGTTTTTCCTCAATTTTTCCCTCGCCCGGGTCAAAGGAAGAAGAACTCGGCAGCGACATCCTGCCATCGCCGTGCTGGAAGCTCGATATGTCAATTAGGCCATAATCCAGTGCATACTTCTCATCCAAAACCTTATTTCTTGCTTTATCATCGTCACCGGCCATAGTAATACCCTGCTCATTTTGCTACTTTGCACTATTTCCTAACTTATCTTGCATATTTTGCAAGGTTTCAATTGCTTGGTACAGATTTCGCGTGGAAAAATCCTCCGCCCTGAATTTGACGGCAAATCCCAAGGCCTGCTCCTTGTGCAACACGGGGTTTACTAGGAACGGGTAATCATTCTTATAGTCGCATAGCAGCATGGCTTGCTCGTAGAGTTTGGCAGTGGGAAACTCGTATATTCGCAGCAGGTAGACGAGCACGCTGTGGGCATTGGTACCCGGCGAGCGCTCATCAATGAATAAATCGCCGACGTAATCAATCGTCAAATGGACGACCCCGTGCTTATTTATGCGGAGAGATTTAGCCCCAATCACCTTCCCCAATTCTGATATAACCTCATCAATTTGCATACCTTACCGCCTACTTAAGCATTTGTTACAATATTGGAAGCATCGATTTCTTCTTCTCCTTCCTCCTCCTCTTCCTCCTCTGTCCCGTTGAGGGCTTCTTCCTGTTCCCTTTCTTCGAGGATAATGAGCTCGTCCAGCTCTTCTTGCATCATGTCCAAAATTTGCGAACGACTGTCCGGATCTTCGAAAAATTTCATCGGCAGCCGCCGGATAAGTTCCATCAGCCGAGTAATAGCAAAAATTGCCGGTGCCCTATCTTCCTCGCTCATTTATCGTTACCCCCTCCATATCGTCGCTCTCTTTACTTACACCCAGAACGTTCAGAACTTCCTCCCATAATTGGGATTCGCTCATGTAAGCCTGGTCGGATAATTTGGCTAAACTCTTAGTCACGTTATATTGCTCTACTTCGGTGAATGTTTTCTTGGAACATTTCTCAAAACTGACCACGATCTCCTTTCGCAATTCCCCGACAGCGTCAAACAATTGCACAGATATTTCCGTTCTGAACAGTGTTTCGCGGATGATAATGAGTAATTGCACGTCACGGGATGGATTTGCGGATTGTATGTCCACGCCGCTGAGCTCCAGCATGGCATGGAGACCAACCTTTATGTTTTTTGCCCCAAAGCCCTCATAGGTGATGTCCATGACAGCGGTCAGGGTAGTGGCACCCAGCGTTTGCTGATACATAATCGATACCTTCCGCGCTTCCGTACTATCATCTCCTCCAGTCCTATCTCCGGCGAGCGATGCGCACAGGTCGACGGCCTTAGGGATTAAATTATAGCCATCCTGAATTTCCTGGCCATGAGCATGGTGTAGGGCTTCCTTGGCGTAGGTGAGCTCCCGTTTGAACAGCTTAGAAAATTTTACCTGTGCAGATAAATTATCAATTTTTTCCCTGAAATCTTTTTTTCGACTGAGGCTCTTATTGTCCGTGTGCCCCTCCAGTCTTTGGAGCATTTTTTTAGCCTGGCGAATTTCCTCCTCGGCGTGTGCTATTTCTAAATCTTCGAGTGACTCCATGCATTCAAAAACATTATGCTGTTCGGTGATATCAAGGAAAATTTCGGCCACCATCTGCGATATCGCGTCCTCCAAAAAATTCCCATCAAACCTTGCCCTGTCGTCCCCAGAATCACCTCCAGATCGATTGCTTTCCATCATTTGGATAAGCGCTCTTTGCTTGAGGCGCCTCACTTTCGATTCACCATCCTGATAGTCTTTGTTTCTTTTTCCCTGATCGCTTGTCCCGAGCCTGCAAACAAATTTAGTCCGCAGAGCCTTCCTATTTTTATTATAATTTTTCGATGAAATTGCACGATCTTGTATATTTTTATGCAAATCGCGGGAGTTAAGGGCAGCGAAATCATCGAGCCGCTCCGCCTCATCAACACAAGATGGCGAGTTCAGATTTACGGTAATAGTTACAGTCCCATCGGGGCATCTACTGAGAATGGGTGATAAATCAGCATTAACCCTAACGGAGTCGTTATTATTAAAAACCATGCCATTGCTAACGGACGCGCTATTTGAAAAATTTGCACCACTAGTACTCATTTCTCTCCAATGTAGTGCTAATTGCAAAAATGACAATAATAAAGTTTCGAATTTTGCTAAAAAAAAATCCTATCCAATGAGCGATATTGTATCGCCTCCAAGATATGTTTTTCAAGAATATCCTCCGAAGTCGCTAAATCAGCGATTGTGCGGGCGACTTTCAAGATTTTGTCATAGGCCCTAGCGGACAGGTGTAAGTTTTTCATGGCCATGTCGAGGAGATTTTGGCAAGTGCCATTCAGGGGGCATCCATCCCGCACGTTGACCATCCTCGCATTCGTTGTTTCCGTATCCTTGAAGCGCGCATTTTGTATCGCGCGGGCCCGTTCCACACGCACCTTGATATCCGCCGAGCACTCCCCCCGCCTGTGTCCGCATAGATCTGCCAGTGACACGGCCGGCACGTCTATTTGTATGTCGAAGCGGTCAATCAGCGGCCCACTTATGCGGGAACGATACTTTGCCACCTGCCCCGGGGAGCACTTGCAGCGGCCGGCCTTATCACCGAGGAAGCCGCATGGACAGGGATTCATGGCAGCGACGAGTATGATCGAACAGGGGAAAGTAACCTTCCCCGAGCTGCGAGAAATCGTGATCTCACCGTCCTCCAGTGGCTGGCGCAAAACCTCCAATGTGGCGCGATTAAACTCCGCCAATTCGTCCAAGAAAAGCACGCCATTGTGGGCCAGTGAGACTTCGCCGGGACCAGGAATGACGCCGCCGCCAAGCAATCCGACGCTACTTATTGTGTGATGGGGGGACCGGAATGGCCGCCGAAAGCAGGACTCTCCCTCGCCCAGGCTCATGCCTGCGGCGGAGTATATGTTAATGATGTCGATAATTTCATCCATGCTTGGACGGGGCATTATGGTGGGGATGCGCTTGGCAACCATGGATTTCCCCGAACCGGGGGAACCTATCATCAATAAATTATGTCCGCCGGCAACTGCAATTTCCACCGCCCGCCGCAAGACTAATTGGCCGGTAACATCGGAAAAATCGATGGCATAGTTGCGGTCAGCGGCCCACAAATCTTTAATTACTGGCACTGCCCGAGCGAGGGGAGTGCCTCCACTTAGAAAATCGGTGACATTGGCCAGCGAATCCGCAACGAAAACCTCCACCCCCTCAACTAGGGCTGCTTCGGCGGCGGACTTTGGTGGCAGGATCAGTTTTTTAGCATTTTGTCTAGCGTATAAGCTAAAGGCTATGCCACCGCGAATATCAGAAATGGTACCGGATAAGCTAAGCTCGCCGGCGATGACGAATTCATCCAGCAATTTCATGCTTACCTGCGCCGTGCTCTGTATCACCCCAAGTGCGATGGGTAAATCATAGAAAGACCCCTCCTTCCTGATGTACCCCGGGGCGAGATTGACGGTCGTGCGCATGCGTGGGCACATAAAACCACTATTGCTCAATGCGGAAAATACGCGGTCATGGGATTCCTTCACCGCGGCATCGGGTAACCCAACCATGATGAAGCGTGGGTCGCCGCGTTCCCCGGAATTTACTTCTATGGTGACGTCGACAACCTCAATGCCCCTAAGAGCGCCGGAATGAACAATTGATAGCATAATTCCATAGTCTTAAGCTGGCATTTTCGCGAAAAGTCAATCCTAAAATTAGGATCAGAGCCCATGAAACCACCCAGCAAGGTTGCACTTCCTGCAAAAAATTTTTGCCATAGGGCTCAGAATTTTTGATGGAAAATCTAAGAAAATTGACAGGTTGCATGCCGAGCGCAGCAGCAAGATTTCGCATTTCAGAGCCATGGGCCGATAAAAATCGGCAAAAATTTTGAACTTTAGCTTGCCAAGTATTATCAAAGCTTCATTGTGCATTGCATAGGGCCCAGATGGCGGAATTGGCAGACGCGTCGGACTCAAAATCCGATTCCCGCAAGGGAGTGAGGGTTCGACCCCCTCTCTGGGTATTAAAAAAAAATCATGACCACAGGTAAATTATGAGCATAAGTAAAAATTGGCATTTGGAGATAACACCGATGGCAAGTTGGGCAATGGGGAAAAAGGTTTTTATACCAATTGTGATTTCCGCATTGATATTTGGTGCAACCCTAGTCAGGGTGCCATTCTACCCCGTGCCTTTCACGCTCCAGACATTTGTTTTGCCCCTAATATGCCTTTTTTCAACGCGAAAGTACGTATTGCAGGGATTAGCTCTCTTCACAGTGAGCAGGATAATTCAAAGTGGCTTCGGACTTTTGCTAACAAGCGGGTATATTATGGGATTTTTCGCAGTGGCGATTATTCTAACTGCCAAAGCTCCGCCGAAGAACAATCTGAAATTGTTTTGCAAAATATTTGGGGCACAAATTATTGTATTACTTTCCGGCACCATTGTACTTTCCATGTTTATCGGACTGCAACGGGCATTCCTATGTGGGTTTTTGTTTTTCATAGCTGCTGAAGTTTTGAAGACGATAATTATTGTGGGATTTTACAACTTAATAGCGGCAAGATTCAAGGCCTTTCCCGTGGAGAGATGACAGAGTGGCCGATTGTGCAGCACTGGAAATGCTGTGTACCGGTAACGGTACCGAGGGTTCGAATCCCTCTCTCTCCGCCAGCGCCGCTTTGGGTCAAAAACTTAGGCAAAAAAAATTAGGGCAGTGGTGCTTTTATTGAAACGAGTTGCCAGTTGCAAATGCATGGGATAGCATTACTACGAGAGCCTTGCTTTGCTACGCTGGCTAGAAACCAAGGGACGAAAATGGTGAACAGTGGCGATGCATTTTTTAAAGCGTTCGAGCAGCTCATTTGCGAACACGGGTTTACGATTGATCGCCCCAAAGGCACGGCCCATCCCCGCTTCCCCGATTTGGTCTATCCTATAAACTACGGTTACATTAACAATACGCAGTCCCAGGACGGGGAAGGAATCGACGTTTTTCTTGGCGACAATGATGGTGCTGGCGTCGTTGGAATCCTTTGCTCGATTGATACGGTCAAAAAGGATTCCGAAGTAAAAGTTTTATACAATTGTACGGAAAAAAATATTCAAACTGCGCTAAAGATGATGAACAACGGCCCCATGCGGGGGATCCTAGTGAGGAGACGGGTGAAGTATTCAAAGCATATCCCGATTTAGTAATATTATCGCCGATGATCCTTCATTTCGCCTGCGATTACTTTTTTCATTTTTGAAACATTTGTTTGACAGCGCAATTACCGGGGATTGGGAGGGTCTAGTCCCTGAAAAATAGGGAAATCGTCTCTTTTCTTGAAATTTTTAGAAAAAATAGCTTTTAATGCGGTGTTTTTTCTATAGAAGTAGGCGGAGGTTCGTGGATTACAAAATAAAAAACATTGTTACATTGGTTGTTTTAGTGTGCCTGTGCGCGACTCCGGTGTTTTCTTTTCAAAAAAAGATCGCTTTACCGTTTGATGATTTACCGTGTCTGGAAAGCTATTCATCTCTTGAAAAAGTTATTCAAATAAATCAAAGCATCATAAATACACTGAAGAAACATAGCATAAAGTCGGTGGTATTTGTTAATGAGCAAAAAATTCACTATCGCGGAGAAACGGAATCGCGCATAAAAATTTTGGAGGAGTGGGTGGATAATGGCCACGAACTTGGCAATCATACGGTTAGCCACAAGGATGCTTCAAAGATCTCCATGGAAGAATTCAAGGGAGAAGTCCGCGGCGGCGAGGAAACTATTGGTTCCATAATGCGCTCACGGGGGAAAAATCTGCGATTTTTTAGGTATCCCTACCTGGTGAAGGGGCGAAATTTTAATCAAATCAAGCAGACGGAAAGATTTTTGCGGGGAAGGAAATATATCATCGCAGGGGCCACGCTTGACTCCCTTGATTGGAAGTTTAATGCTAAATATAGGCAGGCTGCTGCGCAATATGGCGAAGATTCGCCGCAAATTGAAGAGATAAAGGAAGCATTTTTGGCGCACGTACAAAGGGAGCTAAGCAGAGTTAGCAAACGCAAAAAGAACGAAATTTTCCTCCTGCATGCTTGCACGCTAACGAGCGTTACCATAGGCAGAGTAATAGACCTGCTGAAGAGGAATGGCTACTCTTTTTGCACCCTTGAAGAGGCTTTAAAAGACTGTGTACTAATTAGGGAAATAGAGCATTGAAGCTATTTTGAGCGTAGAATTGGGCATGGAGGTTGACATTTGGTTGGAAGGGGCTGTTAGGCAGGCAGCACAGCTATGCGGGTGCGAAGATTTTAGTCCAGAAATCAGGCCATCCGATCCGCGGTTCGGCGATTTTCAAGCCAATGGCGCTTTGCAATATGCGAAAAAGTACGGGCGAAATCCCCGCACATTAGCCGAACAAATCATTGCACATCTATTTGAACGACAAGATATTAAGCAAAATGTCGAGATTTCATTGGCCGGCCCAGGATTTATTAATTTTAAATTTAGGAAAGAATTTCTGTGCAAATGGCTAAGCGAGCATTCGAATGCGGACTCGCTTAGGCCAAGGATTGATTCCTTCCTTGGAAAAACCATTGTCGTTGACTATTCTTCGCCGAATAGCGCCAAACGGATGCACGTCGGCCATTTGCGCTCGATGAACATCGGAGAATCCATTTGCCGGCTGCTGGAATTTTGCGGCGCGAAGGTTATTCGGGACAACCACATCGGCGACTGGGGTACGCAGTTTGGCATCCTGATTATGGCGATTAAGCACGAAAATATCGACCTCGACGCCTTGCCGACTGGCAGCGCTTTGGCCGAAATTGAGCGCCTGTATAAACTCGGCAATGCCATGGCAAAGGAAAGTGAAACTCATCTGACTAGTGCTAGAAATGAGCTCGTGAAGCTCCAAAGTGGGGACAGGGAAAATGTTAGAATTTGGGAAAAAATCAATGCCATATCCTACGCCGAATTTGAAAAGATATATGCCGAATTTGATGTGAAATTTGACTACGTTCTGGGCGAATCATTCTATCGAAACGAGGTGGAAGCCGTCTGCAAGTCCCTTGAACAGTGCGGCATAGCGCGCCTGGATAGGGAAGCTTTGGTTGTTTTCTTCGATGGGGGGAGGTTCAAGGATCAACCTTTCATCATACGAAAATCCGACGGCGCTTCCAATTATGCGACCACTGACCTTGCCACGGTGGAGCATCGGATGGAGCACTTTCGCGCCGATGAGGTGATTTATGTCACCGATGGCCGCCAGCAAGACCATTTCCAACAGCTGTTTATGACTGTAAATAGGTGGTTTAGTGCGCGAAAGTTAGCTCTGCCGAAATTGCACCACGTCTGGTTTGGAACGATCTTGGGCGAGGATGGCAAGGCCATAAAAACCCGCGATGGGTCGCCGATTTATTTGCAAAACCTAGTTGCCGAGGCAAAAAATCGTGCCCACAGAATTGTTTCGGAAAAAAATCCAGGCTTGAGCGAAGGCGACAAAAGCAGCATCGCTGCCACTGTGGGGCTAAGTGCCATCCGCTACTTCGATTTGGCCCAGAATCGCACGAGTGACTACGTGTTTTCCTGGGAAAATATGCTCTCCTTCGACGGCAATACCGCTGTGTACCTGCTATACGCCATCGCCCGCATCCATTCAATATTGGATAGGGTTGGGGCGGCAAATTTCGTTGCCGACGCACTTGAAACAAAGGAGGAGTGCGCATTGGTGCGGAAGTTAATGTACTTCCCAATGGTGCTTAGGCAAGCCGTTTTAGACCTGCGGCCACACCACTTGTGCACCTATTTGTTCGAGTTGACGGGCGAATACTCCAGCTTCTACAATGCAAACCGCGTTTTGGTTAGTGACGGCGCAGTGAAAAATCGCAGATTAGCGCTGTGCAGATGCACGCTACTCGTGCTTGAACTCGGATTAAGCTTGCTCGGCATAGCGACACTCAGAAAAATGTGACGGATTCGATGCGCTCTCTGAGCAATTTTAAAGCTTGTTGCTCGCTCAGCGCATCGGAAGAGAATGTCATGGACAATCTGACGGCAGGCTCGGCATCGTCCCAGGGCACGCAGATAATTCCAAGTTCCGTGACCATCCATTCCACAAATTGTTCCGCCGAAATGAATCTTGTCACTATCCCATTAAATTCGGCTTTTGCCGGTATTAATCCGTATAAAAAGAAGCCGGCCCTGGGTTTGTCGAATTTTAACCCGCGCTTACCCAGAATTTCTATGACGCTATCCATGCGCCGCGAATACCTCGCCCCATTGGCTTTTGGGACCGAAATGTCCGCCAAGGCACGGGCCGCAGCCTTTTGTATGGGTAAAAATTGTCCGGAATCTGTGCTGTCCTTGACGTTTCCGTAGGCCCTAACAAGGCATTCGTTGCCGCATACCCAGCCAATGCGCCAGCCGGTCATGTTAAAACCCTTGGACATGGAGTGCAATTCGAGTGCAACCTCCTTCGCTCCTTCTATTTCCAGGATTGATAGCCGATCACTTTCGTTGAAAACCAGGCCAGCGTAGGCCGCATCGTTTATCACTAAGAATTCATACTTGTGAGCAAGTTCGATTATTTTCTTGAAAAATTCGCACGGGCAAGTTGCGCCGGTCGGGTTATTGGGGTAATTTAGCAGGACAATTTTTGTCTTTCGCAGCGTTTTTTCGCCAAGCTTTTCAATCTCCGGCAAATAATTATTCGCCTTCACTAGGGGTAAATTGATCACCTCTGCGCCGAGATACTGAGCATGCGTTCCAAACACAGGATATCCCGGTGCTGTTGCGACTACGGTGTCGGACTTATTCACAAAACACAGCGGCAGGATGGATAGTGCCGCCTTTGAACCGATGGAATGCAGAATTTCACCATCGGCATCCAGGGAAACATTGAACATCGCCGCCATGTACCTTGCCACCGCTTCCTTGAATTCAGAGCAGCCATTATCGGCGTAGCCGCGGTTTTTGAACTGCTTAGCCTCGTGAAAAAGAGCGCTAATTATTTCCTCGCCGGCCATTTCATCGGGTTCCCCCACGCCCATATCCAGCAAAACCCTGTGGGGATACTTAGCCAGGGCCGTCCGCTTTGCCCGCTTTATTTTTTCAAACTTATAAATTGTATCAATTTTGCCGAAATTTCGGCCACCGATGCGGTCGGCGAAGAAGTTTTTTGCAAAATCTTCCATTGTTTTCATATTTGGAGATGTTCTCATGAATACCTCTGAAAAGGCAATTTTTATTTTGGAAACATTGAACAAATTGTTCCCCAAGCCGCCAATCCCCCTCTCCCACGCTGACCCATATACCCTATTGATCGCCGTCATGCTATCGGCGCAGTGCACGGATTTGGTCGTAAACAGGGTCACGGAAGCATTGTTCGGCGTGGCCGATAATCCACGGGCAATGTCACTGCTGTCGGAAAGCCAGATCGGCGAAATTATCCGGCCATGCGGACTTGCTAACCATAAGGCTAAAGCGATTTTAGCCACTTCCAAATTACTTCTGGAAAATTTTCACGGCCGCGTACCGGATAGCTTTGAAGGATTGGAGTCACTGCCTGGGGTGGGTCATAAGACCGCGTCGGTGGTCATGGCCCAGGCGTTTCATCGGGCAGCATTTCCCGTCGATACCCACATTGCTCGACTATCGCAGAGGTGGGAATTGTCCGAAAGCGCCGATGTGCGCAGGATCGAAGAATGCTTGAAAAAAATTTTCCCCGTGGAAACGTGGCACGATTTGCACATCCAAATGATCGAATATGGGCGAAAGTATTGCCCTGCAAGGGGGCACATTGTAAAAAAATGTCCAATCTGCCTAAAATTTTCACTTGATTAAGCTGAGTTTAATTCTAGACTGCCAAGTCAGAGTTAGCTTAATAATAAAAAAGGAGTTTAGAAATGGCTGATAAAAAATTTATAACTATTACCCATAATGCTTTAGCTGATGCGGCAAAGATCGATGGTGAATTGAAAGGTCTTGGTTTTAAAACATCTTTTTTTCGGGATGGTAAGGAAATAACTTTCCCGACTTCGCCGATTAGGGTATATTTTGCCGAGGAGGAGGGCGATGCCAATGCTTTGCGTAACCATTACATGGACGCCCTACACAAAACTTGGGAAAAATTGGGGATTAAGTCCGGGGCTGCATCAGTTTTAGTTGGTGACGACTGGACACGGTAGCTTTATTTATTTTCTTGTTGGGAAAAGTGTGAGCTGGCTTCGGCCAGCTTTTTTCTTGCCTTCATGATCCATTTTGATCTATAACTTGCTGTGGTAAAGAAGTCAACGAGGCAATTGTGGACCGAAGCCCTATCGGGTAGCAAATCTTTGGTGAAGACCCAGCATGTCGCCCGGAGATACTTGCGGGGTTATGATGGTGTGATATTGGGCATTGACCCAAGTCTGCGCGGAACGGGCGTTGCCATTTTGGAATCCAGGGAAAAGCAAAATCGATTCATTTTTTCCGAGAGATTATCCTTTGGGGCGCGGCTTTCTTTTTACCAATGCTTAGGTGAAATTTTCAAAAAAATAGGCGATGTCGTTGATAAATACCACCCCGATTGCGTGGCGATAGAGCAGACTATTTTTGTTCAAAATTATAAAATTGCGCAAATTTTGGGTTCCGTGCGGGGGGCCATCATCGCGGTGCTGGCGAACAAGGGGATCGAAATTTGCGAATATCCGCCGCTGCGGATCAAGCAAGCCGTGACAGGAATGGGACGCGCCTCCAAGGAGCAGGTCATGGGTACCATTAAAAATTTATTGAACATAAATCACGAAATCTCCGGCGATGAATCCGATGCATTGGCGGTCGCCTGCTGCCACGCTTGGACGTTCCCCCTCAGTGAAAAATAAAAATAGCGAATCACCGAAGTGATTCGCCACTTTATCAACAATTAAACAAAATAAAAAATTCTATCTACCTATTGCTGCGTACCTTAGCCAGCATCCTGAGGATTTCCAAGTACAGCCACACCAGTGTTACCATGAGCCCAAAGGCGGCATACCAACCCATGTAGCTCGGCAACCCACGGCTCGAAACATGGACGATAAAATCGAAGTCCAGTAGCAGATTTAATGCCGCAATTGCAACAACAAATAGGCTAAAAAGTAAACCCAAAGTACCCTCCGAATGTATGAAAGACACATTCCCGCCAAAGAGAGACATTGCCAAACTCACCGCATACACTATTAATATGCCAAACGTCGCTGTCATCACTATCGCTCGAAGTTTGTTCGTAACGGTGATGATATTATACTTATATAGAAGGAGCATGCCAACTGCTGTGCAGGTCGTAAGTGCAACAGCTTGAAAAACGATACCCGGATAGCTCAATTCAAAAATTTTCGACAGGCTTCCGAGGACAAGTCCTTTGAGAATGGCATACAGCGGTGCGGTATAGCCCGCCCACTCCTTCTTGCACACAGTCACAATTGCAACCACAATCCCTGCGATCGTAAATAGTGCCAGCTTGGCGCCCAAAGATTCTAGGGAAATATACTTACTTTGCCAGGCAAATAGAGCGGAAACCATCACCAAAGCTAGCAAGGTCAAGCAGCGATTTATTACCCCATTGAGGGTGGTGGTCGCTTGGCCGCCGGAATATTCAAAACCTCTGGTATTCAAAATTGGATTTGATGTGCTGTACGACATAACTGATTTACAGTCTATTTTCTCCGGAGAATTGCAAGAAAAATATTCACCAAATCAGCAAATTCACTCTTTTTGTTGATTATTTTTCCTGAAGTGCCATGAAATATGGATGCTTGCTAACATGAAGCTGAGCTGGTACTTGGCTATAAAGTATTTGTTTCCAACGGGTAGGAAAATTTCTTTCCTATCTGCGGTTTCGATTTTTGGGGTAGCGCTAGGGGTAGTTGTGCTGTTCGCTGTGAGCAGCGTGATGGACGGATTTCAGGGGGAAATTTGTTCAAAAATCATTGCCACGCAGGGGCAAATCCGGGTTGATTCCGAGGGCGTAATCCGCAATTCCGAGGCCATTCGCCGTGCCCTGTTGGAGGATCCTTCCGTTGCCCAAGCGTCACCGTATGCAATGGGCGTGCTCATGCTACAATTTGGCAATAAGTCGGCTTTTCCTTTCGCAAAGGGCATGGAGGTTGCGACCGAGTGCGAAGTCGTGCCGCTGAAGGATTTTATAAGCGAGGGCGCGCTGGAGGCGCTGGATGACTTTTCCATGGTAATCAGCTCGGGACTAGCGGACAGGCTGGGAATTCGCATTGGTGACAGCGTCGAAGTGTATTCTCCCTTGATGCTGCAGGACTTGCGGAGCGATGAGCTATTGCTGCCGCGCTCCTTCGACATCGCCGCCATCTACAATAGCGGGTGGAATCAGGTAGACGCGAACTCAATTTTATTGACCATGGGGGCCATGGGAGAATTATTCGCCATGGGGGCGGGGGATGCCCACGGGCTGGCATTGAAATTGTGCAATGGGGCGGATTTGAGCAAGGTCGTGGTGCGGCTGCGGAAAAACTTCCCGGACTTGCGCATTTGCGGGTGGCAGGAGATGAACGGCGATTTTCTATTTATTTTAAAGCTAGAAAAGACGATGATGATGTTTGTGCTGCTGTTTATTTTGCTCATTGCGTCCTTTTCCATAGCCAGTTCCCTGATGATATCCGTTGTAAAAAAACGTCGAGAAATCGGCTTACTCCGTGCCCTGGGGGCGGCTAAGAGAGATATTTCGCTGATATTTTTTTTTGAGGGAGCGATCATTGGCGTTGTGGGAAGCGTGCTTGGCTTGATTTTTGGGTACGTCGCCCTAATTCTTCGCAACAACATCCTTACTATTCTAGCAAAGCTGGTGGGAATCAACGATTTTCTGCTGAAATTTTATGATTTTGCACGCTTACCGGTGAAATATTCGGCGAGCAATATTGCCACGATCGTAGCCTTTACAATGCTCATTTGCTGCCTAGCTGGCCTGATTCCGGCCCTAGCCGTCGCGAAAATTAACCCTTCCCATGCCCTGCGAAATGAATGAGCGACCAATTATAGAATTGCGCGGCGTCGCGAAATCTTTCAAAGGTTGTGCGGTACTGAAAAATATCGATTTTACGCTCTTATCCGGTCAATCCATCAGCATCTGCGGGGCTTCGGGGGTGGGCAAAACAACCCTGTTGAATGTTATCAGCTTGCTGGAACAGCCCGACTGCGGCACCGTTCTCTGGGATGGTGAGGCGGCATCCGGCGGCAATATTTCCCCAATGCGCCGCTCCATGTTCGGGTTTATTTTTCAAAATCCTAACCTGCTGTACGAACTAAACGTCATGGAGAACATCCTGCTTCCGCTGCGTGTGCACGGCTATCCGGCGAAGGAAGACATAAACTTTGCTGACTCCCTGCTGAAAATAATGGGCATGGGTGATAGGAAGCGGAGCAGCATCACCGTCCTGTCCGGCGGAGAAAGGCAGCGGGTTGCCCTTATCAGAGCCCTGATAAATAGGCCTCCTGTGATTTTGGCCGACGAACCGACGGGCAACCTCGACGAAGGCAATGCGCGGAGTGCACTCGATTTAATGGTGGGAGCTTGCCGGCAAAACAGCAACTCGTTGCTACTCATAACCCATAACCAGCGGCTAGCCGGGCTGACCGATGAAACATTTGTTCTAGCCAATGGGGAGCTAATCCCTCAGCAAGAAGCCCGGCGAAAGCTCCTAGTTTCGGTCAATATTATGTAGAGCGTGCTTGGGATTATTATGCATGCTCCCAGCACCGTGCCCCAGGTCGGTATTTCTCCGAAGCAAAAAAATCCAATCACTGCGGATAGTATGAATTCTACGTATCTAAATGGAGCAATGGCCGACATCGTAACGCGCTCAAATGCTTTTAATATGCAGTATAGCAGCAAATTTGCTCCACACCCGAGCAGGATGAAAAAGACCCAGTCAATGCTCTGCACCTTTCCCCAATTCAACCAGGCCGGTATGGCGACCAATGCCAGCGTTACCGTGGCGGTGTAAAACAGCATTGTCAGGATGCCTTCCCGCATGGCAAATTTTTTATTTATCACATCCAATCCGGCGAATATTACCGCTGAAAGCACCAAAAGCACTATGGCATAGGAGGCAAATCCGCTATTCGCCGGCTCGGAAGTGACCAATATTCCCGTGAAGCAAGTCAACGTTGCGCCCAATTCCGCCCCACCGACTCTCTCTTTTAAAAATATATAAGCTAGTAGCAAAGTAAAGATGGGGATTGTAAAATTAACGGTTATCACCGTAGACAGGGGCAATTTATCCAGTGAAAAACAGTACAGTGCAATGGCGGAAGCAAGCATGACTGCCCTGATTGAATGCATGGCAGCGTGTTTCGTTTTAAACGTGTGGCAACCGCGCACTAGCATGCATGGGAGCAGGGAAATCGTCGCAAAAAGGTAGCGCAGGAACACAATTTGCGACACCGGATAACCGCCAACGAGCAATTTTGTGATGGAGTCATTGAATGTGCACACGCACAAACTTATCATAAACCATGCCACGCCGTAGAAATAATTAGCCTTATCCCGTTTCATCAGTGGTGCGCAAACTTTCAGAAACCAAATTTACTGTCAAGCAATGATTTCCCGAAGGATCATTTCCCAACTTTTTCTCACTTTCGCGGGAAGTTCATTGGAGCAGCTAATCTTTTTATGGCACCCATTTTTTGCCTCCTTCGGCCCTCGGTGAGCTCTGCGTTTAAGTGACCTAGGGATTTATGGAGCCAATCGGGATAAAAAGACGAGAGAAAATAAAGTAGCCCTTTGATTTTCGATTGAAAGCCGCACCCAGTGAAAGCGAAACGAAATTTAAGCAGCGCCCAAGAGCCATTAAACCCTCCGCGAAAGCGAGTAGGGGTCGGGAAAGTTGAAATAGGAGGAAAACTTAATGTATTTTTTCTTGCAAAAGCTTTTTTTATAGGTAAAATCTTTCCCTCTATGGGAAATACCACCACAATTGCAAATTTGCTGAGCCAGGTTAGTTTACGCAATGAAGCTCAATCAGCAACGATTTCAGTAAACGGGAAACAGTGTACCGTAACAGCTGTGCCTATAAGCGGAGATTCCAGACCAATAGGAGCTTCAATTTTTGTCACAAGTCTTGACAGTCGTTCCTGTAAAGTGATGGATGTTGATTTTAGCAGTGACTCAGGGGAGGTAGAGCAACGGATTGCTGAAAGCTTTGAAACAGATGATCTTGAAACAGATGAAGCCGATGATCTTGAAACAGATGAAGCCGATGATCTTGAAACAAGTGAAGCCGATGATCTTGAAACAGATGAAGCCGCTGGTTTTAAAATGAGTAGGAAAATGAGTAGGAAAATAAGTGAGGCAGTCGTTAGAGCACTAGATGAAGACGATGAAAAAAAGGGACCGGTAGGTGATGCGCTAAATTCTGTACCTGCTGTGACCACAGCAGCAAGCAGCGCGCAGACCATATGCGCTGGAGGCATAGAAATTCCTTCCCAGGACCTCCACACAGAAGGCCCTATCGACGCAGTTACGGGAGCTGGGGCAGGATTAGGTTTAGGCTTAGGGGAACTTACTTTGCGAGTTGTAGAAGGATTTGTGCTAGACAGGGCTATGTCACATAAAGAAGGAAGTGTTCAAATATCTCAAAATCAACGAAATAACATTGTGAACAATTTAGCATCTGCAAATTTTGAAGGGGCAAAGGATGTGAAAAGAGCAAACGATCTAGCTCTACAAATTTTGGAAAAACCAAACAAAATGGAAAGTTTTTCCTATAAAGATAAATCCGGCAAGACCCTTACCTTGGGTAAAAAAGAGTCATTAAAAAGATTAGAGCAAGGCCTAAAAGCACTTGAATCTTTGATGAATGACCAAAGCCTTACACCAGAACAAAAAGCAGAATTAAATTTAGTCAAACAGGACATGGGGAAAGCAGTTGGTGTTATAAGCCACAATTTATTAAAAGCACGTCTTAAAAAGGGGATGCGCTGTGGTGCCGCCACTCTTTCAGTCGTTACAACCATCCTCCAAAGTTTGACAACTTGTGGAATGAGTCTGGCTCCGATGCTTTTGGACAAAGGGGTGAAAGTTTTGGGCACAGTGATCGATGGAGCGATTTTGGAAGCAAAAAATAAAAGTGCATCTGGCACTGTGATACATCAAGAATTAGGAGAAGACGGTAAAACAATTCTTGATGGGACGCAAGAAGAGCTAGCGGATAGGGGTATTGAAGCGCATCAACTTGGCATCCTTCGCTCATACAACAGCTTGGCTCTGGATGTCTTAAAAAATCCAGGACTAAGAAAGGGATTCAGGGCTGGTGTTGATGGAAAGCCACTTGGCAAAAAAGAAGCGAAAAAGCAATTGGGAAAGGTCCTTTCACAATTTGACCACCTTATCGCGGGGAAAAGTCCCCAAGGTGAGGCTGATGTGAATAGCATACGGCAGGATTTGCAAAGTGCTGTAGATGTTTTAGCCCAAAAATTATCCAAAGCGCATAAGTTAAAGGTTGCAAAAGTTGCATCGGCAACCATAGCTTTAGTAGCGGCCGTAGCTATTGGGGTTGCAACTTTTGGAGCAGGTGTCGTGACAATAGGCGCAGTACTTGCCTTACTGAATGCTGGAGCTAAATGCCTTTCAGCGGGCCTAGGAGCAACGGGAGTGTTATGGGAGAAGGCACCCGAGAGACCAACAGAGGATTCTTCCCCCTTACAGCCTTAGTCGACTTGGATACCCTAAGCCGCGGAGGGGCGTGCCAAAGTATCAGCAATCCACGTGAATTTGGGCAAAATTTTCTTTAAGAATTTGCCACATTGCCGCTCAAATGTTGTAGAATTTTATTTTATAGTGACATTTTCTTCCTCTGCTAGAGTCTCTTTCTTACAAAGAGATTGGGAGTGAGGTGGAGGCTGGCGCACAGATTGGTGCACCGAGTGGGGAGCAGGTGCAGGCGGAAGTGAGTACGCCGCAAGCAGTTGCTTCCTTTGAGAGCTACAAAAATGCGGATGGTTCCTATGACATGGAGCGCGTGTGGAAGGACCTCACCGCTGAGCGGGAGCGCGCCGATGGACTGCGGAAAAAATTGACGGACTCGGCGGCGAAGAAGCCGGAGGCCTCAAGAGGCATTTTTAGCCGCTTTTGGCGGCAAAGAGAGGCCCCCTTGCTGTGTTCCAATGGCAAAGCGAAAATTCAACGAAACTGAAAATGAGACGCCCCACAGAGGCAATTTAAGGCCCTAACGGGCCAGCCTCAAGGAGGCATTCTGAGCCGCTTTTGTCGGCTTCTCCGTTGCGTTTCAATGGGCAAAGCGAAAATCTAGCGAAATCGGCAAATGAGCCGCCTCACAGAGGCAATTGAAGCCCATAGCCACGGAAATCAAGAGCTTTTCCTTCGATGGTTTAGTGCGGGATGATGGGCAAAAAATCAAGGACTTGCGCGACTTTTTACGGGTGGATGTGGACCAGTGGGAAGGGGACGCAGACGTGCGCTCCCCGCTGGCAAATTTTGTTTCAAACCTAGTGAGTAA